>QOPK01000009.1 GCA_003331685.1 Halieaceae bacterium | reverse complement strand
GCCGGTATAATCCGGATCAGGTTCGACGGGTTCACCGGGTCGGTATCTCAGGCAAAGGCCACCCCGCAGGTCGCTGCAGTTTAACACAGACACAGCGAAAGCCGCTGATGGGCGTGTTCTGGAGGCGAGCCGGAAAGCGCCTCTGTGGCAGTCTGTCACAGAGTTGTCACGACAGCTTTGTTAAAATTCGCAGACCATCCACGGAAGGGTATTTCCCCTTGGTCGCGCGTATGATGTGAGGCCAGTAGGGTTTGGACGCTACAACGACAGTGAACACCATCGACCAAAGCGCATGGAAGGCGCGATTTGAAGAGGCATCGACCCGGGTTCAAGATGGGGTGCAAGGCCTTTGGCAGGGCTTAGCTCGTGACCCTGAGCGGCTGCGGCGCCTGCAGGCCATCCTGATTGTAGTGCTGGTATTGTGGTCGCTCTCCAGCGTCAGTCAGCTGATCTGGATCCCCTTCCGCACTCATCCCATTGAAGTTGCGCCCGCTTTGGCGCTGAATCCCCCGAAGCCCGCCGGTGGCAAGCAGACTGCGGTCATTGATACTTCTGGCGTATTGGGTCTTGGGCTTTTCGGCGGCTCGCCAGAGGCATTTGCCGATGCAAACAGTGCCACGCTGACCGAGGCCAGTCGTGACGGCATTGAGCAAAATGCTCGGGAAACCCGCCTGGCGCTCACGCTGACCGGTATTGTGGCCTCGACCGAAGACGGCAGAGGCAGCGCGGTGATCAAGTCGGGTGCAGCCGAGCAGGTCTATGCGGTGGGAGACGCTTTGCCCGCTTCCGGGCAGGTGGTGCTGGCCAAGGTCATGCCGCAGCAGGTAGTGATCGACAACAACGGTACCTATGAGCTGATGAAGTTATATGAGGGGCCTGGCATCGCGATTCCTACTCGGACCGCGCGGGCACTTCGTCAAGACGCGGCAGCGTCTGCCCCTATCTCCAACACGAATGAGGCGAGCCCGTCTGCTACAGCGGCGGAACAAACCGCATTGGCCAGTCAGTACCGCCGCAAGCTTTATGACAGCCCCGAATCGCTGGCGTCAGTGGTCTCCGTGTCACCTGTTCGAGAGGGTGAACGGGTTGTCGGGTACCGCATTGCACCGGGGGCTGATCGCGTTGCCTTTGATGCCTTTGGATTTCAAACTGGTGATATTGTCACGGCAGTGAATGGCTTGGCGCTCAGCGATGCGAGTAATACCGTAAAGCTTTACCAGACGATGAAAGATGCCACCCAGGCCTCATTTGACATAGAAAGGGACGGTAGCAACGTGACCATCAACGTTGATCTCGCCAGCCCCTGACAGGATAACCGTGAACATTTCAGACCTCACAGCTTTGCTCAAAAACAGCCTGAGCGCGATCGCCGTCACTACGGCACTCACTCTGAGCGCCGGCTCCACGGCACAGGAATATACGGTCAACCTCAAGGACACCGACATTCAGGAGTTCATTAAGTTTGTGGCCGACGTGACCGGTACGACCATGGTGGTGGACCCGAATGTGAAGGGGAAGGTCAGGGTGATCTCATCGAAGCCGGTGTCACAGGCAGAGCTCTATGATCTTTTCCTGTCCATTCTCGATGTGCAGGGCTACACGGCCGTTCGAAGCGGGCAGGTGATCCGCATTGTTCCGAGTAAAGATGCCCGCTCATCGCCGGTGCCCATTATGGAAGATCAAGCGGCGGTTGGGAACGACGAATACGTGACGCAGGTCATTCGGCTCGACAATATCTCGGCGGCCAAATTGATTCCTGTCCTTCGTCCACTGGTGCCGCAGCAGGCGCATATGGCGGCCTACGCACCCAGCAACGCCATCATCATCTCCGATATTCGATCCAATATCGGCCGGATCGTCGACATTATTGAGCGCATGGACCGCTCGGCGGTGCAGACCACGGAAATCATCCGCCTCAAGTACGGGGTCGCCGAGGACGTGGTCAGCATGCTGAACACGCTTGAGAAGTCCCGGCAGGGTGAGGGTGCTGAAGCCGATAAAGAGGCAGTGCTGGTGGCCGACAAGCGCACCAACAGTGTTGTGGTGACCGCGGATGAGTTGTCCGTCGACCGTATCCGTAAACTGGTGGCGTATCTCGACACGCCGCTCGAGCAATCCGGCAACGTCCGCGTGATCTATCTCGAGTATGCCGACGCGACAACGATTGCTGAAGTGCTGACCCGGGTCATGCAGAACATCTCCCGTTTGGAGGAAGGTGGAAGTAACAAACGCGCGGGCAACGGCGAATCGACTATCGAGGCCGATGAGGGCACCAACAGCCTGATCATTACCGCCGACACCGATGAGATGGCTGCGCTAGAGGCTGTCATTGCGCGGCTGGATATTCGTCGAGCCCAGGTACTGATCGAGGCCATCATCGTAGAGGTGAGAGTCTCGGAAGGTCAGGAGCTGGGGCTGCAGTGGCTGTTCGCCGACGATAACGGTGCCTATGGCAGCAACATCACCACGAACGATGCCAGACGGAACAATTTGAGCCAGCTGGGCGGCGCGCTGGTCCCCGATGATGGCTCAGAAAACATTGGCACGAGGGAAGTGGCTGCGTCACTGGCAACAATACCCGGAACGACGCTCGGATGGGGTGTGGTGGATGAGTCCCTGACGATGACCGTGATCCTCAATGCTTTGGAATCCCAGGGAAATTCAAACATTCTCTCCACCCCCAGTCTGCTCACCCTCGATAATGAGGAGGCCTTTATCACGGTAGGCCAGCAGGTGCCCTTCGTGACCGGCTCCTACACCAATACTGGCGCGGCCAATGGCGCCTCGAATCCGTTCCAGACGATTGAACGCCAGAGCGTGGGTGTGACCTTGAAAGTGACACCGCAAATCAACGAGGGTGATGCCATTGTGATGGATATCGTTCAGGAGGTCTCCAGTCTCAGCCCTGCCCTCATCGCCTCAGACATCATCACCAATGAGCGCAAGATCGAGACGATGGTGCTCGCTAATGACGGCAACATCGTGGTGTTGGGTGGCTTGGTCGAAGACAAAGTGACTGACACCAGCGAGGGTGTGCCAGGGCTCTCCAGGATCCCCCTCTTAGGTCGCTTGTTCCGCAGTGATTCGGTTGAGGTGACCAAGCAGAACTTGCTGGTTTTCATTCGCCCGACCATCATTCGCAATGACGACGATCTGTCGGGCGCCACCGCAGAAAAATATCGCTTTATCAGGGATCAGCAGATGGAGCGTCGCGAGCGTGGCCTTATGTTCCTCGATGACGGCAACTTGCCGGTATTGCCGACCTGGGAAGAGCAGCTTCAGCAGTTGCCTGAAGTGCCGGCCGACGATGCAGAGCAAGAGTGACCGCCGATGAGCGAGTCTGCACCGGAGTCCATACCCGTCGCTGAGCCTGTGAGCCTCGTCCTAACGTCTGGACTGCCTTTTACGTTTGCGCAGAGCCGCAATGTGCTGCTCGAGCGCTCCGGTGCTTCGCTGACCCTCCATTATGTTCCGCCGTTGGCCACTGACGTATTACTCGAGGTGCGACGCTACCTGGGGGAGGTGTTCTCACTGGCGCCGATCGATGAGGACCAGTTTCGTCAGCGACTTACCGTGGCCTATCAGCGTACCCAGAACGAGGCGGCACAGATGGCCGAGGACTTATCCTCGGATATTGATTTGTCGCGACTGGTGGAGGAGCTGCCTGACGTCGGCGATTTGATGGATACCGATGACGACGCGCCGATTATCCGTCTGATCAATGCTATTTTGTCTCAGGCGGTGAAAGAGCAGGCTTCGGACATCCACATCGAGACCTTCGAAGAGCGTCTCAGTGTCCGCTACCGGGTGGATGGCATACTGAGCGAGGTCCTCTCCCCCAAACGAACCTTAGCGCCGCTGTTGGTCTCTCGACTGAAAGTCATGGCGAAGCTGGATATTGCGGAAAAGCGTGTGCCTCAGGATGGCCGTATCTCGGTGCGCATAGCCGGCTATAGCATCGATATTCGCATGTCGACCATCCCATCTGCCCACGGTGAGCGGGTGGTATTGCGATTGCTTGATACACAGGCTGGGCAGCTTAATCTCAGTGAATTGCAGATGAATGAGCAGGTCGATAACGCGTACCGTGGCGCTCTGGCGAGCCCCCACGGGATCATCTTGGTGACCGGGCCCACGGGTTCGGGTAAGACCACGACGCTATATGCCGGGTTGTCCAGCATCAATGATAGTTCGCGCAACATTCTGACGATTGAAGACCCGGTCGAATACATGTTGCCCGGTGTGGGGCAAACCCAGGTCAATCCCAAGGTCGATATGACCTTCGCCCGGGGGTTGAGGGCCATTCTGCGACAGGATCCCGACGTCGTCATGGTGGGTGAGATACGTGATCTGGAGACCGCTGAAATTGCCGTTCAGGCGTCGCTGACGGGCCACCTGGTGTTGTCGACACTCCACACCAATACGGCAATCGGTGCCGTGACGCGCCTGCAAGACATGGGCGTAGAGCCGTTCTTACTCTCATCGAGCCTGCTCGCCGTAATGGCGCAACGACTGGTTCGACTCTTGTGTTTGGAATGTCGCGAGCCCTACCAGCCGGGGGAGGCTGAGCGGGAGCGACTGGGGCTGACTGACGAGAGTGTGCAGCTCTATCGAGCCCGGGGCTGCGAGCGCTGCAACATGACCGGGTATCGCGGCCGGACGGGTATCTACGAGCTGATCGAAATTGGTGACGCACTCCGTGAAGCGATCCACGACGGTCAGGGCGAGCAATCGTTGCTGCGCCTAGCCAGACAGCAAAGCCCCGGTATCGATGCCGATGGTCGCCGTCGGATTATCAGTGGTGAGACCAGCTTAGAGGAAGTGCTGCGGGTGACCGCGGTCAATTGATCCATGACAGCCTTTCGTTACAAGGCCCTCAACGATGAGGGCAAATTGGTCAAAGGTGTGCTGGAAGGTGATTCCGATCGGCAGGTGAGAGGGACGCTCAGGCAGCGCCATCTGAGACCGGTAGACGTCGCAGAGGCCACGAATGTGGGCGGGTCGGGTGAGGGCCATCGTTTACGATGGTTTGCCAAGCGTTTGGGCGCCAGCGATCTGGCGCTGCTAACCCGGCAATTGGCCACTCTGGTGGCATCGGCACTGCCGCTGGATGAGTGTCTGCAGGCGGTCGCTGATCAGAGCCGCAAGCCCGCGATCAAATCAATGATGCTGCAGGTGCGCTCCAAGGTAGCCGAGGGCCACACGCTGGCACACGCCTTGAATCAGTTCCCTCAAGCGTTCGGCGAGATGTATCGGGCTATGGTTAATGCGGGCGAGGAAGCCGGCCAGCTGGCACCGGTGCTGGAGCAATTGGCGCATTACACAGAGACCCGCCAACACACGGCACAAAAATTACAGATGGCACTGATCTATCCGTTTGTGTTGATCGCGGTGGCGGTGGCTGTGGTTTCGGCACTCATGATTTTTGTGGTCCCCGAGTTGGTGGGCATTTTTGTGCACTCCAAAAAAGCGCTCCCTCCGCTCACGGTGGGACTGATTTGGGTCAGCGACTTTCTGCGCGCCTATGCACTGTATTGCCTTATCCTTTTAATTGCGTCCGTAGCGTTGGGTAGACGTCTGTTGCGACACCCCGATTGGCGCAAGCGCTGGCACATGTTCCTGCTCCGCGTTCCGGGTCTGCGCGGACTACTGATCGCGTTGGACACTGCCCGGTTCGCCTCGACACTCAGTATTCTGATGGCGTCGGGCGTGCCCCTGATCCACGCACTCCGTATCGCGGGTGCCGTGATGACCAATATGGTTCTTCGCGAAGCCAGCGGCACGGTATCCGTCGTGGTACAGGAGGGCGCCAGTTTGAGCCGGGCGCTTTCTCAGGAGGCATTTTTTCCACCCATGATGGTGCACATGGTGGCATCTGGAGAATCCAGTGGAGATCTGGAGACCATGCTGGAGCGCTCGGCGCTGAACCAGGAACGCGAACTGGAAATGACACTGGGAACCATCATGGGGTTATTCGAACCCGCGATGGTCGTCTTTATGGGAGGGCTGGTACTGACCATTGTGCTCGCCATTCTGCTCCCGATTTTTGATTTGAATACGATGGTGAGGTAAGCACCCATGACGAAACAGAGCGGTTTTTCATTGATCGAAATTTTGGTGGTGCTGGTCATAATGGGACTGTTGATCAGCGTTGTCGCACCGACCGTGCTCAACAGTGCCGATGACGCCCGCATCCAAAAAGTGCAGGCTGACTTCAAGTCTATTGAGACGGCGTTGAAGATCTATCGTTTGGACAATTACGTGTATCCGACCACCGAGCAGGGGCTAGAGGCCCTGGTGACGCCCAGTTCGCTGGAGCCCGAGCCGCGCAATTTCAAGCAGGGCGGCTATCTGTCCGAACTGCCGATGGACCCGTGGGGTCGATCTTACCTTTACCTGTCCCCCGGCGAGTACCGGGAGGTAGACATTTATTCGATGGGCGCCGATGGCTTGCCGGGTGGGGAAGGTCAGAACACCGATATTGGCAACTGGAATCAGACAAGCGGCTGAGCCCCGGCCGCTCGGAAAAGTAGGGTTCGATGAGGCTCAACGGTAGGGTGCGCGGCTTCAGCCTGATTGAGCTTCTCGTCGCGGTATTCGTGATTGTGTTGCTGACCGGCGTAGTGAGTCTCAACGTGGGCCGGGGTGGCGCCGAGCTGGAGCTAGAGGGCGAAGTGCGGCATCTCTCCGGCTTATTGGCCTTCGCAAGCGCTGAGGCGGGCTTATCTGCTTCCGACCACGGACTGTTTATTGCCCGGGTCAGTGACATGGGCTCACCCGGTTATGAGGGTATCTGGTTGAGACGGTTTGATCAGGGCTGGGCGGCACCCCGCGGCAGTGCCGAGGTCTTCAAGCCGCTTAAACTGGCGGCAGGCTTCGAGCTCCGCCTTGATCTGTCGGGCCAACCTGAGGTCGAGCTGCTGCCCCATGAGCCCGACCTCAATCCCTCGCCACAGATCGTTGCCTGGGCGGGTGGCGAGATGACACCCGGATCATTGGGTTGGTTCGATTCGCGGACTGGCGAATTGCTGTACCGGCTGGAGTGGGATCTGTTGGGTCGCATGACCCTCATGCCCCGAGGCAGGATCGATGCAGAGGACTGACCTCCTGCGTGGCGAAACCACTCACTCACTCGCAACCCGTGCGCTGCTTGGCTTTACCCTAGTCGAGGTAATGGTGGCGCTGGCGGTGGTGGCGGTCGCCCTGCCCGCGCTGCTGGTCACGCTGTCACAGCAGTTAGACGGATTACGCTACCTAGAGGACCGCACTCATGCACAATGGGTCGCGGCCAATCGCCTAGCCGAGTTGCGCTTGGTTTTGGGCGCAAGGGGCTCGTTGCAAAGCGGCCGGGTGTCGGGCACTGAGGAGCTGGCGGGACGCAGCTGGTATTGGTGGAGCGAAGGGGAGGAGACCGCGATCCCCGGTTTTTTCCGTTACCAAATTGTGGTGTCTGATCAGGAAGACGGAGAGGCGTCACCCATTCATACCCTCGATGGTTATCTCGCCCAGGAGCAATCCAATGGGGCGCGGTAGCTCGTCTGTTGCGGGCTTTACGCTGGTAGAGGTGCTGATTGCTATGGCGATCACCGCCTTGATTTCGGTGGTGGCCTATACCGGTTTGTCTTCCGCGCTTTCCGGTGCGGAAAGCCTGCGTAGCGCAGGCGGGCGTGCCTACGATATCAATCAGACTTGGGCACTCTTGTCGAGAGATCTCCGGCAGGTGGTAAACCGACCCGTTGTCGATGAATTTGGCCAGGTGGTGCCAGCGCTCTCGGGTGGCGAATTGGCGCGTGAGCCGCTGGCGCTTACCCGAGCCGGTTGGCACAACTCCAGTGCCGCGCCTCGCAGTACGCTGCAGCGGGTCCGCTGGTGGCTTGAAGACGAGCGCCTCTGGCGCGGCTATTTTCCCGTGCTCGATCGCACTGCGGGAACGGAACCCGTTGAAACCGCGATTCTGGAAGGGGTTGAGCGTTTTGAGCTCAGGTTTCTTTCGGCGTTATCAGAGGTTGAGAGTGACCGCAATGACGTCATTGACCGTCGCAATTGGCAGGACAACTGGATCGCTGATTTGTCTCAACCCGGGCAAATACCCTCACCGCCGGCTGCCGTGGAGGTGATCATGGAGGTAACCGGACTGGGTGAGCTACGGAGGATCTATGTCTTGCCTTCGCCATAAATCCTTCCGGGCAGAGGGAGGCGCTGCGTTGGTCGTCGCTATGTTGGTGTTTGCCCTGGTGGCGGCGCTGATGGTCGGGTTGCAGCGCGATTTTACGCTCACCCTGCAACGGGGAACGCATCAGCTGTTTTCCGAGCAAGCATGGGCCTATCTGATGGGTGCAGAAGGGCTGGCGGCGTTGGCACTGCAGGCGGATAGCCGCGCCGATGCCAGAGCCGAGGTCGCCGCGGACCACCTAGGAGAAGTTTGGGCACAGCCTCCGACACCTTATCCACTGGACGCCGGCGGCTGGATGAGTGGGCGAATTGAAGACCTGCAGGGGCGGCTGAATCTCAATTTGCTGGCAGAGACGCAGTCCGTCGGACAAGCGACCCCAAATGCCAACGATACGGTTGATGCTGAAGATGTGGAAGAGGATCTTGGCACGGGTAATCAGCCGCAGCAGACTGCGACGGCCTTGTCCGATGACTCCACAAATCGCTGGAACACCGCACAGAAGATGTTTATCAGACTGCTGCAGGCGCTGGGGGAGGCGTCGCTGCCTATGGAAGAGGCGATGGCCCTGACCGATGCGGTCACGGACTTTATTGATCGCGATGCCGAGCGCAGACTGAATGGCGCTGAAGAGGGGGAGTATCGCTACGCTGATTACCCCTACCTGCCCGCTAACCGAGCACTGGCCAGCGTGAGCGAACTGCGCGCTGTGCGAGGCATGACCGAGCCGGTATATCGAGCGCTGGCCCCGCTGGTCACCGTTTGGCCGGAGACGAGTAGCCGTTTAAATATTCTCACTTGCCCTTTGCCCGTATTGCGCAGCGTAAACGGCGACGATCAGCTCTTTCCTCTCGCCGAGATGGAGGCCCAGCGGCTAGACGAATTGCGACGCGAGGGGGAGATTGGCACCGTCGCGGATCTGCTGGCAGATCCGGCGTTTGAGGGCCAATCCATGGGGCAGCTTGAACCGCTTCTGGATATCAGAAGTGATTGGTTCTTGCTGGATGCGACGGTGGAGTTAGTAGAGCGCGAGCGCCACTTGTTCAGCGTGCTGCATCGCCTACCCGATGCCACTGTCGCTGTTTTTCGGTCAGAGGGCGAGCTATGATGCGGCCACTGTCAGTTCATACTTCTTCACTGGCGTTGCGAATCCCCCACTGATGAACCGAGAGAATCTCAATGTGGTGCGTTGGCAGCAGGGGCAAGGATTTCTGCTGCGACCCGGCCATGCGCCCCAGTCTCTGGGTACAGGGGAAATGCGCCTGCCCGAAAATACCTGCCTGGCATTACCGTCTGACAGGGTCCGTAATCTCACGGTGCCGGTGGCCCCAGAGGAGGTGAAACACCTGCGACGCGCGCTCCCGTTTATGCTGGAAGAGTCGCTGCTCGAAGACGTTTCCGAACTCCACTTCGCCCACGCCCCCCTGCGCGATGGCTTGCAGGCGGTGGGTGTTGTAAAGCGCGCCACTATCAATCATTGGATGGAGGAAATGCCCGAACCCCTCAGGGAATTGCCCTGGGTGACAGAGGCGCTGTGTCTGCCTTGGGCAGCGGATCAGTGGACACTGTTGTTCGAATCCGAATCTGTGTTGGTGCGTTGGGGAGAGGCCGAGGGAGCGCGAATCGAGACGGCGTTGTTACCTGCACTGCTGGATAGTCTCAATTCAGAGCAGGACGTTATGGTGGCCTACGGAGAGGATGAAGCGGCTGCCAAGGCGTGTATCCCGACGCAGTTTCACGATCAGATGCAATGGCGTCAGGGGGGGCTGTCCGAGGCCTTATTGTTGGCAGAGCCTGTCCCGGCTGGGCCGGATCTGCGGCAGGGAGAGTTTGCACCGCAACTGCCGTTAAGGCGTTGGTGGGGAGTCTGGCAACAGGTTGTCATCGCCTTAGGTGTGGCATTGATCTTGAAGACTGGCTTGTCCATTGCCGATTATCAGACCCTCAAGGCAGAGGACCTGCAGCTCAGACAGGCAATTCAGGATAGTTATCGCCGCATAAACCCCACAGGCGCAGTCGTGGACGTAGAGAAGCAGCTCAATCGTCAGTTGGCAGAGTTGGGCGCCGGTGCGCAGCACCGAGCATTCACCCCAGTATTGGTGGCGCTGCTCAGTGCAGCGGGTGAGGTCCCTAATATTACTCTGACTTCAGTCAACTATAGCGGTGGACGCGAGATTCGTGTCAATTTGTCAGCGCCGAACTTCCAGTCTGTAGAGCAGGTTCGGGAACAGCTGGGCCAGCGCTCGCTGGCGGCGAGCCTCGAGAGCTCAAACGCCCGGGGGGACGGCGTCGTGGCGAGACTACGGGTGGAGATCTGATCGTGCGTCAGTGGTTTGAGTCACTTCCCAGTCGGGATCAGATTGCCCTTATGGCGCTCGTCGCAGCCTTGGGGTTGTGGCTCTTTGTGCAGCTGATTTTTATTGAACTTGATGGGCGCCGGGCGCGTTTGACTGAAGGTAATCAGGCGCTGGCCGAAAAGCTGATGCGCGTCGACGTGAGGGTAGAGCAACTCGCTGCGTTGCGCGCCGGCGGTGGCGATCAGAAAATCAACCTTACTCGCACTCTCAGTCAAGCCAGCGAAGCCAATGGCCTCTCTGTCAAGCGGTTACAACCCAACAGCCGAGGCGAGGTGCAAATCCGTTTCGAAGGCGTGGCGTTCGACAATCTGTTGCGATTTCTTGAGCAGATAGAGGGCGTATCGGGCCTAGCAGTGCTGGATGCTTCGGTCAGTAGCGCGGGCCGCAGCGGCGGTGTGAATGCCACTTTTAGGGTGGCGGGGACCTGAGGTGAAGTGGCTCGCGCAACACCATCGCCTCGTAGCAGCCGCACTCTTGTCGCTGCTCATGCTGTCGCAAATTCCGGCGCGGGTACTTGCCGCATTTTTGCCACCTACTCTCACGCTCACGGGTCTCTCGGGGACGGTATGGTCGGGGCGGGCCGTCAGGGCATGGGCCACGATCGATGGTCAGCCACTCATGCTGGGACGGGTGCAGTGGCAGCTTCAGCCGTGGCGACTCGGTTGGGGTACACCGTTGACCCTCACCAGCGAGTGGGGCGATCAGGTATTTACTAGTCAGGTGGGTATCGGTCTATCGGGCCTCACTGTGCTCCGTAATGTCAGCGTAAGCCTCGATACGGTGGCCTTGCGCGCAATCTTTCCACTGTATTTGGGCGGCACATTATCGGGGAGCTTTGAGCACATTGAAGTTGAGCAGGCAGGCCTGCGGCAGGCTCGAGGCACCGTGTATCTTCAAAACGCGGCCTGGACCGCGAAGAGTGGCAACATACCCTTGGGTGATTATCGTATTGATGTGACGGGCGCCGCAGAGTCAGTCGACGGGATTGTGGGCTCCGTCGTCACAGAGAACGGTGCGCTCCTGCTGGCCGGCGACCTGAACCTTTATGCCGATGGCTATGGGATCAAACTCAGTGCCAGTGGTCCGGTGGCGAGAGACGACAGTTTTCGACGCGCGGTATCAATGTTGGCGATGCCCACCGCCGAGGGCTTCGACATCGTGTTGCAGGGGCAATTATAAGGTTGTCATTGGGTGAGTCCTTACAGAGTTTCACTGGCGACGCGTGACACATAAATTGGCCAAGGCGACAGCTGTTGGCGAGGCAAGAGTAGGTAGGAGATCTTAATGACGGCAACGGGAAACGCGGTGTGGTCCAGCCGATTCGCTTTCATTATGGCGTCGGTGGGTTTCGCTGTGGGTTTGGGCAATATCTGGCGTTTCCCGTATGTGACAGGCGAAAACGGAGGCAGCGCCTTTGTAGTGATCTATTTGCTGTGCGCCGTCGCTATTGGCATTCCCTGCCTGATGGCCGAGCTGTTGGTCGGCAGGCGTGGAGGCGGTAGCCCGCCCACCTCCATGGCCGCGGTGGCCAGCGAATCGGGGCGGAGCGACCGTTGGAAGGTAGTGGGCGGCTTGGGAGTGGTCACCGCTTATACCATTGCGATCACCTATGCAGTGGTCGTGGGTTGGGTGCTCTGGTACCTCGGGCGTGCCTTACTCACAGGGTTCGCTGATTTTGATGCAGGGGTAGCTGAGACTACGTTTGCCGGTCTGTTGGCGGACAACCAGTCGATGGTGATATGGACTCTTATCGGGAATGTGATCGTCGGTACGATTATCTATGCGGGTGTAACCTCCGGTATTGAGCGCGCCGTTACAATTATGATGCCGCTGATGTTCACGCTGCTGGTGGGGCTGAGTATCTACAACTATTTTGCTGGCGGCTTTGTCGAGACATTGCAGTGGTTGTTTACTCCGGATTTCAGCAAGGTCACCGGCGCCACTTTTCTCGCGGCAGTAGGGCAGGCTTTTTTTTCCATTGGCGTGGGCATGGGCGGCATGATGACCTATGGCGCTTACTTGCCGAGGGATTTTTCCATCGCCCGCGGGGCCGGCATGATTGTGCTGGCGGATACGTTCATCGCGCTGCTGGCTGGTTTTGTTGTTTTCCCCGCGGTGTTCCATTTCGGCCTCGATATGGCGAGCGGCCCCGGCCTCATCTTTCAGACTTTGCCTGTGGCATTTGCGCAAATGCCCGGTGGTGGGGTTTTTGCCGTGCTGTTCTTTGTGATGTTGGGGGTGGCCGGCGTCACTTCGATGGTCGGCCTTTTAGAGAGCGTGACCAGCTGGACCAAAGAAAAACTCGGTGTCTCGCGGCAACGCAGCACAATTTTAGTAGTGGGCTCAGTAACCTGTCTGAGTGTGATTTCAGTGCTCAGCTACAACATCTGGGAGGACTATCGCTTGCTCGGTATGAACTTCAACGAGCTCACTGAAGCGCTCTATGACAAGCTTTTCCTGCCGATGGCAGGTTTATTGGTCGCCCTGTTCACAGGCTGGTTCATGCATCCGGATCACAGCTCCCATGAACTGCGGGACGAACCCCAATGGCATGGACCTTGGCGGGGGCTTACCCGGTTCGTTGTCGTGCCAGCGGTGGCAGTTATTCTCGTCACCGGATTGATCTGACCCTTATGCTCATGACCATCACGGACTGGCTCTGGTCCTATGTGTTGATCGGTGCTCTGTTGATCGTGGGGGTGCGGTTCACAATTGGCTCCCGGTATGTGCAGATCCGACTGTTCCGCCGCACCCTTGCAGTGTTATCAGATATCGAGTGGCGGGGTTCGGAGCGGGGTATCTCCAGCTTTCAAGCCCTGGCAGTGAGCGTTGCTGGCCGGGTTGGCGGCGGCAATATTGCGGGCGTCGCGGTTGCGATTACGCTTGGCGGGCCCGGTGCCCTGTTCTGGATGTGGCTGATCGCCTTATTGGGCATGTCGACTAGTTTGTTCGAATGTGCGCTGGCACAACTGTATAAGCGACGGCACGGTGAGGAGACGTTTCGCGGCGGCCCCGCGTATGTCATGCGATATGGATTGGGGTGGCGTGTGCTCCCGGTGATCTACAGTGCGTTGCTATTGGTCACGCTCGGCTTTGGCTTCAATGCGGTACAGAGCTACGTCGTCACAACCTCTATCGAATCGGCTTTCGGTGTCCCCGCCCTCGCCAGCGGACTGGTGATGACCGGGGTCATGGCGGTCATTCTGTTCGGCGGTATTCGACGCCTCGCGCTGGTTTCCGAAATTATTGTGCCCGCTATGGTGGCGGGTTACCTCATGCTGGCCCTACTGATCTTGGCGTTGAATATCGCGGAGATCCCGAGTGCGTTGTGGTTGATCATCTCATCGGCCTTTGGTCTGGAACAGGCGGTAGGCGGTGGCGTCGCGGCCGCTATCGCGCAAGGCGCGCGCCGGGGTTTGTTCTCCAATGAGGCGGGGCTCGGTACCGTGCCCAATGTCGCCGCCGCCGCAGACGTGCCGCACCCCATGTCTCAAGGGTTGGTCCAATCTTTGAGCGTATTTATCGACACGATTATCTTGTGCACCGCGACAGCGCTTATCATCCTCATGTCTTCCACTTATGGTGCCGAGTCAGCGCAGATGCAGGGCGTGGTCATGACTCAGATGGCGGTGGCGGAACACATCGGCCCCTGGGGAGAGCCCCTGGTGAGCCTCGCGTTGGTGCTATTTGCCACTACAACCATCGCCTATAACAGTTTCTTGGGTGAGAACAGTATCGCGTACTTTGAGCGATCGGGACCTAGAGCCATTCTGGTATTCCGACTGGCTGTGTTGACTATGATAGCGTGGGCATCGGTTCAGGATCTCGGCACGGTGTTTGGCTTCGCCGATCTCACCATGGCGCTATTGGCGCTAACCAATTTGCTGGCGCTGTGGGCGCTATATCCCGTTGCGCAGTCGCTGCTCGCTCATTTTGAGTCGCAATTGGACGCAGGGCAGGTGCCGCGGTTTAGCCGTGATCAACTGCCGAACGAAACGCTGGACCCCGCCAGTTGGCCGCAGCACCTGACCGACTAATTGTGCGGTTACTGGACCTCGGATAACTTCACGCTGAAGCGTTTCTCCTCGCCGTCGCGCGTAGTCACAATATCAATGGTGTCGCCCACTCGATGCTGTTCCATAGCCGAGAGAAACTCATCGTTGTTGGCGACCTGCTCGCCATCGATTTCCGTGATGACGTCACCGAGAATGATTTCTCCCCGTGAACCTCGCCTTGCACCGACCATTCCAGCGCTCTCGGCCGGGAAACCCCGGTAGGTTCTGACGATGGGTACACCTTCGACGCGGTAGCGACGCAGCCAGCGATCAGAGGCGAGCTCGACACCGAGCACGGGGCGCATGATCTTGCCGAACGCGATCAATTGCGGCACAACCTCGATCACCGTGTTGACGGGTATAGCAAACCCGATCCCCGCACTGCCGCCACTCGGTGAGTAGATGGCGGTATTCACACCGACCAATTGTCCGAGAGAATTCAGCAGCGGCCCCCCCGAGTTACCGGGATTGATTGCCGCGTCCGTCTGAATGACTCCGCGGATGGTGCGGTTGCTGGGAGACTGTATTTCCCTATCTAGGGCGCTGACGACGCCGACGGTGAGAGTGGTATCCAGCCCGAACGGATTGCCTATGGCCATGACCTTTCGCCCGACCGATAGCTCAGATGAATTGCCCAGCGGCAGCTCGGCCAGGTCGGCGGGCGGATCCGTCATGCGGAGCACCGCCAGATCCCTCTCGGGCGCTAGCCCCACGACTTCGGCTTGAAAGGATTGTTCGTCTGCGAGGGTGATGGCCAGACGGTCAGCGCCGGCGACGACGTGGTAGTTGGTCACGATGAGCCCGGAATTGGCATCCCATACGAAGCCCGACCCGGCGCCGCGTGGGACTTCCATAACGTTACGGGTGAAGCGTTGCCGGCGAAGCTCGCTGGAGGTGACAAAAACCACTGCCGGGCTCGCGCGTTGAAAAACCTCGGTGGTGTTGGCCTCGTCGTCAGTCGAAAAGCTCAGATAGTCGGGCGCTTCCTGAGCTGACAGTGGCGCGAGCTGCCATGGCAAGAGGGCAGCTGCGAGGCACGCTATCCAGAGCGAGCCTCGCTTCACGCGTTTTGTAGCGCGAGAATGCGATCATCAAGCGGCGGGTGTGATCGCAGTAGTGCAGATAGTCCCGAGCCGGTGTGGGATCGGATGCCGAAGGCGGTCAGTTCGCCGGGTAAATCCCCGGGCAGACCTTGTTCTGCTTTCAGCCGCTGCAGGGCAGCGATCATACCCTCGCGGTCAGCGAGTCGCGCCCCTGCCGCGTCGGCGCGATATTCCCGGTAACGGGAAAACCACATGACGATCATGCTGGCGAGAATGCCCAATACAATTTCGGCGACAATCGTCACCACAAAGTAACCCATGCCATAGCCGCGCTCGGTCTTGAAAACCACACGGTCTACGGTGTGTCCAATGATGCGGGCAAAGAACATGACGAAAGTATTGACCACGCCCTGCACCAGAGAGAGTGTAATCATGTCTCCATTGGCGACATGACCGATTTCATGAGCCAGCACCGCACGAGCCTCTCGTTCCTCAAAACGTCTCAACAAACCGCTACTGACCGCTACCAGTGCATTATTGCGATTCCAGCCGGTTGCAAAGGCGTTCGCCGCATCCGAAGGGAAGATGCCGACCTCCGGCATCCCGATCCCAGCGTCGTCCGCCAGTGCTTTTACCGTGTCTAGCAACCACTGTTCCTCCTGATTACGGGGGGTTTCGATGAGCTGGGTGCCTGTACCTCGTTTGGCCATGAACTTGGACAATAGCAATGAGATCAGGGAGCCGCTCATGCCAAACAACCCACAGAAGATCAGCAGGCTAACCAGATTCAGGTCAACGCCGTTATTGGCGAGGATGCCCTCGAGCCCCAGGAGGTTAAAAATAACGCTGACCAGCACCAGGACCGCCAGATTGGTCGCAAGAAATAACAGAATTCTCATCGTGTTCGCTCCAGGTAAGACACTGCACGTTCACTCATTTATGGGGTCTTCCTCATCGTTTTCAAGGTCGCCGCCCTCATCGGGTTTGGGCACAGGGTGCTGGCTAATTTCCAGATTTTTGGGGAGCTGGTCCTCGGTTTCGGTCAGCATCACTTCGCCGCGAAGATCCGTGTTTTGAGAGCCCAGCTCGAACAGGGTATTCACGGCTTCGTCCCTGTGAGTCCAGCAGGCTACCTGCCCAGCCCGTGCTCCCTTGACCCAAATGCCCGATTTGCCCCAGTAGTGGCCCAACTGGTTGCGTATGACAAACGCACCGCTCATGGTCTTGCTCCTTTATGCGTCACTTTGGGCCCGCCGAATACCCACCTCGGCAATCTATGGCCGCTCAATCGATTAAAAAATCCTTGGCTTGGTTTATTTTCGCCGCCAGATAGTCGTTCCCCCCGCGATCCGGATGCAGCTTCTGAATCAGTGCGCGATGTGCCGCGACGATGTCCTCCTCGCTGGCTCCCTCTCCAAGGCCAAGCACCGCCAGGGCCTCCGCCCGCGTCAGACCGGTCGTGTTGACAGAGCCCCCGTGGGTATTGTGCTCGGTATGACCCGCGTCATCGGCGAATCTCTGCTCAAAATAGCTGGCCAATAGCTGCGCAGAGTCGGCATCTTCTCTCTGGCAGAACGCCATCAAATCATCGAGTTGTTCGCGATCCAGTTCTTCGAGCAGCCAGTCCCGATAGGTGCCCTCGAGTACCACGCCACTTAGATCGCCGCTGTCATGATCAAGTGTCATTTTCAGAATGCGCGACGCCACCTCAGATTGTTTTCCCGCTGCATGGGTGTTTTGACCGCGCAACCCTCCCAGCATGGGCAGAATGCGGATGAGTAAAGGCAACGTTTGACGGGCAAGTACGAGGGCTCCGGTCAGTGCGGCACCGATCCAATGCATCTTGCCCATGAGGGTCAGAATGATGACCCCGACAACGGCACTGCCGAGGATAATCTGCAGGTACGCCCCACGCCGTTTGTGTGGCGGTTGCCGCTGGGCACGCCGGATCAAAATGACTAGGGTCAGGGCGACGGCGAGAAGCAAAATCATTCTTGGCACGTGACTCAGGTTTCCTGTGTGGTGGGTCTGCTAGGCAACGTATTCGTAATGATATCGGTTTTGGTGCAGCGCTACGGTCCTTTTTCCAATTGTTCCAGTAGTAGTCGATCGCCTGCAGTGCCGCTGTGCCGGAGTGCTTTTAATCCGCCGCGCGCAAATCGCGCCACGGCGCCCAAAAGGTGTCGCAAACGATCGGCACTGCTGGCATCAAACGGCACGGTGGCGCCGCCACTGACCTGAGCCATGCGCTGGAACACGGCGCGGGTGGTGACGTCGTTGCCTTCCTGAAATAGGAATAGCGGCAGTTTTTTGATGCCGCACTGCCCGGCAAGTGACAATAGGGGTTCGGGTGCCTCCTCGCAGGCATCACCGACAAAGATGAGAGCGCGAATGGGCTGTGACGCAGAGCCCGCGGCTAGCGCATGCTCTAGGACTGCGCTGATCTGCGTGATGCCGGCTTCGCAGGTTACGCCGCTCATCTGGTCAAGTAGCGCGCCCGGTTCGGTGAGCCAGTGGCTAGACTGGAACTGACCTATGCCCCGGTAATAGCATAGCTGAACCACCAACGAAGTGGCTTCTGCGGCGGCACTGAACAGTTCGCTATGCAGTGCTCTTGCCTGCGCCCAGGTCGGCTCGCGGCTTGCGGTGGCATCGAGGGCAAAGATCAGGCGTGCCTGGCGTTGCGTGACCGCCTGAATGGCCCGGGTTTGTCTTAAGAACGTCGCGACGTCGCCCGAGCGGGGGCGGTCAAGATCTTTTGGGATGAGAGTGCCCTAGGACGCGCGCGGCGCAAGTAGCCCGCGATCACGGAGCTCACGAAGATAGTGGCGTCGGCTTGCTAACTCGGAGACCACTGCGTCGAGCGCCTCTTGGTCGAGTGTCAGGCGGTTACCATCACGATCGCCGCTGACCAACTCCATAAGCTTGCGGCTCGAGAAGTCACCGGCGTTAAAGGGTTCGCGTTTAGTCTGTGTCATCATGTTTTCCTCTACCGCCACCTGCGTGTGCAGGTTTTCCTGTCGGGCGGCTACCACTGGTGTAGCCTCACCCCCCGGGCGGGATTCTCTGTCAGTCGTCAAAATAGCCGGCTATTATGACAAAAATACGGCAGCACCCGCCACTGATCAGATTATTGAGGTAAAAACATGAATTGGATGGATATTCGCAGGCGGCACGCGCTACCGGATGAAGATAGCGCCTTACCGGGCCGGGCCGCGGCGATGCCGGTCACAGATCGGCACGCGGTATTAAACGGGCCGTTGCTACCGCCTTATGCGGCGCACCTCGAGCAGGCGCTCTTTGGTATGGGCTGTTTTTGGGGAGTAGAGCGGTTGTTTTGGCAGATTCCTGGGGTCGTCACCACTGCGGTCGGCTACGCCGCAGGCCAGACACCGAACCCGACTTACAAAGAAGTATGTAGCGGCCAGACCGGTCACAACGAGGTTGTGCTGGTGGTTTTCGATCCCGCAGACGTCAGCTACGAAACGCTCCTCGGGACTTTTTGGGAAAACCACGATCCCACCCAGGGTATGCGGCAGGGCAATGATTGGGGTACCCAGTATCGTTCGGGTATTTATTGCTACGGCGACGCACAAGCGACCGCAGCGCGGGCCAGTCTCGACGGCTATCAGCCGGCGCTGACTTCAGCGGGCTATGGCGACATCACCACAGAGATTCTACCGGCCCCGGCGTTTTATTTTGCCGAGGACTACCATCAGCAGTATCTGCATAAAAATCCCGCCGGATATTGCGGCATGGGTGGGACCGGTGTCGCGTGTCCGATCGCCACGGGCGTCGCGGCAGAAGCAGGACACTAGCGCGCGAGAGCAGATTGGCTCAGCGCAGCGGTGACCGCCGTATCAACGCTCAGTATCCGGTCGCTTAAACGCACAGCTTTGGCTCCCATAGACTGCGCCAGTTCTACCTCGTAAGGAATAAAACCGCCCTCTGGACCTAGCATGATCAGCGCTTCACTTGAGTGAGTTGCCAGCGCCTCGGGTGCACCGGGGTGCGCGATCCAACACGCTCCCGATCCGATGAGTCCCGGTAGCTGATCCTCAATAAACGGTTTGAAGCGCGGGTGCAGATGAACCTGCGGCAATACGGTATCCCCTGCGCGCTGCAGCCCGGCGGTCAATGCTGCGTCGACGCGATCAGGTTGCAATAGTGGACTCTGCCAGTAACTTTTCTCTACGCGAGCGCTATTGATCAAGTAAAGGTGAGCGACTCCCATTTCAGCTGCCGTTCGGAACACTCTGCGCAGCATTTTCGGCCTAGGGAGAGCCAAGATGAGGTCACAGGGGTGCCGGGGCAGGGGAGGATCGACGAGGTCAACCTGAAGGTGGGTCTGCTCGACAGACAGTTTGACCACTGTGCCGCTGCCTCTCAGCCCACCCAGCAATCCTACTCGCAAGGCGTCACCGATCTTGGCCTTTAAGACCCCACGAATGTGCTCATGCCGGCGGTCGTCTAGGCACACTGTGTTCTCGTCGAGCCAGTCTTCGGGCGCGAGCAAAATAATATTCATGGATGACTGACGACGTTCATGACACCCAAAGGTCATATTCATCGGCATCGGTGATCTCGGCCTCCACCAGCTCGCCTGGCTGAAACTCGGTCACACCCGGCAGGTGAACCACGCCATCAATTTCGGGTGCGTCAGCCCGTGTGCGGCCCGTTGCCCCGTCGCTCGATACCGTGTCAATCAGAATCTGTTGCGTCGTACCCACTTTGCGCTGGAGCTTGCTGGCGCTGATCGACTGCTGGAGCGCCATGAATTGCTCCCAGCGCTCCACCTTAATTTCTTCAGGAACCGGGTTGGGTAGCGCGTTGGCTTCAGCGCCTTTAACAGCCGAGTATTGGAAGCAGCCAACGCGATCTAGCTGTGCTTTCTCGACAAATCGGAGAAGTGTCTCGAACTCTGCCTCGGTCTCCCCGGGGTAACCGACGATAAAGGTGGAGCGGATTGTCAGATCCGGACATAGATCGCGCCAACGCACGATGCGATCCAGGGTTTTTTCTGTAGCTGCGGGCCGCTTCATGCGTTGCAATACGCTTTGAGCGCCGTGCTGGAGCGGCATATCGATATAGGGGAGCAGCTTGCCCTCGGCCATCATGGGGATCAGCGCATCGACATGGGGATAGGGGTACACATAGTGCAGACGAACCCAGATGCCGAGCTCTGACAGCGCTGAGGCCAGGCTTTCCAGATTCGATTTCAGTGGCCGGCCCTGCCAAAAGTCGGTCTGATATTTGAGGTCCACGCCATAAGCGCTTGTATCCTGGGATACGACCAGTAGCTCGCGCACGCCAGCCCGGGCCAAGCCCTCTGCCTCATTCATCACCGAGCCAATGGGACGACTGATCAGGTCGCCGCGAATGCTGGGGATAATGCAGAAGCGGCAGCGGTGGTTACAGCCCTCGCTGATTTTGAGATAGGCGTAGTGTCGTGGTGTCAGTTTGACGCCCTGTGCGGGAATAAGATCAACCAGCGGGTCGGGCTGATGACGGTGCGGCAACACTTCTCGTACCGTCCCCAATACTTCTTCGTAGGCGGCCGGTCCGCTGATGCCCAGCACTTTGGGGTGCCGGGCGCGAATCGTTTCGGCGTCTTCGCCGCGACCCATGCAACCAGTGACCAACACACGGCCATTCTCGCTAATTGCCTCGCCTATGGCCTCGAGGCTCTCCTCCTTGGCGGCATCGATAAACCCGCAGGTGTTGACGATGACCACCCCCGCGTCTTCATAGTGAGGGGTGATTTCGTATCCCTCCAGCCGGAGCTGGGTCAGGATGCGTTCGGAGTCGACCAGCGCTTTGGGGCAACCCAATGAAATGAAGCCGACTTTTTCGACGACCTTCTCGCCACCTTCTGTGCTGGGCGTGCCTGCATTGGAATGCGTCATCGTTTCACGCCTTGATCGAACTATCTCTGCTGTGGGTGCGAATACGCAGCTCTGTCCGCAGCAGACTCAATAATTGCAGGGTTTCCTCGCGGTTGAGGAAGTCACCGATCCGGGTTTCGGAGAGACGGTCGTGCACCGACAGTTCTGGACCTTGCCACTGATGAGCCTCAGGTACCACGCGCAGGGACGACTCGTCTCGGGCAAAGCGCCAACTGCGTTTTGGCACGAAATAGCCTTTATCGATTGTGATGAGCTCATCTGTCAGGCGAATCACATGCCGATACTCGAGCTTCCAGTTGACCCAGTACAGTGCGCCCGCCAGTGCGGTCAGCTCAAGGCCTGCCAGCGGCAAAATGGGCCAAGCGCCCAGAAGCGCGAACCCAATACCCGCGCCCAGCGACGGCACAGCCAGCGCGGCGAGCAGCCACAGGTTATGGCGCCAGGTCGCAGAGTGGTTTGGTTTAACCACAATCACTTTTTCTTGACCCGCTTGGTTGACAAGGACCACGGCGCTCTCCGGATAACGCGAGAGCGCATGGTAATGCATCTCGCTAAAACCTCGGAATGGGAACTTAAAGTTGATAGAAGGCGGCAGGTGCCGGCGAGTGGGCGGTCAGCACCTCTCCCGACAGCGGGTGGGTAAATCGCAGTGATGTCGCGTGCAACAACAGTCGAGGCGCCGCACTCAGTACCGCCTCGGGCGCATAGAAATCGCAGCCCAAAATAGGGTGTCCTATCTCTCTCATATGGATCCGCAGCTGATGCGATCGACCAGTCACGGGGGTGAGCGCCAGTAGCGAGCTGTTGTGGTCGCGACTCAGTACTCTCCAGCGCGTTAACGCCTGTTTCCCCGTCTCGAAACAGACTTTCTGTTTTGGTCTGTGGGGCCAATCGGCGATGAGTGGCAGGTCGCATTCACCGACGTCGTGGGCAACGTGACCCGCGACGCGCGCGATGTAGGTTTTATCGATCCGCCGTTCCTGAAACTGGCGCGCGAGCCGCGACAGTGCCTCGCGGTGACGCGGAATGACCATCACACCCGAGGTATCGAGGTCCAGGCGATGGACGGCGGAGACGCCCGGATAACGGATGCTGAGTCGATTGAGCAGGCAGTCGTGGTTCAGTGGATGGCGACCGGGTACGCTCAGCAGTAAAGTGGGTTTGTCGACAATGAGCAGGTGAGGGTCGCGAAATAGCAGCTTGATCGACTCCTGCGAGTGAGGCACCTGATAGGGCGGTGTGTCGTCAGCAGATGAATTGACTACGGCCAAAGGCGTCTCGGCGCTATAGCGCGCTCAGCGTCTCAAGATAGCGACGCACGGTTTCGGGAATGCCCCAACGCAACGCATCAATAGTAAAAGCATGGCCGATCGAGACTTCGAGCAGGTTGGGGATCCGGAAATCCCGCAGATTAACTAGATTCAGATCATGCCCCGCATTAATACCCAGTCCGCTGGCGGCAGCTGCAGCAGCCGCCTCCTGAAACTGCGCGAGTACGGCTTCATACTCGCCTCGCTCGTGGGCTCGGGCATAGCTTTCGGTATAGAGCTCGATCCGGTCGGCGCCCAGCGCCGGGATACGCTCAATCTGCGAGGGCTCGGGGTCCATGAAGAGACTGACGCGGCATCCCAGTGACTTCAGTTTTTCAATCACCGGGGCGAGGCGCTCCCCGTCGCGGGCGATATCGAAACCGTGGTCCGAGGTCAGCTGATCATCTGCATCGGGCACCAGCGTCACTTGATCTGGCCGCACGGCCTCAATGAGTTGTAGAAAGCCCGGATAAGCGCTGACGCCATCGCGGCTTGAGGGCTGCGCCGCAGCGAAGGGGTTGCCCTCTATATTGAATTCGACGCCGGCGGGGGCGCTTTGACCGGAGGTCTTGTCCGGATTGAACCCGAGTGAGGTCTCAGCCAGTGCTACACAGTCATCGGCGCGAATATGGCGCTGATCCGGCCGTGGGTGAACCGTCACCCCGTGGGCGCCGGCGCGAATAACGTCTGCCGCGAACGCACTGGGGTCCGGATGCCGGGTGTCTCGAGCGTTCCGTATCAGCGCAATCTTGTTGAGATTGATGCTGAGTTGAATCACGGGGTCAGTCGGGTCACGGAGAGAATAACGATAGGCTCTGCCGGCACATCCTGAAAAACGGTGGGGCCACGCGTTGTTTGCGCCTGCGCCGAACCGGTGTCCGTCAGTGAGATGATGTCAACAACCTGCATCCCGTCGATGACCTCTCCGAACACGGTGTAGCCGTCCTTGCCGCCTGACCAGTCCAAACGCAGATTGCTGCGTTGATTAATGAAAAACTGCGAGGCGGCCGAGTCCGGGTCACTGGTGCGCGCCATGGCCAACGTGCCGCGCGTGTTGTGCAGTTTGTTTTTGGACTCGTTCACGATGGGGTCCCGTGTCGGCTTCTCCTTGAGTTCGGTATCAAAGCCGCCACCCTGAATCATAAAGTTGGAAATCACGCGGTGAAAAACGGTGCCGTCGTAGTGCCCATCGTCGACGTAACGCAGGAAGTTCTCGACGGTAATCGGTGACTTATCTGCATATAACTCGATCGTGATATCGCCATCGGTGGTTTTCATGAGTATCTGGGGATTCTCCGCCGAGTCATCCGAACCCGCGCAAGCTGCGCTCATGGCGGCGCTCAGGATTATCGCGAGCATGCCGCTCAATAGTCGGGGTAAAAGGATTGCTATGTTCCTCATTCTCATCTCCGTTACGACCAGCCGTCCTGGCGCTTTTTCTTTGGCCACAGTCTGGGTGCAACCACAGCCAGAATGACGCCCAACAGTACGGCAAGGGCCCCATCCATGATTTGATTATTGGCGATGCGTTCACGCAGCCTCACGTTCTCCAACCGCAGCAGATCCGCGTCGGATCGCTCTGATTCAAGCTCGGCGACCAGTTGTTGATTCATCAGGTCGAGATCAAGTGCCGCAGCAGAAACACGTTTGACCTCTGTCAGTTCCGCCTCGGTACTCTCCAGTCGCGCGGTCAAGCTGACAATGGTCTCGTCGGCTTCATTGACTTCGCTCGAGCTTTGATTCAGCTGGCTGACCGCGCGATCACGCTCGGCCCGCACCTGCTCAAGCTCAAGCCGCATATCGTTGATCAATAATCCAGCCGGTGGCTCTTGTTGCAGATACTGTGTCGGAATCCAGCCACGCGTCCCGCCGCGGGTCTCGACTTCCGTCCACTCGCCATCTTCGCTTTGCCCATAAATCAGCAAGGCGGTACCCGATGGCAGTCCGCGATTGACGATGCGGTAGTTAGACCCGGCGCCGCTGCGAACCGGCACCAATACCATATCGCTGATGTATTGCGTCTCTTGCGCAAAAACGCCGCCGACAGTTAGCGACAGCAGTATTAACAGCGCCATGCCGCGGGACGTATTGTAAGTAATTGATTTGGTATCGGACTTCATAATGAACCTCCCGTCGGCCGGGAGTCTCCGTCGAGGTCATCGGTCTTCAAATACGGCAGCGCGATCACGAAGGTCAGCACGCCTGCAATCAGTGCGAAGCCTAATCCAGAGTACAATTTATAAAGCATCCAGAAAGCCTCGCCATAGTTGAACGCAACGTAGAGATTGGCCGCACCGACAATCGTAAAGTTGGCGAACCACAGCAGGTTGATACGGACCCATATTTTGCGTGGCAGTGAGATCTGACTGCCCATTATCCGCTCAATTGATGTTCGCTTACCGAGCACTAGAAAGCCGAGAACGATAACGGCCAGCCCCCAGTTGAACACGGTGGGCTTCCATTGGATGAAGACTGGATCTCTGAGAATCAGCGTCGCCGCACCCAAAGGGACAATCAGGAGGGTCATCCACATCAGGCGCCGATCACTTTTTCTCTGGACTATAGAGGCGATGGCCCAACAGGCGGCCGTGCTCATCATTAGCACGGCCGTCGCACTGTAGATGCCGTCAAAGGTGTGAAACCACCCACCCATGCTGACCGTTTCACCGTTCAAAAAGAAATAGACGCCGATGAACAGGGCTACTGGTATAAATTCGAGGAACTGCTTCATAGTCGCGTTCGGTTAGGGGCCTTGGCTCGCTATTGACCTGTGAATGGTAGACAATCTGCCCACGCCGCCGCCTCTTTTTCCTGCCATTGTGGTGGCGAACCACCCAGTCCGGGTAGCAGTGTAGAGATTGCCGTGATCGACTTCCACACACATAGTGCCGCTTCTGATGGCGCCCTGAGCGCGCGTGATCTGATTGATCGCGCCGCCCGCGAAGGTGTCCGCCGCATGGCGATCACCGATCACGACACGATCGCGGGGTATCTGAGCGTGTGCCAGGCAGTGCCAGCAGGACTTGAATTAATCAGTGGCGTAGAGCTTTCGTGCCAGTGGGGTCGGGTAGGCATCCATATTGTCGGGCTCGGCTTTGATCCCGCTGCCCCTGTTATG
>QOPK01000008.1 GCA_003331685.1 Halieaceae bacterium | reverse complement strand
ATGATTCTGGACATCTCCAGTGCTTCTCACCCTTTTTATACGGGCAAGCAGAAGGTGGCTCAGAGCGATGGCCGCGTGGCTCGATTTAATAAGCGTTTCGGTGGCCGAAGCCTTAAAAACTAAGCATTGAATCAGCAAAGACGCCGGCCGTTGCCGGCGTTTTTTTTTGCCTCAAAAAATTTGTTCGAGGTTTTTCGTATCGATGGCGCTACCTGAGTTGGTGTCCCAGTCAGGGAGAGATTCCTCGAGAAAGTACTCCATCACACTGCCCTCAGGTTGTCCCCTCACCCGCAGGCCGGACTCCCGGTCTACACGGAGTCGGACAATGCCTGGCGGCATAGGTGGTGCCGGTTGCGCAGGCGGCAGTGCCAGGCGCATGTAGTCGATCCAGATGGGCAGTGCGGCGGTGCCACCAAACTCGCGGCGCCCCAACGGGCCGTAGTCGTCAAAGCCCACCCAGGCCGTCGTAATGAGGTTGCGATTGAAACCCGAGAACCACGCATCCCGCGGGCCATTGGTGGTGCCCGTCTTGCCGGAAATGTCCTGCCTATCAAGCACCCGCGCGCGACGCCCCGTGCCGCGCTGAATCGCATCGTTAAGGAAAGAGGAAATGATGAAGGCGACCCGGGGGTCCATGACCCGGTCCGCTGCGCGCACCTCGGGCACTGCCGTGCCCAATATATCTTCCATCCGCATTTCTTCGCCCTCGCTACCCCCGGCATAGGCGCATTCGGCACACGCCACCAGTGGGTCGGCGGCGTAAACGATCTCTCCCTTCGCGTTTTCAATGCGCTCAATCAGCCAGGGCTCCACCTTAAAACCTTCATTGGCCAAAATGGCATAGCCGGCGGCAATCTCGAGAGGGGTGTAGGTGTGGGTGCCGAGGGCCAGTGTTAGATTGGCCTGTATGCCTTTGGTGTCAAATCCCAGGCCCTCTACGTACCGGATGAAAGGCCGCACGCCGACGCGCTGTAGCACCCTGATCGAGACCAGATTGCGTGAGAAGGTCAGTGCTTCGCGGAGTCGCGTGGGCCCGTAAAACTTCCCGCTGTCATTTTCCGGCCGCCAGATTTCTGCGGCAGAAAGATTGTCGAGCACCACCGGCGCATCGTTAATCACTGTGGAGGGCGTAATTCCTACCTCCAACGCGCTGGCATACAGAAACGGTTTGAAGTTTGAGCCGGGCTGCCGTTTTGCCTGGGTCGCGCGGTTGAATTTGGACAATTCGAAACCCATGCCGCCGACTAATGCGCGGATGGCGCCATGCTTGGGATCGAGTGAGACCAAAGCAGATTGCGCCTTGGGTACCTGCGTCAGCCGCCATCCCTCATCCGTCTCGCGAATGCGAATCAAATCGCCGGGCGCAAGCAATGCCGCCAGGGTTTTCTCTGGCGCCGCCGTTTGGTTCACCGACCGGTACTGGCGCACTGTCTCCAGGTCCCCTTCCCATGACAGAGCGATCACCTCTCCGGACTTGAGCAGTACCGACGCGGCCTCGTCCTCAACCGCGGTGACAATGCCTGGTGGCAGCTTGGCGATGGTTGGCATGTCGCGCAGTGCTTCTTGCCAGCGCTTCAGGGTCTCTTCAGGCGACTCTCCCTCGCGCGGCGCTAGGCGTCGCTCCGGTCCCCGCCAGCCGTGCCGCCAGTCGTAGGTTCTCAGTCCGCTGAGCACTGCATCGTGAGCTGCTTGCTGCAGTTCGGCCTCAACAGTGGTATAGACCACATAGCCGTCGTTGTAGGCGGCATTACCAAAGCGCTCGACCATTTCACTGCGGACCATCTCGGCGATGTAGTCGGCGTCGACTTCGACAACTTGCCCATAAAAAGAGGCGGTGACGGGCGTATCTTGTGCCGCGACTTGTTCAGCTTCATTGATCATGCCAAGGCTCGCCATACGACCCAGAATCCAGTCCCGGCGGATCTTGCCTTTTTCGGGATTGCTCAGCGGATTGTTGCGCGATGGCGCTTTTGGCACACCGGCCAGCATGGCGTGCTGTGCGAGTGTGAGTTCCGCGAGGGGCTTTCCGTAGTAGGTTTCGGCCGCAGCCTCAAAGCCATAGGCACGATGACCGAGGAAGACCCGATTGACGTAAAGCTCAAAAATTTCTTCTTTGCTCAGTCTGGCCTCGATCTGAAACGCCAACAAAATTTCAGTGAACTTTCTGAGAAAGGTCTGATCCAGCGTCAGAAAATAGTTTCTTGCTACCTGCATTGTTAGGGTTGACCCGCCGCTGCCTTTTTTGCCGGTGAGCAATAATTCAGAGACCGCTCTCATCAGGCTGAGCGGTTCGATACCACCGTGTTCGAAAAAGCCGTCGTCCTCTGCAGCCAACAGCGCATCGATAAAGCTTTGAGGGATCTGTTCGAATTGCAGCGGTTTTCGCTTTTGCTCCCCGAACTGTCCAATGAGTGCGCCATCACGACTGAGTACACGCATCGGGGTGCGCAACGTGATATTTCGGAGTGCGCTTTCCTCTGGAAGTTTTGGGCTGAGATAAAGGTAAAGGCCAGCCAGCCACCAGACTGCCGCACAGGCTATCAGCGCGCAATATCGCATCACTTTCTTGGTTTTTGGCACCCTTGGACTCTCCGGCGTATTGTCTCTGCGGTCGGGTCCATATGGTGCATCCCGCTAGTGGGTGACCCATCCACATAACCAACCAATACAACAATATCAGGGCTTTTGAGGGGTTTTTCCACAATAGCGCACGGGAAGTGACCTTTTACCGACTTTGATAGTCCAGAAATGTGTCGGACGCACTTACACTGCATCTTATGGACGAACCTCAGGATGAGGTCGTTGACACGCTCAAAGGAATGAAAAGTGTTGAGGTTATGTGGCACCGCCAGGACGGCACAGGTTCTCGGTATCGACATCAGTTCGACCACGGTTAAACTCCTAGAGTTGAGCCGCAACGGCGACGCATATCATGTTGAGAGCTACTGTGTAGCACCGCTCCCCCCTGAAGCTGTAGTCGAGAAGAACGTCAATCAAGTCGACGTTGTCGGTGGATTGATCCGTGAACTCTTGGCCCGCTCCAAAACCCGCGCCCAGCGAGCGGTTGCCGCCGTTTCGGGCTCAGCGGTCATTATCAAGACCATCGCCATGCCCGCTGGCCTGTCTGAGGAAGATCTTGAGGCACAGCTGACCCTCGAGGCGGATCAATACATTCCCTACCCCCTCGATGAGGTCGCACTCGATTTTGTGGAGCTGGGCCCCGCCATGGGTCGAGACGATCAGGTCAATGTGCTGCTGGCCGCCTGTCGACAAGAGACCATTGAGTCGCGGGTCGCTTCGCTGGAAGTAGCTGGCCTGACCCCGGCGATTATTGACGTCGAGGTGTTTGCCATGGAGCGCGCGCTGGCGCTTTTGCGGTCTCAATTGCCCGTGGCGGCACCGGAGACGATCGCGATGGTCGACCTTGGAGCAAGTATGACCACTCTGTCAGTCTTTGCAGGCGGCGAGAGTGTCTACACCCGGGAGCAACTGTTTGGCGGCAAGCAGCTCACTGACGAAATCATGAATCGTTACGACCTCTCCTTTGAAGAAGCGGGTCGCGCCAAAAAGCTGGGGGGCTTGCCTGATGATTACGAGCGTGAAGTGCTGGAGCCTTTTCGTGAGGCGGTAGTCCAGCAAGTTAGCCGCTCGCTGCAGTTTTTCTTTTCATCGAGCGAATATACCGAACTCGATTGCGTCGTTTTGTGTGGTGGTGTTGCAGCCCTTGGCGGACTGGCCGAAATCATTGGGGAACGTCTTAGCACGCCGACGATCGTGGCCAATCCCTTTGCAGACATGTCGGTCGGTTCTCGGGTAAATGCCCAAGCGCTGGCCAAAGATGCCCCTGCAATGATGGTGGCCTGTGGCCTTGCCCTGCGGAGTGTCCGCTGATGGCTAACATTAATCTGTTGCCCTGGCGCGAAGCACGGAGACAGGAGCGCAAAGAGCAGTTCTTGATAGGTTTGGGCGCGACCATGGCGGGTGCCGCGTTGTCGGTGCTGTTATGGGATCTGGCGGTGAATAGCCAGATCGATTTTCAGCAGTCGCGCAACCAATACCTGCGTACCCAGATCGCACTGCTCGACCAGGAGGTCGCGGAGATCCGGGATCTGCAGCGTAAGCGCAACCAATTGATTGAACGCATGGGGGTCATTCAGGCGCTTCAGGGTAATCGCCCCGTGATTGTCAGGGTGCTGGATCAGCTGGTCAGAACAGTGCCCGACGGGGTGTTCTACACCTCACTGCAAACCAAAGAGAATGTGGTGTCCCTGGAGGGTGTCGCCGAGTCCAACAACCGCGTGTCGAGCTTGATGCGTAGGCTCGATGCGTCGGACTGGTTAGAGAACCCGAACCTCGATGCGGTGCAAGCCGCCCCCGATTATGGCGAGCAGGCCACCACCTTTAAGTTGACAGTGAATCTGCAGTTGCCTCTGGACGAGGAGAGGCTCTCGTTATGAACCTTTCCGAGCAATTCAAGGCGCTGAACGAGTTCGATCTCGCTGATCTGGATATGGAGAATATCGGCAGCTGGCCGCTGGTGCTGAAGGGTATTGTGCTCGGTCTGCTATATGTCTTGATACTGCTCGCCGGCTTTTACTTGCATGTGGACGATCTGAATATCCAGTTAAGGGGTTTAGAGCAAGAAGAGCAGACGCTGCGGCAGGATTTTGAGAAGAAGGCCTTTGAGGCCGCGAACCTCGAGGCCTACAAGGCCCAGCTGGCAGAGATGGAGCAGCGTTTCGGTGCGCTGGTGGCGCAGCTTCCCTCCGAGACCGAGGTGCCGGGTTTACTGGAGGACATCACCGACAAGGGCGAACTGAACGGCCTGAGCATTCAGCGGATTGATTTATTGGAAGAGCAAGCGCAGACCTTTTATATCGAGCTGCCCATTGCCATTGAAGCGGTGGGTTCCTATCACGACCTAGGTGCCTTCATATCCGGCATGGCGGGTTTGCCCCGTATCGTGACACTGCACGACTTTGATATTGCCATCGATAATGATGCAGCGCCGATGCTGAAGATGAGCATTTTGGCCAACACCTATCGCTACCGCGAGGAAGACGATGGGCTATAAGAATAGGAGAGCAGTGCGACGCTCAGTGAGCCTGCTGGTGCTGCTGCCATGGCTAGCATCTTGTGGGGACAGCGGCTTGAGCGACCTTGACGCCTTCATGGCCGAAAAGCGCGCTCGCCCCGGTGGTGTGATTGAGCCAATCCCGACATTCAAGGCCTATCAGGCCTTTGCCTATGCGGCCACCTCGTTGCGTAGCCCGTTTGACCGCCCAGTCGATATCAGGCAGTTGGCGGCACTTTCGTCTCGCGCTGCGCTGCGCCCGGACAACAATCGTCCAGAGGAATACCTGGAGCGCTTCACATTGGACTCACTGTTGATGGTGGGCTCGTTGGAGCGTGCTGGTGAGGATTGGACGTTGATCAAGGACCCGGACGGCGGCATTCACCGCGTACAAGTCGGCAATTTCCTGGGGCGAGATCACGGTCGGATCGCAGAGATGGGCGACACGTTTGTTGCCGTAATCGAGATTGTCCCGGACGGAACTGAGGACGGTTGGGTGGAGCGACCCAGAACCATTGAGCTCTCAGGGATGTGAGCGAAGGAGACTAAGGCATGATGAGAGCGAACCCTTACAAGCGCATTAGCGCTGTGCCAGGAGGCTGGATCACTCTGCTGGTGGGCTGTTTCTGGACCGTCGCGACCGCAGCGGCACCGGTGGTTATCGAGGACATCGCCTTCACGGCCCAGCCCGGCGCGCAGCTGGAGGTGCGGCTGACCTTCAGCCAACCACCCTCGGCAGATATTGAGAGCTACACTATCGAAGAGCCGGCGCGGATCGTGCTCGATTTCCCGGATACCCGGAGCGGGTTGGAGCAGAAGCGCTTCAGTCTGTCGCAGACCAATGCGACCAGTGTGATGGTGCTGGAGTCGGGTGATCGCACCCGGATGATCGTCAATCTTGTTGATCTGGTGCCATTCGAAAGCGCGGTATCGGGGCGTCAATTAACCCTGATGATCGGTCAGGATGGCGGGCAAGCCGTGGCGTCCTCTGCGGCTACCGATATTTTGCGAAACGACGCCAACCGCGTTGAGCGTGTGGTGTCGGAAATCACCGATCTCGCCTTCCAGCGCTCGCCACAGGGCGAAGGCCTGTTGATTCTGACCCTGACTAACCCATCGGTTGATGCCAGTATCTTCAGCGAAGGTGGCGATATCACGCTGCAGTTTCTCAACACCAATATCCGTGAGGCGCTGATTCGGCGCTTCGATGTCACCGATTTCGCCACCCCGGTTAAGGGCATTGAAGTCAGCACCACAGAGCGTGGCACCAAGCTCAAGCTGCGGGCTGATGGTTTGTACGACTATCTCGCTTACCAGACTGGCGATGAATACATTCTTGCCGTTGCAGCCTTGAGTGAGGAGGAGAAGCGCGAGCGGTTGAATGAGTTTGACTATGTCGGTGACCGTATCTCGCTGAACTTTCAAAGTATCGAAGTGCGCGCAGTACTTCAGCTGATTGCTGATTTTACCGAACTGAATATGGTGGCATCGGACTCCGTGACCGGGAGCATCACGCTTCGCTTACAAAACGTGCCTTGGGACCAGGCGCTGGATTTGGTGCTGAAGAGCCGTGGGCTCGACAGCCGGCAGATTGGCAACGTATTGATGGTTGCACCGGCTCAGGAAATCGCCGAGCGCGAGCGCCAAGAGATCGAGGCCAATAAGCAGCTGGCGGAGCTAGCGCCGCTGCAGTCTGAGTTCATACGCATTCGCTATGCCAACGCTATCGATGTCGTAGGGCTTTTTGAAGTCGGGTCCGAAGAGGGCGGCGCACTGATTTCTGAGCGCGGCTCGGCAGTGGTTGACGAGCGCACTAACTCGATCGTGGTGACCGACACCGCAGCCAAGCTGGCCGAGATCAGGGATCTGATTGAGAAGGTTGATATCCCGATCAGACAGGTAATGATCGAGGCGCGAATTGTTATTGCCTCCTCCAATATCGATGAGCAACTCGGTATTCGCTGGGGAGGTGGGTACCTTAACGTTAGCGGAGACAAGTTCACCGCGATCGCTGGCGATACGGCAAGCGCGGCCAGTCTCAATAGCCAGCTGATTGGTGGTGGTCAGGTCGACATGCCCTCAGCCCCGTTTGTCGATCTCGGTGTGGCCGAGGCCACCTCCGGATTCGCCGTGGGCTTTACGTCGACGGATCTCTTTTTGACTGCCGAGTTGTCGGCCCTTGAGGCCTCTGGGGAGGGCGAAGTGGTATCACAGCCCAAGGTCATTACTGGCGACAAGCAGAAGGCGAGTATCAAGTCGGGTACAGAAATCCCTTATCAGGAGGGTGCCGCCTCCGGTGCGACCACCACGGCTTTTAAAGAGGCGGTGCTGAAGCTCGATGTCATCCCAAACATCACCCCCGACGACCGCATTTTGTTGGATTTGGTGGTGAATCAGGATTCGGTGGGCGATTTGGTACCCAGCGGTAATGGTGGTCTGATCCCCACCATCGATACCACCGAGTTAACGACTCAAGTGCTGGTGGGTAATGGTGAGACGGTAGTGCTGGGTGGGGTATTCAAAAACGAAGACTTGGTGAAGGTCGAGAAAGTGCCTCTCCTGGGCGACATTCCCTACCTTGGGAATCTGTTCAAGAGCACTGCCAACTCCCAACAGAAAACCGAGACACTCATTTTTATTACCCCTAGAATCCTCTCTGAAGCGCTGGTGAACTGACGGACTGATCCATGAGTGATGACGCCGAGGGTCTTAGGCTTTTTCTGGTTGGGCCTATGGGCTCGGGTAAATCGACGGTTGGCAGACATCTGGCAGAAATACTGGACTGTCCCTTCATCGACTCTGATGCCGAAATCGAATCCCGGGCAGGCGCCGATATCCCCTGGATCTTTGATGTCGAGGGTGAGGAAGGGTTTCGCCGACGCGAGACGACGGTACTCAAGGATCTTGTCGAGCATCCGGGAGCGGTGATTGCTACCGGAGGCGGAGTGGTACTGGCGGCGGAAAACCGGGAAATGATGGCTCGCGCAGGCGTGGTCGTATTTCTTAACGCGCCTGTGGCGCAACAGCTGAAAAGGACTGGATCCGGCGAGGGACGGCCACTGCTTCAGCAGGGAGACCGCGAGGAGACCCTGAAACAGCTGATGGCGGAACGCGAGCCGCTTTACAGGGCGCTGGCAGATGTCATCATCTCGGCTGGTGGCGGCAGCGCGCGCAAAGTAGCCCGGCAGATTGAGACGGTAGCGCGTGAGCGCGGCTTGATACCCTGTCACGATGGTGAATAACTGACCCGGAATCACACTTCCATGCCAGAGCTGCTGCACACACTTCATGTTGATCTCACCTCGGTTACGGCGGACCGTAGCTATCCGATCCAGATCGGTCGCGGGCTGATTGCGGATGCATCGATCTGGCAGCCGTTGGTCGAGGGAAGAGGCGTGATCCTGGTGACGGATGATCAGGTAGGCCCGCTTTATGGCGGGGCCGTCAAAGCGGCGCTCACCGACGTAGTCCCACTGACCGAGGTGGTGTTGCCGGCGGGCGAGTCCCATAAAGATATGACGTCTATTCAGCAGATACTCGATGCGGCACTGGCAGACAGGCATGAACGAGGCAGCCTGTTTGTGGCCCTCGGCGGCGGTGTGGTGGGTGACATGACGGGCTTTGCTGCTGCCTGCTTTTTGCGCGGCGCGGATTTCGTGCAGGTGCCGACTACGCTATTGGCTCAGGTGGATTCTTCCGTGGGCGGTAAGACGGGCGTGAATCATGCGATGGGTAAAAATCTCATCGGCGCCTTTCATCAGCCGCAGCAAGTGGTGATCGACCTCGACACGCTCACCACCTTGCCCGCCAGAGAATATGCGGCAGGGCTGGCCGAGATTATCAAGTATGGTCTCATCCGCGATGCTGCATTTTTTGTCTGGCTCATAGATAACGCCGAGGCACTGAAGAGCCGGGATGCGGCGGCGCTGGCGTTTGCAATAGAGCGTAGCTGCGCGATCAAGGCTACGGTCGTGGCAGCCGATGAGCGCGAGGGTGGCGTGCGGGCGCATCTGAATTTTGGACACACTTTCGGTCACGCCATCGAGCGGATTCAGGGCTATGGTCACTGGCTCCACGGTGAGGCTGTGGCCGCAGGTATGGTTCTTGCCAGCCGGCTGTCAGTGCTTCGCGGCACGCTTGATCCACAAGTGGTTGACCAGCTAACGGCGTTCAACCACTCGGTAGGTTTGCCCGTCTCTCCCCCGGCGGATGTGACAGCTCAGGCGATGTTGGATGCCATGGGCAGTGACAAAAAGGTGAGTGGCGGGAAAGTTCGCTATATTGTCCTCTCTCAGTTGGGTGAGGCAGTGGTGGCTGAAAACGTTACGGATGACGACATTGCCCGCGTGATCGACGCCTGATCGGCGAAGTTTGCGCTAATTGAGCGCCCCTTTTCGGGCGTGTACACTACGCCCCCTTTTGTTCTTGCTCCGTAAGGAGCGGTTTCGCCGGTATATTGCGCCGGTTCAGAAGCGAAACGGTTTATGAATCATGCTGTAGCAGCGGGCGATGCCGGTAAACAGTCGGCACCCTCTCGCGGACTCTACCGTCCCGAAGAATTCCGGGACAACTGTGGCTTTGGTCTAATCGCCCATATTGAGGGCGAGGCTAGCCATCGCTTGTTGCAAACAGCGATTGAATCGCTGACTTGTATGACTCATCGCGGCGGCATTGCCGCCGATGGCCGCACGGGGGATGGCTGCGGTCTATTGCTGCAGATGCCTGACGCCTTCATGCGTGCGGAGGCCAAAGCCCTACTCAACGTTGATCTTGGAGAGCACTACGCGGTCGGCATGCTCTTCTTGAGTCGTGATGAGTTGTTGCAGCAGGCATCCCGTGAGGCCATAGAGGCCGCACTGACTGCTGAGGGGCTGCCGGTATTTGGCTGGCGCGAGGTCCCTATCGATGAAAGCGTCTGCGGTGAGATCGCGCTGGATCAATTGCCGCGGATCGAACAGGTGTTTGTCGATGCGAGCAGCGTCGATCATGAGCACTGCGTGGGCAGGCTATTCACCGCGCGCCGACGCGCGGAAATGGCGCTGGAAAGCGACCCGGATTTCTACATCTGTAGTCTGTCGGACCGGGTGGTGTCCTATAAAGGCTTGGTCATGCCTGCAGATCTGGCGCGGTTTTACCCCGACCTGAATAACCCCTCGCTTCAGACCGCGATTTGCGTGTTCCACCAGCGCTTCTCCACTAACACATTGCCGCGTTGGCCGCTGGCGCAACCCTTCCGCATGCTGGCCCACAACGGCGAAATCAATACCATCGAAGGTAACCGCAGCTGGTCGAGGGCGCGCGGCGCCAAACTCGATTCGCCGCTATTGCCTGATCTGCAGGCTCTGGCGCCATTGGTGAACACCGAGGGCTCGGATTCCTCAAGCCTCGATAACATGCTTGAGCTCCTTACCACCGGCGGCGTCGAATTGCCGCGTGCGCTGCGCATGCTGATTCCGCCTGCCTGGCAAAACATCGAGGGCATCGACCCTGACCTGAAGGCCTTCTACCAATACAACGCCATGCATATGGAGCCTTGGGACGGTCCTGCGGGGATCGTGCTCACAGACGGGCGTTATGCCTGCTGCTTGCTGGATCGCAACGGGCTTCGCCCGGCGCGCTGGGTCACGACGGATGATGGCTTTATTACATTGGCCTCTGAGGTCGGCACCCATGGCTATCAGCCTGAGCAGGTGATTGCTAAGGGTCGGGTCGGGCCCGGTCAGATTCTTGTGGTCGATACCCAGGAAGGCAAAGTACTGCACACCAGGGATATCGATGAGCTACTGAAAACCCGTCAGCCCTATAAAAAATGGCTGCGGCAAAACGCGCGATTGATTGAGGGTAGCTACACGGGAGAGCCTGTGGCCGCGATCTCCGGCGCCGAGCTGGATGTGTATCAGAAGATGTTTCAGGTCAGCTTCGAAGAGCGGGATCAGGTACTCAGACCGCTGGCAGAGTCCGGCAACGAGGCGGTGGGGTCTATGGGTGATGACACGCCTATGGCCGTGTTGTCGCGTCAGGAGCGCTCGCTCTACGACTATTTCCGACAGAAATTTGCTCAGGTCACCAACCCGCCGATAGACCCGCTGCGCGAGTCAATCGTGATGTCTCTGGAAGTGGATCTGGGCCCTGAGCGCAATATCTTTGAGGAGTCGGCGGATCACGCCCGTCGCATCAGCCTGACATCGCCCGTGCTGTCCCAGTCCAAGTTCAAGAACATCACCGGGCTGTCTGAGGAGGGCTTCACCGCTGTGACGGTGGACGCGACCTACGACCCCGCCGACGCCAGCTTGCGCCAGGCTCTCGAGGCGGTCTGTTCCAGTGCCGAGGCGGCGGTTCGGGAAGGCAAGAGCATTCTGATCCTCTCTGATCGGAATATTGGCGAGAGTCGTGTCCCCTTGCATAGCCTTTTGGCTACTGGCGCGGTCCATCACCACCTTATTCGAGTGGGCCTGCGCGCCGACTGTAATCTGGTGGTCGAATCCGGTAGCGCCAGGGACTCTCATCACGTTGCCTGTCTGCTCGGCTTCGGCGCGACTGCAGTGCACCCGTATTTGGCCTACAGCGTGATTGAAGACCTATTGGCCAGAGGCGAGCTGCTGGGTGATCCCCAGTTATGCCAGAAGAACTTCCGCAAGGGCATCAATAAGGGGCTCTTGAAGATCATGTCCAAGATGGGTATCTCGGCGGTGAACTCCTATCGCGGCGCCCAACTTTTTGAGGCGGTTGGCCTGGATAGTGAGCTGGTCGATATTGCCTTTACCGGTGTGACGTCGCGTATTGGAGGCGTCACCCTCGATCAACTGGAGAAAGACCAGTGGCAGGTGGCGAGCCGTGCGCGCTCGCGGCGCAAGTCGCTCGATCAGGGCGGTCTCCTTAAGTATGTGCATGGCGGCGAGTACCACGCCTATAACCCCGACGTGGTCATGAGCCTGCAGGCCGCTGTGGTCAGCGGCGATTACGCGGACTATCAGCAGTATGCGAACCACTGTAACGATAGGCCGGTGGCCGCATTGCGTGATCTGTTGGCACTCAAGTTACCGGAAGCGCCTGTGCCGCTCGATGAGGTGGAACCGATCGACAATATTCTGCGCCGGTTTGACTCGGCGGGCATGTCGTTGGGTGCTCTGTCTCCGGAGGCCCACGAGGCGCTGGCGATGGGCATGAATCAGATCGGTGCGCGCTCCAACAGTGGTGAGGGGGGCGAGGATCCCGATCGCTTCGGCACAAACCGGGTGTCCAAGATCAAACAAATTGCCTCGGGGCGTTTTGGTGTGACACCGCACTATCTGGTGAACGCCGAGGTGCTGCAGATCAAGGTAGCCCAGGGTGCCAAGCCCGGTGAGGGCGGCCAACTGCCGGGCGGCAAAGTGAATGATCTGATTGCCCGGCTGCGTTACTCGGTGCCCGGAGTCACCTTGATCTCGCCGCCACCGCACCATGATATTTATTCGATTGAGGACTTGGCCCAGCTGATTTTTGATCTGAAGCAGGTCAATCCGGACGCACTGGTCTCGGTGAAGCTGGTATCAGAACCCGGCGTGGGAACGATCGCAGCAGGTGTGACCAAGGCCTACGCTGATCTCATCACGATCTCGGGCTACGATGGTGGTACCGCTGCCAGCCCGCTGACGTCGATACGCTACGCTGGTTCCCCCTGGGAGTTAGGCATTGCCGAGGTGCATCAAACGCTTCGCGGCAACCGTTTGCGTGGCAAGGTGCGGGTGCAGGCAGACGGCGGGATGAAGACCGGCCTTGATGTGGTCAAGGCGGCGATTTTGGGCGCCGAGAGCTTCGGTTTTGGCACGGCGCCCATGGTCGCCATGGGCTGTAAGTACTTACGCATTTGCCACCTCAACAACTGTGCGACTGGTGTCGCGACCCAGAATGCTCAACTGCGCCAGACCCACTTTGTCGGGGACGTTGAGCGAGTAGTGAACTTTTTCACCTTCGTGGCAACAGAAACCCGCGAGTGGCTGGCCAAGCTTGGGGTGCGGAGTCTTGAAGAGTTGATTGGCCGGGTCGATCTGCTTGAGTGCCTGCCGGGCGAGACAGCCAAACAACAAAGCCTCGATTTAAACCCCATCCTTTGGGTTGATGAGGAGGCCGCGGATCAGCCGCAGTTCTGCCAGGTGGCCAGTAACGATCCCTTCGACACGGCGGAGAAAGCCGGGTTGATGGTGTCGGATATGTTGCCTGCCATCGAGTCGGCGAGCGGCGGCACGTTTTCTTACGCGGTGACCAACTGCGATCGCTCGATTGGTGCGCGTCTCTCGGGAGAGATTGCCAAGCGACATGGCAACACTGGTATGGAATCGAACCCCATCACCGTTAACCTTACCGGTACGGCTGGGCAGAGCTTCGGCGTATGGAACGCCGGCGGCCTGCACATGTACCTGCGCGGTGACTGCAACGACTACGTCGGTAAGGGCATGGCTGGCGGCAAACTGGTAATTGCGCCGCCTGAGGGTAGCCGCTTCGAAAGTCGCAAGACCAGCATCATTGGCAATACCTGTCTGTATGGCGCTACCGGTGGGAGTTTGTTTGCCGCGGGTGTTGCAGGCGAACGCTTTGCGGTGCGCAACTCGGGCGCGCATGCCGTGATCGAGGGCGCGGGAGATCATTGCTGCGAATACATGACCGGCGGTCTGGTCACGGTACTGGGTGCCACGGGGGTGAACTTTGGTGCGGGCATGACGGGCGGCTTGGCCTTTGTGCTTGACGAGGACCGCGCGTTCATTGACCGCTATAACAGCGAGCTGGTGGAGATTCGCCGGGTGGCAGCCGAGTCTATGGAGGCGCATCGCCATTTCCTGCGTGACAATATTCGCGAGTTTGTGAACGAGACAGGCTCCGAGTGGGGCGCGCACCTGCTCGACAATTTTGAGGATTACGTCGGCAAGTTCTGGCTTGTAAAGCCCAAGGCTGCCGACATTAACCAGCTGCTCTCGCGTTTGCGGGATACAGACTGAGGCAAGACCCATGAGTACTCGACTGGCTAATCCGTTTCAGTTTCTGGATGTCGACCGTAAGGATCCCGGCAAAAAGGCTATGGAAACGCGCACCGAGGCTTTCGTAGAGATCTATGACCCCTATACGCAAGTACAGGCCGCCGAGCAGTCGCACCGGTGTCTGGAGTGCGGCAACCCCTATTGTGAATGGAAGTGCCCGGTGCACAATTTCATTCCCAATTGGCTCAAGCTATTGGCTGAGGGAAACCTGTTTGAAGCGGCAGAGCTCAGCCATCAAACCAATACCCTGCCCGAGGTGTGCGGTCGCGTTTGCCCGCAAGACCGCCTCTGTGAGGGGGCGTGTACGCTGAACGATGGCTTCGGCGCTGTGACGATCGGCAACTCCGAGAAGTACATTACCGACACCGCGCTGGCCATGGGGTGGCGACCTGACCTGTCCGATGTGGTGCCTACCGACAAGAAAGTCGCGATCATCGGAGCTGGCCCAGCGGGATTGGGCTGCGCAGACATCCTAACTCGCAGTGGCGTGAAGGCCGTGGTGTTTGATCGTTATCCTGAGATCGGTGGTCTTCTCACTTTTGGCATCCCGCAGTTCAAACTCGAGAAACAGGTGATGGAACGTCGTCGCGAGGTCTTCGAGGGCATGGGTATTGAATTCCGACTGAATACCGAAATCGGCCGCGACATCACCATCGATGAGTTGCTGGCTGATTACGACGCGGTGTTCTTGGGTATGGGAACTTACAAGGCGATGGAAGGCGGCTTCCCCGGTGAGGATTTGCCGGGCGTTTATAAGGCGCTCGATTACTTGATCGCCAATGTGAATGAAAAAATGGACTACCCCCGCGAACAGGAGGAGTTCATTGACCTCAAGGAAAAGACGGTGGTGGTATTGGGCGGCGGCGATACCGCTATGGACTGTGTGCGTACTGCGGTCCGCCAGCAGGCGGATCGCGTTTACTGCGTGTACCGTCGCGACGAAGAGAATATGCCGGGCTCGCGCCGAGAAGTGGCGAATGCTAAGGAAGAGGGCGTGCAGTTTTTGTTTAACCGTCAGCCGATCGAGGTAATGGATTATTTTGGCGAGGCCATTGGTGTCAAGGTGGTTGAAACGCAGCTCGGCGAGCCCGGACCGGATGGGCGTCGTCGCCCGGAGCCCGTTCCGGGTAGTGAGGTCGTGATTGAGGCAGACGCCATCATTATGGCCTTTGGATTTCAGCCGAGCCCCGCCGATTGGTTCACTGAAACAGGGGTCACCTGTAATGACTGGGACGGCGTGATCGCACCTGAGCACCAGACATTCAAGTTTCAAACAGCCAACCCAAAGATCTTCGCCGGTGGTGATATGGTGCGCGGGTCAGATTTGGTAGTGACTGCGATCTGGGAGGGCCGTCAGGCGGCAGAGGGGATACTGGATTATTTGGAGGTGTGACAGGCGGGTCGTGTTGGTCTAGCTGCGGAGGGTACACTTCTTAATAATGACGCCATAAAGATAAAACGATCTGCAAGAGACAGATCAACAACACAAAAATAAGAACGAAATAAGCAGCACAAAAAAGCGCAACAGAAAAAAGATAGCCAAAAAGAGAGTCGATAGCATGGTCAGCTTGGAAAATGACCGGTTCCTCCGCGCCCTGATGCGCGAGCCTGTGGACCGAACCCCACTATGGATGATGCGTCAGGCGGGACGGTATCTCCCTGAGTACCGCGAGACCCGCGCCGAAGCGGGCAGCTTCATGGGGCTCTGCACTAACCCCGAATTGGCGTGTGAAGTCACATTGCAGCCGCTTAGACGGTACGCGATGGACGCGGCGATCCTCTTCTCCGATATTCTGACCGTGCCCGATGCTTTGGGCTTGGGTCTCTATTTCTCCGAGGGTGAGGGTCCGCGATTTGAGCGGCCTATTTCTTCTGCAGCGGAGATCGCGGCATTGGATCCTGACCGCGCGGCCAATGAGCTGGGCTATGTGATGGACGCGGTGGCGCTGATTCGTAAAGAGCTCAAAGGCAGCATTCCACTGATCGGTTTCGCCGGTAGCCCTTGGACGTTGGCGACTTACATGGTCGAAGGTGGGTCGAGCAAGGACTTTGCCAAGGTGAAGTCACTGGCCTTCAACGAGCCCAGAGTCATGCATCAGCTGTTGTCGACGCTTGCCAAGTCGGTCGCGGTTTATCTTTCTGAGCAGGTGCGCAACGGCGCGCAGGCGCTACAAATCTTTGATACCTGGGGCGGCTCGCTCAGCCACAGTGCTTATCGTGAGTTTTCGCTACGGTACATGACCGAGATCATCGAGCAATTGCCCCGAGAGGCTGAGGGTCGGCGTGTGCCGGTCATTGTCTTTACCAAGGGCGGTGGTCAGTGGCTGGAAGCCATTGCAGACTGCGGTGCGGATGCTGTGGGGCTTGATTGGACCACTGATATTGGCGAGGCCCGCGCGCGGGTGGGTGAAAAAGTCTGCCTGCAGGGCAATATGGACCCGACACTGCTCAACGCTTCACCTGAGCGTATTCGCGCAGAGGTCGGTCAGATCCTCAGTTCATTTGGCGAGGGTAGTGGCCATGTCTTTAATCTCGGCCACGGTGTCACCCCGGGAATAGATCCTGAGCATGTGGGCGCGATGGTCGATGCAGTCGTGGAGCTGTCACCCGCTTACCACTGAGAATCGGGAATGGCGTGATCCATGTCGAGCGCTGGAGAGCTGGTGGTTGGCTTGCCCACCACTTTTGCCGGGACGCCTGCCACGGTGGTATGCGCGGGTACGTCTTGTAGGACGACCGATCCGGCCCCCACTTTGGCGCCTTCACCCACATGGATATTGCCAAGGATCTTCGCCCCCGCACTGATCAACACGCCGTCGCCAATCTTTGGGTGACGGTCGCCGTCTTCTTTACCTGTGCCGCCCAGCGTGACCGACTGCAAAATCGATACCCGGTTACCGACAACGGCCGTTTCGCCCACCACCAAGCCGGTGGCGTGATCGAGCATGATGCCGTGTCCAAAACGGGCGGCGGGGTGAATATCGATACCGAACTGTCGCGACATCTGGCTCTGCAGGAACAGGGCCAGTGGCTGTCGGTCGTGTGTCCACAGCCAGTGGCCGATGCGGTGAATCTGCAACGCCTGAAAGCCCTTGAAGTACAAAAACGGGATGTACAGCTCGTGGCAGGCTGAGTCCCGATCAAGAATGGCATTCAGATCATCTCGAGTCGCGGCTCGGATATTGCTGTCATCGCGAAGTGCCTCAAGGATCAACTCCCGCAGCATCATTGCCGGTGCGGAAGGGTTATCGAGCAGGTTGGCCAGGTGAAAGCTGAGTGAACACTCCAGCTCCTCATGATTGAGGATGGTCGCGTGCAGAAAGCTCGCCAAAATAGGTTCTGCTACCGCGGCCTCACGGGTCTCGCTGCGGATGCGCTCCCAAATGGGATCCCCATTCTGCATTTGCTTGATGCCGTCGCGTTGGGTGGCTGTCATTGGTTCTGCCCCGTACCCCGGGAGGGTCTCATTGCAGGTGGCAGAAGGTTAGCGCTTTACCCGGTGCTTAGCTAGGTGACTCATTTATTTCGAAAACGCCACAGCGTCTGGCCTCGCTCCCAATACTTCCTCTCGAACAACGTCATCGGTGAGTCGGGCACGAAAGGCTCTGTTTGACCATCTATGCCAATCAGAGCGGCCGCCTGGTGGAATTCCTGTGCAAAAATAGCCCAGTTGGTGCGGAGCTCAAGCCCCCCGCCCAGTGCTGCGAGTACCGGAAAGGCGCCGTGCCCATGGACGCGCCTTTTGAATTGGGAGGCCTTGGGCCAGGGGTTGGGATAGAGCAACCAATGGCTGTGCAGCGTGATGCCGGCTTCCACAAGGCAAAACCAGAACGGCTCGGCTTCTGCGCGAAGCAGCAGGTAATTCCGCGGTCCGATGGCCCGATGCTTTGCCAGCCGATGAGCGGACTGATCGATACCGACTACCAAAGCATCTGGATTCGCTTGCGCAATGAGCGCTGTGCTCATGCCGGTACCACAGAACGAGTCGATGATGAGCGGCCTGTTGTCATGCTGCAACTGCTCGAGCAGCTGCTCGAACGCTTCTCGGGTATGCGCGGGGCAGGGTTTGCGCCAGGGGTGATCTTGGTGATGTCGCACAATCTGTGTGAGGTGCGGATGGGGACCCAGTTGGTCGGTTGAGAGCACCGGCGCAGTGTACTCAGCTTGGCCTGTTTGCGGAGCGTCAATCACCTTGCCATCATACTCCGCTACTTGAGCCTGTCTGGTTAATACTGAAAGCATGCGCAAAGATCTTCGCCCTTTTTGGGTCAAACGTACCTACCTCGCTTTGCGCGCAGCTTGGATCGACTGGTTTGTGCGACCTCGGTGTGCCTACCTTGGTGCGCATGCAACCATCATGGCGCCGTGGTATGTCGATATCTCGGGACCCAACATTCATATCGGCCATTCGTTCACTGCGATCAACACCGTCAGTGATCGGGTGCAGATTGGGGTCTGGGGCCGTGAAGCGGGGCAGGGCCGTATTACCCTCGGTAACGCTTGCTTGATGAGTCCGGGTTCCCGCATCAGTGCCAGCGACGACATCGCGCTGGGTGATGGGTGCATGCTCGCCAATGGCGCTTACATTACCGATTCAGATTGGCATGGCCTGTACGATCGCGTCGAGCGTGCCGCCGAGCCCACGCCGGTCAGGCTGGGCGATAACGTTTGGGTCGGCGACCACGCCACTGTTCTAAAGGGTGTGACGATTGGCGATAACAGCGTGGTGGCTGCCAGAGCGGTCGTCACCAGCGACGTGCCGGCCAATGTGGTGGTGGCCGGCAATCCGGCCAAGGTGGTGAAAACCCTTGATCCGGATACACCTCGCTATACCCGAGCCGATCTTTATGCTGACCCCGACAAGACAGCAAAACAGTTCAAAGAACTCGATCGCTATGTGTTGGCGAAAAACCGTTTCTGGTTTTGGCTATGGACGCTGATTTATCCGGGCGCTCGTCGGGGTGCTTGACCCGGCCTCGATCCAGCCTGGTGGCCATCACAAGAGCCTCAGTGGCTCCTCTTGGAGTAAGGCCAACTGCTCGCGCAGCGCCAGAATCTGGTCGGCCCAGTAACGTTCTTTTCTAAACCATGGGAAGGCGGCCGGGAAAGCCGGGTCACCCCAGCGTCGGGCGAGCCAAGCGCTGTAGTAGACCATGCGGGCCGTGCGCAGCGCTTCAATCCATTTGATCTCTCGTGGATCAAAGTCATTGAACTCCGTGTAGCCTGCAATCAGCTCAGCGAGCTGTAGCTCTCTCTGGGCACGATCGCCAGATAAAAACATCCATAAGTCCTGAATCGCGGGCCCGGTGACGCAGTCATCGAGATCGACAAAGTGCGGCGTATCGTCGCGCCAGAGAATATTGCCCACATGGCAGTCTCCGTGCAGCCGTATCCCCTCTCGCGGTACGTAGTCTGTCATCAACCGCGCTGCGCGATCCACCAAGTCCTTACCCAGGCTATCCCAGGCGGGAAGCAGCTCATTGGGTACCCACTCAGTGCTGAGATAGTTGAGGGGTTCGATCAGCCAGCGCTCCAGCGTGTAATCGATACGCTCTGCGAAGTCGGCCGAGCCGCCCACGCCATGCATGCGTCCCAGTGTGCGACCCAGCCCGAGCAGGTGATCAAAGTTGTCTAGCTCCGGCGCATGACCCCCCCGCCGTGGAAAAGCGGCAATCAGAAAGCCCTGTGCCTCCTGCAGTGTCGCACCGTGAATTTCCATCGGTGCAACAACGGAGAGACCGTTACCAACCAATTCCTGCGCAAAGGCATGCTCTTCCAGAATTTGCTCGCGGGTCCAACGCCCTGGCCGATAGAACTTGACGATGACTGGTTCGGCTTCCTCGAGGCCCACCTGATAGACGCGATTCTCGTAGCTGTTCAGCGCGAGCAGGCGCAGGTCACTGCGCAAGCCAATGGCCTCGACGCAGTCGACCACGCAGTCCGGTGTCAGCCCTTCAAAGGGGTGGGTCATGGGTCGCCCCGTGATGAAAGCGCTTATCTTACTCCACGCCGAAAGGTGCCGGAGTGCGCGCCAGGCACCACACGGCCACTGAGCACGCACCAGCCCCCGCGCACGCACGCGCTGCTGAGCGTGCCGTTGCGCCGGTCGTCATGACATCGTCAATCAGCACAACTTTGTGGCCGACGATCGACGGGCGGGCAACGAATCGATCTTGTGAATCGGCGAGTCGGTTTTTTTTGTTCAGTCGATGCTGGGCAACACGGTAGTGACGATTCAGTAACCAAGGTCTTACCACTAGGGGCTGTAAGCACTGTGAACGAATGGCGTTAGCCAGCAGCCAGGTGTGATCAAAACCCCGACGCACCTGCCTGCGCCACTGTGTGGGAATCGGAACCAGGACGGTTTGAGCTGCCGCCCTCGGGGTGGTTAACCACTCTGTAGGGGCAGTGGGTAAGTGGCTCAACAATAGCTCAGCGAGCAGTCCGGTCAGCTGAGGTCGATTCTGAAACTTCCATAGGTGTATGAGGTCTCTCATACCGGTGCACATGAGGTAGGGCGCGTATGCGCCGAAAAAGTGAGGTGGATTCTTGAGGCAGGCCGGGCACAGCCTCTGCGCTGAACTATACGCAAAGCCCAATCGATTGATCGCCGGTGCATTGGTGGGCCCAAGGGGCAGGGCGCAGCGGTGGCAGGCATGCTGATTCCGGCTGAATGCGGCCTCGCAATCCGCGCAGATGGCGCGGGCTTCATTGTGCTGACGTCGACAGAGCAGGCAGCTTGCGGGTGCCAGCCATCGTATTAGCTGCACTATGCTGCGATGAAACGCCTTGGGGTTTTTCATTGTCTTTGAACGATCATAGCCTGCCCTTGGGTTGTCCCGGTACAGTTGCCTTGAGCATCGGTGCTGATCGTTTTCATCCACCGATCGCAATACATGAAAAGGGCATCGCGAGGCGCCTTTCTCGAACTGGCGCGCAGGGTCCGCTACGTGACGACGCAGTGTGCGTCACTCCGATTGATGGAAAAACGTCATAGTCGTCGGAGATTAGTCCTAAGCGGCTAGTGCTAACGAGCGCTTGGTCGAGCGATGCGTAACCGATACAGTATGATTTTAAAGCAGAGCAAAAACCCAACGTGCCAGAACCTGACTTCCCCGCTGATACTGAAGACGCCAAGAAGCTCTCGGACGCCGATCAGGCCAGGGTCGACGCTTTTCTGGAGCGGGGGGTCAACTCGGTTGAGCGCAAACCCTTTAAGCCACTGTTCTTGATCTTTTTGTTGATGGCAGTGGTGGCAGCTTTCAGCCTGCTGAGCCAGGGCATCGCTCAGTGGGCGGGTATTTATTGATACCCCCCAATCTTGGACCGTGTGGGAGGCTTTGGTATTCTGCGCGCCTCGGTGTGTAGCGCAGCCTGGTAGCGCACTTCCTTCGGGAGGAAGGGGTCGGAGGTTCAAATCCTCTCACACCGACCATTCTCTGGCCTCAACCAAATATGTTGTCTATCTCCCAGTTGGTAATCTGGGCGGTGGTCTACCAGCAATCAAGAGGCCCTAAAATCCATGCGCGCAAGCATTCGTGGGGATTCGAATGCGCAGGTTTTGGCCGTGCCGTGAGCCTAAGCGCTCGATGGGAATGGCATCCCAAACTCCTTTCACAGCGTATTCGGAACGTAAAATTAGCGCGCGTAACAAAAGTTTAACGCCGGGGCTGTCTATCTTTGTTATAAAGATAGAGGGAGTGGCGCATGGCGACAATTACGAAAAAGATGTTGAAGGTATCGGCGCTGATATGGGCGTCAGTATTTTGTATTTTGGTTGTCTTGTTTGTCGCGATGCCTGGTAAAGAGGCGCTAATCAAAACATTGTGGGGTGCTCAAATCGCGGTGGTTGGTTTTTGGGGTTTGCTCTATTGTATCCAGGGCGTGTTATTTGTCGGTGAGTGCGTTGCGAGGAAAAAAAAAGCTGTTCACGGCTGGGCCGACGGCGGCTGAGGTTACGCTCTTTCAAATAGCGCTGCCCAGCCCGCAGCACCAGCCAACCGCGCTTACTCTTCTTCGCAGGTGTGTAGCCAACTTTCACCGCACAGCCCTAGCTGACGTTGCACGTCTTCATCCAGCAACAGGACGTTTAGCGTGAGTGCAAGCAGCCACACAATTAACGTTACCCACTCACCGCGTGTCAGATCCACAGCGATCCCCCGATGTAAGCCTCCTACCGCGTAGTGCCTCCACTAATCATTGATAGACGCTATCACATCTACATTTGGGCGCCTGTGACAAAGTTCTCTTACTTTTGTCTCATTATTGCGGGCCTAAGACGCCTATACCAGCGCCCGAGAACGTTACAGATCGTGCTGTGCGGAGGGGTTTGGTATCAGATAAAAGCCGTAGCCATTACGGCCAATACGGTTGCTGCCGTCAGCAAACTATACGTGTCGAAAGATGTCATTGTGCCCTCCCACCATATTAACGGTTGAAATGCTCTTTCCCTTCCATTCGGTGCCTTCTGATTCACAGCTACCGCCGATTTTTTGTGTCGCAGGCGCTCTTTCGCGGTAAATTGAGTGGCCGTCAGCGCTAAGGACCTCGGCCTGCACATGGCCATGAGTTGTGAATACCCTTAACGATAGAGGAAAAATATGCGGTTGCTGAATTTAAGATGTGTCGTCACAGGCGGTGCTAGCGGGATCGGCGCGGCGACCGTCCGGCGTTTTGCGGCCGAGGGTGCGGAGGTTTGTATCTTGGACCGCGATTTACCCGCTGCAGAAGCGTTGGCCAAAGAGCTAGGTGAGGGCCATCTTGCGATGGAACTCGACGTAAGGTTTGAGGCGGGAGTGGAGCGAGTCGCTGATGCGGTTTTCGGCCTCTGGGATCGTGTTGATGTGCTGGTCAACAACGCGGGGTCAGAGCTCAACAAAACCTACAACGAGACGACCGTCGACGAGTGGGACAGGGTCCTGGATACAGACTTAAAGGGCCCATGGTTACTGTGTAAACATTTTGTGCCCCGCATGGTGGAAAGAGGCTCAGGTAGCGTGATTAACATCTCCTCCCTGAATGGGCTGGTCGGCTTTCCGCTGTCTACGGCTTATGGCAGTGCAAAGGGCGGGCTTGTGGTTTTCACTCGGGATATGGCCATTGAGTTAGCAACCAGCGGCGTGCGAATTAACTGCGTTTGCCCCGGCGTGATCGAGACGCCGATGATGGAGCGCTGGACAGACCTTATGCCCGATAAACATGAAGCTAAAGCCATGCTGCGTGGGGTCATGCCTATTGGTCGCATGGGTACCGCTGAGGAAGTGGCTAGCGCCGTGCTGTTTTTCGCCTCAGCAGACTCTAGCCTGTGCCAGGGTGCTGTGCTCAGTGTCGATGGAGGTTTCACCGCTCAATAGCGAGGCGGCGTATCAGCCCAGTACGCCCTCCGACCGCAAGGCGTCGATTTGCTGCGTGTTTAAGCCAAAATCAGCGAGCACCGAGTCAGTGTGCTCACCGTGGGCCGGCACTGGACGCGAGGGTGCCAGTCGCACTCCGCCAAACCGGGGTGGCGCTTTTACGATGCGCAGCGTGCCAAGATGCGGATGGTCGATCTCCCCGATGCTGTCGTTGGCGCTCAGTTGCTCCTGGGCCAGCACTTCGTCGCGGTTGAGGCACTTGGCGCAGGGCACCTCGACCTCGCGCAACAAGGCCAGTAACTCATCACTGGTGTACTCGAGGCACTTTTCAGCGACGAGATCCCGAAAAACCTGCAGATTCTCGACAAGCTTTTGCATGGTGCTAAAGCGCTCGTCCCCCAGTAGATGTAGGAGCCCAATCGCCTTCAGCATGCGCCCTTGCATCTCTTGATTGCCTGCCGCGATGCTGATGCCGCCGTCTTTGGTCAATGTGAGCTCATACAAAATGTCGATCAGCATTCCGCCGGGGATGGCGTTCTCATCGAGCAGAGCATGATTCTGGAAGCCATCGGGGAACATGAAGAACAGCCCCGAGTCGAGCATGGAGAGGTCGATCAGCTGGCCCTCTCCGGTGCGCTCCCGGGCGAACAAAGCGCTGGTGACCGCCTGACAGGCGGTGTAGGCGGTAATTTTGTCGCAGAGTAAAGAGCGGATAAAAGCGGGGGAGTCACCGCCACCTTGAGTGGCTGTCATCCCCGAATGGGCCTGAATGATCGGGTCATAGGCCGGTGCCCGGCGGAGCGGGCCTTCCGTGCCGAAGCCCGAAATCGCCATATACACCAGCCGTGGGTTGATCGCCCTCAGTGCGTCGCAACCCAGGTTCAGGGTGTCCATCGTTCCCGGGCGAAAGTTGTGGATGACCACGTCTACCTGCGAGGCCATGTCGCGGATGACCGCCTGACCCGCCTCAGTTTTGAGATCAATCTTGATCGACTCTTTGCCGCGGTTGCAGCCGGCAAATAATGAGGAGATGTCGCCCTTGCGCGCCCCGATGTAGCGCATAGGGTCCCCCGTATCACTGGGCTCGACTTTGATCACTCGCGCACCTTGTTCTGCGAGCATCATGCTCGCGAGTGCTGCGGTGATCATGGTGGAGAACTCGAGAATAGTGATGCCTTCCAGTGGTTTCATGTCAGTACTCCGGTGAAGCTTAGTTCCGCTCGGTGATGAGGCGCTGATTGAGCAGATTGGTGGCTTGCACGAGTTATTATTAGATGAATGAGCTCTAAGTAACCTAGGCTCAAATCTTGTGAAAGGCAATGCCGTTGTCCATGGTGGATACGAGGTCACCATGTCATGCTGTTAACGCGAAGAGGAAGCGAGCTGTGCTTGCGCTGACCCAAGGACCAATGTGATGCGTTTTTTCAAACCGGACCTATTGAGACAATCAAGGTGGTCTTTGGTCATATGCTTGAGCGTTAGTGCCGTGGGCTGGTCTGGCGAATTGCTCGATCCCGTCGCGGCGGGTTGGCAAGGCGAATCGGTATGCGAAGTCCTGCGCGAGGATGCTGAGCTTCGGATATTCCGGTGCACGTTCCCGCCCGGGGTGGGTCATGAGAGGCACTTTCACCCGCGGCATTTTGGTTATGCGTTATCTGGTGGAACGATGCGGATTACCAGTGACGCCGGCACTCGGGAGATGACGCTCAAGACCGGGAGCTATTTTTTCAGCGAAGGCATCGCATGGCATGAGGGCCTGAACGTCGGAGATACGACGGTTTCGTACCTCATGATAGAGACAAAGTAGCGCACCGAGGACTTGCGCGCGAAATCGCGCAAACGCAGGCGTGGCGGTCCCTGTGGCCGGTTGTAAAAAATTTTGAACAGGTTGGTGCTGCGAGGCATCTCTGCGGGCTGATCCGCGAGTTGAAAAATCTTGTGCCAGAGGCATCCAAACGCCGCGATTACGCATAAAAAGTCCATTAAGTAGCACAAATTGGATGGCTTCTGTCATGAAAGCATTGGTGAAGAAACACGCCGAGGAGGGACTGTGGCTGGAAGATGTCCCGATTCCGGTGGTGGGCGGTAACGATGTACTGATCAAGGTTCATAAAACCGCCATCTGTGGCACCGATGTGCACATTTACAACTGGGACGACTGGGCGAAAAAAACGATCAAGACCCCAATGACGGCAGGCCACGAGTACGCCGGTGAAATCGTCGAGCTGGGCGCAAACGTTACGGGTCTGCAGATCGGCGATATTGTCTCGGGAGAGGGCCACATTGTGTGTGGCCGCTGCCGCAACTGCCTCGCGGGGCGTCTGCATTTGTGTCCCAACACCGAAGGGGTCGGCGTCAATCGCGATGGTGCGTTTGCCGAGTACGTGGCGATTCCGGCCACCAACGTATTCCGCCCCAGCGTCTACCTGCCTACGGATCTCCTGAGTATTTTCGACCCCTATGGCAACGCCGTTCACACCGCCCTGTCCTTCAATATGGTGGGTGAAGACGTCATCATCACGGGTGCGGGCCCCATCGGTATTATGGCAGCGATGGTCGCGGGACACTGTGGTGCGCGCAACGTGATCCTGACCGACGTAAATGAATACCGTCTGGATCTGGCCAAGCGCATTGTGCCCAAGGTGCAGCCCATTAACGTGGCTAAACAGGAAATCACCCGGAACTTCATGGAGAGCCTTGGGATTCTCGAGGGGTTTGATGTGTGTCTCGAAATGTCAGGCTCACCCGCGGCTTTCAGAGATGTGCTCAGCAAGATGATCAACGGCGGCAACATCGCCATGCTGGGCATCATGCCTGACGATACCGGCATCGATTGGACCGACGTGGTCTTCAAAGGTTTGAACATCAAGGGCATTTATGGTCGTGAGATGTATGAGACCTGGTACAAGATGGTGATGATGATCCAAAGCGGCTTGCCGATCGAGCGCATCATTACGCACCGCTTTCACTACAGCGAATTTCAGGAAGGCTTTGACATCATGCGCTCGGGGCAGTCGGGCAAAGTGATTCTGGATTGGAAGGACTGACATGAGTTATCAGGCAGTAAAAGACAGCTACGCCGCAGAGATCGCTGAAATCAAAGCCGCCGGGCTTTGGAAGACTGAGCGCGTCATCGCCTCAGAGCAAAAGAATGACATCACCCTTGAGGGCGGTGCCAATGTGGTGAATATGTGCGCCAATAATTACCTCGGTCTCGCTAACAACGCCGAGGTGATGCAGGCAGCGAGTGACAGCCTCAGCCAATGGGGTTTTGGGGCCGCATCGGTCCGATTTATCTGTGGCACTCAGGGCATTCACAAAACGCTGGAGCACCGGGTCAGTCAGTTTTTAGGCATGGAAGACACCATCCTTTATGCGGCTTGCTTTGACGCCAATACGGGGTTGTTTGAGACGATTCTCGGCCCAGAGGATGCGGTGATCTCAGACGAGCTCAATCACGCGTCCATTATTGATGGCGTCAGGCTCTGCAAAGCGTCTCGCTATCGCTACCGCAACAATGACATGACCGATCTTGAAGCCAAGCTTCAGGAAGCGCGGGACGCGGGCGCGCGACGAACTCTGATTACGACTGATGGCGTGTTCTCCATGGATGGCACGATCGCCCAACTGGATGCGATCTGTGATCTGGCCGATACCTACGGCGCAATGGTCCATCACGACGACTGTCACGCCACCGGCTTCATGGGTGATCAGGGCCGTGGGGTCCATGAGTACTGCGGAGTAATCGATCGGGTAGACATTATTACCGGCACCTTTGGTAAGGCATTGGGCGGCGGATCGGGAGGCTTTACTGCAGGTCGTCAGGAGATCGTCGATATTCTTCGGCAGCGCTCACGCCCCTACCTTTTCTCCAATACGCTTGCCCCTGCCATTTGCGCGGCTTCATTGAAAGTGCTCGATATGCTCGAGGCGTCAACGGTGCTGCGCGATACGCTC
>QOPK01000007.1 GCA_003331685.1 Halieaceae bacterium | reverse complement strand
ATTACCTGGCAGGTCGCAGGGGGGTCTAATCACCACTGAGCTTGATGCCATCGCCAAATAGGTGGTTGTTAGTCACCCGGTGTGGGCCACGATGGTCGGTGAGCTCGATGAACGCTAGAAAATTGTGAGGAGGAGGGGCGACAATGAGACGAGCAGTATGGTTGGCCACGCTGATGTGGTGCTGGGTGGGGGCGATGTCTGTGCAGGCAGATGATCACAGAGTTGCCGAGATGTTGGCCAAAAACGAGATTGAATATCTCCAAAGATTTTATGCCCGTGCCACTGATCAAATAGGCACGAATGTGCCTCAGAACATTGAAGCCGGCCGAGCGGTCTACCACAAAATTTTTACTCAGGATGCGACGATTCGCGCCAGTGACCCCAGCGGAGCAGAGTTTCGGGTAACGGGCCCCGATGAGTGGGTTGAGGTGGTGGACGGCGCGCTCTCGGTATTCGATTCCACGCAGCACTTGCTGGGCACCCAAATTGTAGAGCTAGACAGCCTGCCCGACGCAGACGGTAAAGGCGGTGAGGGCAAGATGAGCAGTTACCTGCAGGCGTGGCACCAAGATGATGATCGCGTGATCGACATCTATTTGGGCACGTACTACAGCAAAGTCCGCTATACCCCGGGCATTGGTTGGCAGATTTATGACATGCGCCTCGAGAAGGTGGCCGGCGAGGTCATTGATAAGCGGCCATAGGCACACTGGACAGCAGATACACCATTAGCTGGAGAAGTTATGAACGCAGCAAACCCCGTGATCCTTGAGCGTGCTTTGAGCCGGCCGCCGAAAGAAGCCGAGCCGCAGTTGCGCGGTGACTCCGTAAGTAGCGATCGCTATACCTGCGGAGACTATTTAAAGCGCGAGTACCAACAGGTGTGGCACACCGTCTGGAATATCGGCGGCGTGGCTTACCAAATGCCGGAGCCCGGCGATTACCTGACGACCGAGCTGGGGATCGACTCCATCATCATGGTTCGGCAGGAAGATGGTTCGGTTAAAGCCTTTTTTAACGCCTGCCCGCATCGTGGCACCCGCATTACCGAGGCCGAGGACGGACACGTGCAGGCATTCTCATGCCCGTATCACGGCTGGACCTTTGATCGTACAGGGGTCGTGACCTCAGTGCCGGATGAAGAGGATTTTGCAGAGAGTCCCTGTGGTAAGGCGCGGCTCAAAGAGATGCGCTGCGAGGAACGATTCGGGTTGATCTGGTACAACTTTGATCCCGATGCACCGACGTTGGATGCCAGCTTGGGCGAGACAATCTGTCGTGAACTCGAGTCACACCGGATCGAGGACATGCTTCGAGTGCTGGATATGACCGCCGAGACCCGCAGTAATTGGAAGATCATCACGGATAACTTTAACGAGGCATATCACGTTAAAGTACTGCATCCCGAGTTGATCCCCTATGTTGCGGCAGACTATGAGGACTGTCAGTTCGACTGCTTCCCTAATGGCCACAATCGCGGCTGGTTTCCCTCCTTTATGCCCTCCGTGCAGTACGGTAGCGACATCATCGGCGAGCCGTTAAAAAGCATGGCGGCCGCCTGGGATGTGAACAGCGACGATTACGTGGGCCGTGATACCTGGCAGCAGCTGCGGGTAGATATTCAGGCAGCCAAGCGCGAGCGCGGCGAGGCGCAGGGCTATGTGCACTACAGCTATCGCGCGGATTACCAGCTCACCGACTATGTGATTTACAACCTGTTTCCCAATAACGTGATTACAGTGGGTCCAGATGGGGTGCAGCTATTGCGCCCGCGTCCACACCCGACGGATCCCGCGCAGTGTCTCTTCGACCACTGGTGGTTGGTGAATCGTGTCGAAGGACAAGCGATGACACCGTCGCCAGCAGGTGGGCCAGACCTGCCGGTTGCCGACGCGCCGCACGAGCATATTCAGTACGGTGAAAAAACGCTAGGCACCACCGCTGACCAAGACCTGAGCATCGCGGAGATGCAGCAGAAGGGTCTGGCATCAGCGGGGTATCAGGGGTTCTGGATGCCGAACCAAGAGCGGCGCGTACAGGCCTTTCATGAGCACCTGAACGATTTGATGTCCGACTGACCATGTCGCAGCGATTTCCGTCCTCCATCATTGTTGCTGTGTTCCGTTGAGTCGCGGTAGATGACGAGTCATCAAGCAGGTAACGCTGCGGATTGGGGCCCTGATTCGAGTGCATGGGAGGCGTGGTCTCGCACCGAGATACAGAATCGCCTCGCGCAACACGCGCGGGGTATCGATCGGGCGGACGAGGCACTGTTGCGAGAGGCCTATCACGACGACGGTACGGTTGATTACGGGTCATTGCGGGGTTCGGGTGCGGAGTTTGCGGCAGCGATTGCGGCGATGCACGACGGTGCGCCCATGTCCTCGCACCGCACAAGCAACATGTGGATCGCGATTGAAGGCCAGAGTGCCATAAGTGAGAGCTATGTGATGGCTTGGGTGACTTTGCCCACCGACGGTGATCCGCGGCCGCATCTGGTGGGAGGGCGGTACCTAGACCGGCACAGCTATAAGCACGATGACTGGCGTATGCAGCATCGCCAGTATGTGCTGGACTGGATCACCCAGTTTCCCGCGCCGCAGCCGGCGGTCGCACGCCCAGCTTTCGCGCCGCAGTCATTCAGCCCTCAGGGCGCGCACTTTCCGTGGGATGCGGGCAGTGCTCTGATGGCCGCACACGCAAGCTCAAAACAGTCGATGAAGGAGAGTGCTCCGATGAACGAAACCCAAGCGCTTGAAGAGGTGATGGCGCAGCAGGCGATTGCTCAGTTGGGCTGTCGATATGCACGCGGCGTTGACCGGGGTGATCCCGAGATCATCCGCTCTGCTTTCCATGACGATGCCGCGATTGTGACCGGTGCCTTCAATGGGCCTGCTGTGGAGTTTGCGACTGTGATTGGCGAGCTACTCGATGAAACCTCGGTACGTGTTGCCCATACGGTGACGAATCACTGGATCGACATTGATGGGGACAATGCGGTGGGAGAGAGTTACGTGGTGGCTTTTCAGGGCACCAAGGGTGACTCGCCTCAGGATGTGATGACCGGCGGGCGCTATATTGATCGTTATGAGCGCCGCAACGGTGAGTGGAAAATCAGCCATCGGACCTTTGTGATGGACTGGACGACCTGTGCTGATTCAAAAGACCTGATGGGGTTGGGCATGTTCGAGGACATGGTCAAAGGCGAGCGGAGCGACGGCGACCCGGTTTACGCGTTTTGGCAGGCGGCGGGCTGACCCTTCGATTCTTGAGGTAGTGACTGCGATGGTTTGTAAAGACAAAGAGAGAGGGCGAGTGTTGTTCACAGGCTTTGGGTCGGTGATTGGGTTGATCGTATCGCTAGTGGCTCTTGGCTCAGTGATGCCTGTGCACGCCAATGTGGAGGAGCCCAATTCGGCCGCCTATCAGGAAGTCACAGTGCCGCTGGACCCTGAAACAAAGGCAGTGGGTGGTGCACTCTATGCCCAACACTGTGCGGCCTGCCACGACGGCAATATGGTGCGCGCACCGCAGCGTTACGTGCTGGAAAACGTCTCGCCCAGTACGTTACTTGCGGCAATGATCGACGGCCCAATGCGTGAAGTGGCGGCTGACCTGTCAATTGAGCAAAAAACCGCGGTGGCTGAGTACATCGCCGAGCGCAAAATCACCGAAACGAACACCGCCGAAGCGGGCGTCGCGTGTGAAGGTGCCACCAGTGAGTTCGATCTGTCTCAAACGCCGGTGTTTCAGCATTGGGGGCTGGGTGCTGGGGCTAGTCATTTCATGCCTCCTTCGATTGCGCGCGTCACCGAGAAAAATATTGCTTCATTAGAGTTGGACTGGGCTTTTGCCTACCCGGATGCGACCAGGGCGCGCTCGCAACCGGCATTCGGTGCGGGCGCCATGTTCGTGGGCAGTCAGAGCGGACTGGTGTATGCCTTCGACATGCAGACCGGCTGTACCCGCTGGCAATTTCAAGCATCGAGTGAAGTGCGAAACGGACTGACGCTCGAACCTTGGGTCGCCGCTGTTGAAGAGCCATTGGATCCGCTGCTGTTTTTTGGCGATCTGACGGGCAATCAATACGCCATTTCAGCACTCACTGGTGAGCTCCGATGGAAAAAGCGGATTGAAGATCACAGTGCCGCCACGCTGACGGCCGCCGCAGAATTATCTGACGGCGTGCTCTACGTGCCGGTCTCTTCATTAGAGGAGGGCGCGGCGATCGCTGCCGGCTACCCCTGTTGTTCCTTCAGAGGATCGATCGTGGCGCTCGATGCCAAGTCTGGCGAAGAACTGTGGCGCCGGCATTTCATTCCGCCGGCGGAACAGCGCGGCGTCAACGCCTCGGGCACGCCCCAGTACGGGCCTAGCGGTGTGCCGATCTGGGCTGGTATGGCAATGGATGCGGACCATTTGTACATCGCCACCGGGGATGACTATTCGGGCGAAGGGTCGGAGACCAGCGACGCCATCATCGCGTTGGATAAAACCACTGGGCAAACGGTTTGGGTTCGTCAGGCGCGCTTTGGCGATGTCTGGAATGGGTCCTGCGAGAACGTCGATCCTGTAAATTGCCCTGAGGATAACGGCCCCGACTATGACTACGGCGCCGGGCCCGTGATCAGTAAAGATTCGCAGGGCAGGCCGATCATTCTCGCAGGAGACAAAGGCGGGGTTGTCACGGCGATGCTCGCTGAGACCGGCGAGTCGCTCTGGAAAACCAAGGTTGGCCGCGGTGGTGTAGTGGCCGGCGTTAATTTTGGACTCGCGGCCCACGATGGCAAGGTCTTCGTGCCGATCAGTGATGCGCCGGATGGCCGTGATTATGATGAGCCCGCGCGACCCGGAGTCTATGCGTTGGACGTGGATAACGGTGAGTATGTTTGGCAGGCGCCAGCTGGCGAGGACGTTTGTCTGGGCAGACCCGGTTGCTACCCTGGATATTCAGCGGCGATTTCGGTAACACGCGATTACGTGCTGGCGGGCTCAAATGAGGGTTGGTTGAGGGCCTTGGACATCGACAACGGAGAGGTGCTGTGGGAGTTCGACACCACTCAGGCGTTCACTGCAGTCGATGGTCGCATAGCGCAGGGCGGTTCAATCGGTGGCGGTCAGGCGCCACTTATTGTTGGTGATCGACTGATATTGAATTCGGGCTATGCCTTCGCCGGCAAGATGCCGGGCAATGCATTACTGGTCTTCAAGTTGCCAGCGAGTGACCCGCAGGTTACAGCAGGGTCCGGTGCTCAGGTCTTCTTGGAAAGTGCCGCGAAATAGTCTCGGCTCGCTGCGGCCACTCTGGGGGCCAGCACGATAGAGCTGATCATGGTGGGGATCGCCATCAGCCCGTAGCTCGCCGAGATCAAATTGAAGACCACATCAATGCTCACGGTTGCACCAAAGATGACCGCGAGGACAAAGAACCAGCGAAAGTAGGGTTGCCACTGTGCACCGACTAAAAACCCAAAACATTTGGCACCGTAGTACCAGCCGGTGAACATGGTGGTGGTACTCAATATCAGTGCGACGAACCCCAGCAGCAGGAGTCCCACCACCCCCATCTCACCGTGAAAGGCGTTCGCTGTAAGGGTGATGCCAGAGAGTTCCCCGGGCTGCTGCCAATTACCGGAGAGTAAAATTACGATGGCGGTGCAGGTGCAGACGATCAAAGTGTCAAACACCGGGCCCAGTGTGGCGAGCATGCCCTCACGAATGGGCTCACTGGTTCTCGCCGCGCCATGGGCCATTACCTCGGTGCCTACTCCCGCCTCATTGGAGAACGCCCCGCGACTAATGCCAATCAGCATGACGCCCAAAAAGCCACCGCCGACCGCTGTCGGTGACAGAGCCTCGCTGACAATACTTAACAAGATGTCGGGCACAGCGCTCAGATGATTGATGACGACCCAACCCGTCATGAGCAGGTAAACGAGCACCATGGTGGGCAGTAGCGCGATCGCCACATTAGCCACCCGAGGCAGACCGCCAAAGATTACGCTGCCAACGACAACGGAGAGTGAGATGCCAATCAGAAACGGGGCCCAGGCCGGGGTGTTGCCATCGAACGCAGCGTCTTGAATGAGGGCAGTGAGCTGATTGGCTTGAAACATAGGCAGGGTGCCGATCAGACCGGCCAAAGCGAACAACACCGCCAGCGGGTAAAAGGGCTTCGGTAGTGCTTCTCGAATCACGTACATTGGGCCGCCCTGAAGATTGCCGAGCGAGTCTTTGCCCCGGTACATGACACCGAGCGAGCAGGTAAAGAACTTCGTCGCGATACCCACAATCGCCGAGACCCACATCCAAAATACCGCCCCAGGGCCACCGGCGACAATGGCGAGCGCCACGCCTGCGATATTGCCCAACCCCATGGTGTTGGAGAGTGCTGCAGCCAAGGCCTGTTTATGGGAGATCTCACCCGCAGCATCCGGGGTGTCGTAGCGCCCCAGTAAAACCGCGACGCCATGCCCGAACCGCCGATAGGGTATCGCTCGAGAGAGGATCAAAAAAAACACCCCACCGCCTAGTAGTAACGACACCAGAGGCGTTCCCCACACAAGATCGGCAGCGCGCTGGGTGAACTCGGGCAATCCGCTCATCTTTGTTCCTGTTCGTCACAAGGAGGCTAGTCTCTCACAGCTGTGTTGCATGATAATGCGAGCGTATCCGGCCGATCGGTGTAATGGGGACGCATGGAGTTTTTGCCAGTAACAGGTGCATTGGGTGCCTTTGTCAGTGGCGTGGATTTGACTGACCCGCTGACTGACGCCGAGGTCGATGAGTTGTATCAGGGCCTCATTCTCCACGAGGTTTTATTTTTTCGAGACCAGCCGCTCTCGCCGACCTCGCACTTGGCGCTGGCTGAAGCGCTCGGGGAGGTCGATCCGGGACATCCCGTATACCCTCATGTTGACGGGTTCCAGAGCATCGTCGAGCTCATCGCGGATGCTGAGCACCCGCCCGACACAGAAGATTGGCACAAGGACCTGACCTTTCGAGCAGAGCCCCCGTTCGCCAGCATTCTCCGCGCGGTGAGCGTTCCCGAGACCGGTGGCGATACACTTTGGGCGAGTATGAGCGCGGTTTACGAGGGTCTCTCAGCGGGTTGGAAATCTGATTTGCAGTCGCTCTCAGCGATCCACGACATGGGGACTTTCCGCAATGACTACTATCAGCGTGGCGGCCTCGAGGCGGTGGATGAGGCACTCGCAGAGGTCGGTTCAGCCATCCATCCGGTGATCGACACGCACCCGGTATCCGGACGGAAATATCTCAACGTGAATCAGTCCTTCACGCGCCACATTCTGCATAGGATGCAGGGCCTCAGCGACGAGTTGCTTCAGTATTTGTTCCAGCAGGTCAGAAAGCCCGAATATCAGGTAAGGCTGCGTTGGGAAGACAACACGGTGGCGATCTGGGATAACCGCATCACTCAGCATTACGCGGTCTGTGATTACTTGCCTCAGCGCCGCCATATGCAACGGGTTACGGTAATCCGCGATCGACGTGAATAAAAATAAACTGACGAGGGAATTCTTTTGGCTTCAGTAAACGGTGACCAGCAGAAGAACATGCGCCGCGTGGCGATGACGTCGCTGGCCGGCACCAGTATCGAGTGGTACGACTTTTTTCTTTATGGCACAGCGGCTGCTGTCATTTTTCCCAAAGCGTTTTTTCCTCAGGATTTACCGCCCATGGTGCTGCTCATCATTTCTTTCAGCACCTTTGCGGTGGGCTTCATTGCCCGGCCTCTTGGTGGAGTGGTATTCGGCCACTTTGGGGATCAGGTGGGCCGAAAGCGCACGTTAGTGATCGCACTCATGATGATGGGGGTGGCCACGACGCTTATTGGGCTCTTGCCCACTTATGAGTCGATAGGTATTGCCGCGCCGCTGATGCTGGTTGCGTTGCGCTTTGTACAAGGGCTTGCCGTGGGCGGGCAGTGGGGCGGTGCCATGCTGTTGGTGACTGAAAGTGCACCGAGTGACAAGCGCGGTTGGTATGGCGCCTATGCGCAGTCGGGTGCCGCGGTGGGAGTCATCCTGGCGAATCTCGCGTTTTTGGCCGTGAGTACCTCCATGAGCGATGAGGCATTTATTCAGTGGGGCTGGCGACTGCCGTTTGTTGCCAGTATCGTGCTCATCGGCATTTCGCTTTATGTGCAGCTGCGCATGGAGGATACCGAGGCGTTCAAGGCGCTCAAAGCCTCGCAGGCGGGAGCGGGCGAGCAGGCAGAAGTGCCAAAATCGCCAGTGCTGGAGGCCATCCGTCGCTATCCCCGGCGCATCATGCTCGCTGCCGGCGCATTTCTCTCCGTTCAGGTCACCTTTTACATTCTGATCGCGTTCGTCATCGCGTATGGGTTGAATTCGCCGTCGGTTGAACTGACTCGGGATGAAATGTTGACGTCGGTATTGATCGCCGCCGCGGCAATGATCCCCGCGCTGTTTTATTTTTCAGGCATGTCAGACCGGGTGGGACGGAAGCAGATTTATCGCTGGGGTGCCATTTTGACGGGCGTCTGGGGTTTTGCGCTGTTCCCGCTGATCGATACCGGTAGTCCTTTTATGATCACGCTGGCTGTAACTGTCGGCATGATCTTTCTGGGCATGCAGTATGGCCCGCAAGCCGCTTATTTCACTGAACTTTTTTCGACAGAAGTGCGCTATTCAGGCGCTTCACTGGGCTATCAAATCGGCGCGATTTTGGGTGGTGCATTGGCGCCCACTATTGCTGTCTTATTGTGGACCGAGCTGGGTATCTTTTACGTGTCGCTCTACATTCTTTTGGCTGCTAGCCTCACCCTGTGGTCCTTGTCTCAGTTGGAGGAGACCGGGGGTCGGTCACTTTAGTCTCGGTTTACAGTATGCAGAGAGCCTTGGCTGCAAATTTGTCGTTCAATCACCCCTGGCAGGTCCCACTCACCAAGGTCTGTCAATAAGGAAAGCGCTCCTCTATTTCGAGGGGGCTGGGAATCATATAAAGATCACAGGGAGCAACAATCAATGAGCTACGAATGTTTCGAACTCGAGGTCGCCAACGGCATCGCCCACATCCGGTTGAATCGTCCCGAGAAAGCGAACTCGATGATTCCGTCCTTCTGGACAGAGCTTCCAGCCGCCGTAAACACCCTGTCAAGGGAGGCCTCTGCGCGCGTGCTGGTTATCTCTGCAGAGGGCAAGCACTTCTCCTCCGGGATGGACATTTCGGTATTCACCGACGGCGGATTAGACAGCCCGGCGGGCACTAACCCCAGCATCGGAGCAGAGGCGTTCCGCCATTACTGCATGGCGCTCCAGAGTGCCTTCACTTGTCTGGAGGAGGCACGCATGCCCGTTTTAGTAGCTATTCAGGGGGCTGCGGTCGGTGGCGCCATGGATTTCATCACGGCGTGTGATTGCCGTTATGCCACCAAGGACGCCTTCTTCTCAATCCACGAGACCGCTATTGGAATGACCGCAGATGTCGGCACATACCCGCGCTTGGTCAAGCTGATTTCTGAGGGTTGGGCGCGGCAAATGTCCTACACCGCTGAGCGTATTAGTGCGGAAAAAGCTCAGACGATTGGCTTGGTAAACGAGGTCTATGACTCGGCAGAGGAAATGCTTGAAGCGGTCATGGGAATCGCCAAACAGATTGCTGCGAACTCCCCCCTCGCCGTTACCGGTGCGAAGCGCATGGTCAACTATGCCCGTGATCACAGCACAGCAGACGGTCTTGATTACATCGCGACATGGAACGCATCAATGTTAGATGGTGAGGCGATCCGCCAAACCTTTATGGCGCAGGCCAAAGGGGATCAACCCGAATACGAGGACTTACTCGCAGTAAAGAAAACCGCGGGTGAGTAACTGGCGAAGCAGAGGAATTGCGTTGCGAGCCTCTAGCTTTACAAGGTAGCGATAGCCGGCATTGATCAGCAGGTGGCGACTGAGTGACGGTCAGTAGGCTGGGGGCTTTGAGGGAGTCCAAGACTGCGGCGGGCGAGAGGGGAGTAGCCCTGCGTTTCGCAGTCGCGGTATCTCGATCGCTGGGCAGCGGTCCAACACCAATTGCAGGCCCGCATCGACGGCAGTGTGCTCGGCCTCGCTATGAACAATCCCTAACTGTGTCCACATCGCGGGTATCCCGGCATCCACGACATGCTGCGTGACCTCGGGCAATGACGCGGCGTCGCGAAAAATATCTGCCATGTCGACGCCTATCGGGAGGTCTGCCAGAGAGGCGTACACCGTTTGCCCAAGCAGTTTCTGCCCCGCCAAGCCGGGGTTGATGGGAAGTACTTCATAGCCCTCATCGAGCAGAAATTGCATCACCCGATGGCTGGGTCGCTCGGGCTTTGCGCTGGCGCCTACCAAGGCGATTCGTTTTGCCTGCGCGAGCAGTTGGGCAATGGCCTCGTCGGACTCCAGACGCATGAGGTGACTAACCCCACTCGGGGTCACGTTTTTCCAGAAAAGCGCCGATACCTTCTCGTGCGTCTCCGTCGGACGTGAGGTTGTCGCGCATCACCTGATTAGCCAGCTCGAACGCCTTTTCGAGGGGCATCTCAACCTGCCGATAAAAAGCCGATTTGCCCCGGGCGATGCTCTCGGCTGAGCGAGACGCAATCTTGCCCGCTAATTCCTGAGTTGCTTGCTCCAGTTCAGACGCAGGGACAGACCGGTTGATGAGCCCAAAGCGCTCGGCAGTGGCGGCATCAAACTGATCACCGGTCAGTGCCATTTCCAGTGCGTGCTTGCGTGAGAGATTCCGACCAATACCGACCAATGGCGTGGTGCAGAAGGTGCCAATGTTGACCCCGGGTGTGCAGAAGGTCGCGTCTTCAGAAGCGATGGCCAGATCGCAGGCAGAAACCAGTTGGCAGCCGGCGGCGCTGGCGATCCCCTGAACGCAGGCAATGATGGGTTTGGGTGTGTGCAGGATGCTCGTCATCATCGCGGCGCAATCCTGCAACAGCTGATCGATTCGCGCCTGCCAAGCGCTCTGATCCTCGTCGTCTCGGCGCCGTGTTTCCCGCAGGTCATGTCCGGCGCTAAACGCGGGTCCGGCCGCCTTGATCACCATCACACGAGTTTCGGCGTCATCATTACCCGACTCAATAGCTGCGGAGAGCGCGGCGATCATGTCGCTGGAGAGGGGGTTGCGGCGTTCCGGTCGATTCAGTGTTAGCCACAGAATGCCGTCTTCAGCGTTCGCCAAAACCAAAGCATCGTTCATACATCCACACCTCTCAGCGGCTTTCCGCTGTTCACGTTCACTCGGGCTATTTCGCCCGACTTCTGGGTAGCAGGTTATCACGGCGCCAAGTGCCACCGCAGTGTGGTTCGATTCGAAAAGTCTCGCGGCTAGCGCAGGCTGACGTTCACAAAAATGATAAAACTCCGAGGCTGGTACTCCGCCATAGTGCCTAAAGCACAAAATCTTGTTGGCGCTCAGCCAGAATGGCTCGGCATACCCCCTCTGGAGTAGCTGAAATGATTTCAATTGTGGGGCGGTACCGGTAGCATCAACCGCGATTTCGCGGATCTTGGAGCGCCGTCATGGCGGAGCAAAAAGCCTTATATATTGACGGTAACTGGGTCACCACTTCTGACACCGTCGTGAACACCAATCCCTCTGACACCAATGACGTGATCGGTGAATATGCTCAGGCCAGTTCGGAACATGTGAACGACGCGTTGTCGGCCGCCAACCGCGCGGTGGGTGAATGGGGCGTGTCTCCAATGGAGACTCGCTACCAGGTGCTCATGGCCATTGGTAACGAGTTAGTTGAGCGCAGTGCCGAGCTCGGTGAGCTGCTGGCCCGCGAGGAGGGTAAAACCCGCGCCGAGGGTGTAGGCGAGGTCTATCGCTCCGGGCAGTTCTTTCACTATTTTGCCGCTGAGGTGCACCGCCAGATCGATGATCGAGCTGATTCGGTTCGCCCGGGCGTAGAGATTGAGACGCGACGGGAGCCTGTAGGTGTTGTGGCGATTATCAGCCCTTGGAACTTTCCCATGGCGACTGCGGTGTGGAAAATCGCGCCGGCGCTGGCTTTTGGTAACGCCGTGATCTTTAAACCCGCGAACCTCGTGCCTGCCAGTGCTTGGGCATTAACCGAGATTGTCGCTAGGCAGGGCCTGCCCGATGGCACATTTAATCTCCTCATGGGCGGTGGGGGTACGGTGGGCGACCAGATCATTCACAGCGACCAAATCCATGCGGTGTCTTTCACCGGTTCGTTGCCGGTTGGCAAGCAGGTTGCGGCTGCGACCGCTGCGAATCTGGTGAAGTGCCAGCTCGAGATGGGATCTAAAAATGCGTTGATCGTCGCTGCCGACGCCGATCTCGATGTGGCGGTGAACGCCGCATTTGTTGGCGCGTTCAGCGGCACGGGGCAAAAGTGCACTGCGTCATCGCGCTTGATTGTAGATGACAGTGTGCACGATGCTTTTGTCGAAAAACTGCAGGCCAAGTTGGCTGCCGTTAAGGTCGGGCACGCACTGGAAGACGGGGTCGATATGGGCCCGGTTGCTTCGGAAGTGCAACTTGCAGAGAACCTTGCCTGGATTGAGCGAGGCCAGAAGGAAGGGGCAACACTGCTGTGTGGTGGAGAGCAATTAGAGATGCCCGCACCCGGCTACTACCTGTCACCAGCGTTATTCATCGATACGGATAACGACATGGCCATCAACCGCGAAGAGCTCTTTGCGCCCATCGCCTGCGTGATCCGCGCAAAAGACTACGAGCACGCGCTGTCGATACTCAATGACACGAATTTTGGTCTGACTGCTGGCATCGTGACGCAGTCACTGGCGACGGCTTCTGATTTTAAAAAGCGCGCGGTGAGTGGTTGCGTGATGGTGAATCTGCCCACGGCGGGAACCGATTACCATGTGCCCTTTGGCGGGCGAAAAGACTCCAGCTTTGGCCCGCGTGAGCAGGGCCAATACGCGCGTGAGTTCTACACCACCGTTAAAACGGTTTACCTTCAGGCCTGACGCCGGAGCGCTTGTGAACCCAGACTGGACAGTCATCGACGGCCTGCAATACTCGGCTTGGTCGCGCGAGATCTTCGAGCAGATGCACGAGGGCGGGCTCAATGCGGTGCACGTCACGATTGCCTACCACGAGAATACCCGCGAGACCCTGACGCGTTTTGGCGAGTGGAATCAGCGCTTTGAGACTTACCCTGATCTGATCCGGCCCGTGTATGAGCCTGCGGACATTGACCGCGCCAAGGCTGAGGGCCGCATCGGCATTATTTTCGGTGCGCAGAACTGCTCACCTATCGAGGACGAGATCCGTCTGGTGGAGGTGATGCGTCGCCTTGGTCTCATGCTCATGCAGCTCACATACAACAATCAGAGCCTGCTGGCCTGCGGTTGTTACGAAGAGGAGGACAGCGGACTGACCCGCTTTGGTCAGCAGGTCATCCGCGAGATGAACCGGGTTGGCATGGTGGTTGATATGTCGCACAGTGCCGAGCGTTCCACGCTGGAAGCGATCGACTATTCAGAGCAGCCGGTCATTATTTCCCACGCGAACCCCAGCCATTTCCATCCGGCGCTCCGTAATAAATCCGACAAAGTATTGGATGCGGTTGCGGCGAATGAGGGATTGCTCGGTTTTTCGTTGTATCCCTTCCATCTCAAAGATGGGCCGCAGTGCACGTTGGAAAATTTTGCTGACATGGTCGCCTGGACCGCTGATCGGATGGGCGTGAATCGCATCGGCTTCGGCTCGGATCTTTGTCAGGCCCAACCGCAGTCGGTGCTCGAGTGGATGCGAGTTGGTCGCTGGTCCAAGGCCATGGATTACGGTGAGGGCTCCGCTAGCAACGCAGGTTGGCCCGAGCCGCTGAGCTGGTTTCAAGATAACAGAGACTTTCCCGGGATCGTCACCGCGCTCCGTAATAAAGGCTTTTCGGAGGAAGAGCTGGGTTTGATCATGGGCGGCAATTGGGTCGACCTGCTCGAGCGTGCTGCGCAGCCTTCATTTGCTTCATTGGAAAGCGGCGCCGAGCCATGACTCAGCTGATCCCAACTGTTGAAGACGCCACGCTGTCGCTCCGATCACCCGCGACTGTTATGGATCTTGAGCGGCTGGGGTCGTTTTCACCGACACGACTCAGCTTTGCGCGCCGTCTCACTCGCACGATGTTTGAGCAAAAATGGCAGGTGTCTTGCACGCAATTTGAGCTCGATGCGTCCGGCCATGGGTCTGCGGTATATCGTCTGCAAACGCCCACGCACCGTTACCACGTGGTGATCTTTTCCCAGCATCTCGAAGACGATCGCCGCACCGACAGGGTGATCGCCGAGGCCTGGGATGTAACCTTCTGTCTGGTGGAGGGTGAGGTCGACGCCGAGTTGATGACGGCGATGTCAGCCAACGTGCCGTTGCAGGAGGCGGGGCGGCAACAGTCTCGACTCCTCGTCATCTCTCGAGCCAATAAGTCGATGCGCAATTTTGAGGCTTTTGTCTCTGCATTGGCATCCGGTCAACAGCCCGACATCGAATATCTCAGAGAGGCTGGGTACCTTTATCGAACCACGGCAGTCTACGGTAACGGCAAATTCGGGATCGCAGATTACGACCGCATCAAGGGGAGTGTGGATTTCCAGCAGCCTTTCTCCGCTCAAATGGCCGCGGTGTATGTACTGCGAGAGTTTTCGGTCGATCAGGTCCAGCACATTGCGATGCAACGAGATCCCGGGCGCGCCGCCACCTTGAGCGTGGACACGCGACGCTACCTGGGCATTGGTAATTCCACAGGGCTTGGCATGGCGCCTTTTTTGATCAATCACCCGCAGTTGATCAGTCAGTGGGTTTGGGTTCGGGAGCGGGCGCTTGCTGTGGCGGTTGCACAAACGCCCGATGATAGCGATCGGGACAGGATGCTGGCCCTGTGCTGCCGGGCCGCGACCTACCTGGCCGACACCCTTGTTGAGGACGAATTCCAGCGAGTGCGCAATGGTGAGGCGCATGAGGAACTCACGCAGGTGATGTCCTGGTTGGAACAGGTGCCGCTCGATGACACCCTGTGGCAACAGCTGCTCGATTGGGCGCACACCCACCTGTCACTCGAGACCCAAGAATTGCTCAATACCCTGCTGATTGAGCTTTATCCTCAGCAAGTCGACGCCTTGAACGACGAGATGGGCGCTAATGAAAATCTTGATTTGACCCCGGATATGCCGTTGATTCAGCTGAAGCAGATTCTGGAGACACACTTTGATTGGGCCATAGACGCTGACTACGAGTGTAAAGATGCTCGTTACTGGTTCTGGTACCAGTCGGCAGAAAAAGAGGAGCCGCGGCTCGGCGTGCGAGGTGAGGAGCTGGGAGAAGAAAAGGAGCTTGGCCTCGCGATTGGTCCGAGCGCGAAAGGTGTCTACCAAGATCTGGTCGAATTGTTGGATGCACAGCCGCGGGCGCTGACGATTGATTTGCTGATGGCTTTCCCGGAGCACATGCGGGTAATTCGTCGCATTCAGACCATGGCCGCCACCGTGTACGGAGAGATCAGGGCCAATTTGTGGCACCGCGACATGAAGCCCATGCATTTATTGCGCGCCAAGCTATCGTTTCTGGGCGCGCACCGATTTGATCCTCGGGGCGACCGTTGGGTTAGGGTGACATTTTTTCAGGGGGCGCCGCTACTGAGTGACTACGCAGATTCGTCGACACCGCTGGAAGTTTTTGATGACTGGGGTTTTCCGGTCACGCCCGGTGCGGAATTGACGGCAGCAATGCCATGAAAATCTCTCTCAATGAGTTGCAGTCGGTCTGCCGCAAAGCCTTCGCCGGGATGGGGTTTGCAGCAGGACATGCCGACGACGCCGCTGCGATGGTGGCATGGATGCAGAGCTATGGTCTCGATGGCATGAAGGCGCTCAATGAAGGGCTTGAGTGTGTCGTGGCATCCGCGGCATCAACCAAACCTAATGTGATTTATCAGGACGCAGATCTAGCTGTCGTGGACGGGCAGCATATGAGTGTGCTGTCGTCAGGCAACCTGGCGCTGGAGCTGGCGTTTGCGAAAGCGCGCATTCGCGGCCTCGCAGTCATCAAGATTCGGCACTGTCGTCAGCGCCAACTCATCATGGGGTATCTGTCACGACTGGCTGACCGAGGTATGAACGTGACGGCTTTTTGGCGCCACTCCCAGACGCCGCTTACTGAGCAGGTTGTGGGTTTTCGTGCCCGCTCGGCGGTGCCTTCTATTAGAGTGTTCGAGCTGGCTGATCCGCCTGAGGACGATGTGCCCAATGATGGCGTTACGATTGTGATGGCAAATCATTTCGATCTGTTACCGACGATTCGCTCGGAGGATGAGTACAAATTGCTCGCCCGTCACGATGAGTCCGACTTATTAGCTGCCCGGCATCAGGCATTAGCGGAGGGGTTCACCGTCGATCCGGAGGTATGGCAGCAGCTTAAAGACTTCGCTGCGAAAACGTTGGTCGAAGCGTCGGAGCAATCTCGCTCCGGTGCGGGGCCTGCCGAGTGAACGTTATGATTGGGTTGGCAGTTAAAATAAGTGAGTTGCCTCGCAAACCCAGTGTCATGGCGGGTATACCGACAACGCTGCAACGGCAGCATGGCCACTACCGACCGGTCGGCCTGTCGGGGAGCCAGCGGCTGCTGAATTGCGGCCCGCTTGTTTCTGAGGGGCGCATCTAGCCATGCCGTTCTCACTCTTGAAATTCGGTCTGAATAAAGACTTCCCCTTTGAGCAAATCGCCGATCTGCCGGGCCCCACTGACCTCAAGTCGCATTACGACGTGGTGATCATTGGCGGTGGTGGGCACGGCGTGGCGACTGCTTATTACCTCGCCAAGTATCACGGTGTCACGAACATTGCTGTGCTGGAGAAAGCCTATTTGGGTGGCGGCAACACGGCGCGCAACACCGCGGTGATTCGCTCTAATTACCTCACCTCGGCAGGCGTTCGCTTTTACACCGAGTCGGTGAAGCTTTATGAGCGGCTATCGAACGAGTTTGATTTCAACATCATGTATTCGCAGCGGGGCCAGCTGACGCTGGCGCACACCGATGCTACGGTCAGGTCGTTTCGACAGCGGGCAGAGGTCAACAAGCATTTTGGTGGTCGCACCGAATTGATCGATCGGCAGGCGGTGGGCGAGTTGGTGCCTAACCTCAATTTAGATCCTGCTGGTTTACCGATACTCGCTGGTCTCTGGCACCTCGACGGCGCCACCGCGCGCCACGATGCGGTCGCCTGGGGTTATGCAAAGGGCGCTACCCAGCGCGGCGTTGAGCTGCATCAGCTGACGGAAGTCACGGGTGTCAATATCGAAGCGGGGCGCGTCACCGGGGTACAAACCAATCGCGGGAAGGTGGCTTGCGGTTGCGTGGTGCAGGCCGTTTCGGGCCTCAGTGCCGACGTCTCCAAAATGGCCGGATTCCACCTCCCGATTGTGGCTTACCCGCTGCAAGCGATGGTGACTCAGCCTGTGAAGCCGTTTCTAGATCCGCACGTGAGTTCTTCAGCGCTGCACTGTTATGTGCACCAAACCAGCCGCGGCGAGATTGTGATTGGTGGCGGGTCTGACCCTTATCCGCTCTATGGCACGCGTTCCACGCTCGAGCTGAAAGAAGGCTTAATTGCGTCTGCGGTGGAGATGTTCCCGTTTATGAGTGAGATGCGCCTGATGCGCCAGTGGGCGGGTGTCACCGACATGACGAGCGATTACAGTCCGATCATGGGTTTGAGCCCGGTCGAAAACTATTACCTGGACGCGGGATGGGGCACTTGGGGCTTCAAGGCGACCCCCATCTGCGGGGTCACTATGGCCGAACTGGTGGCATCGGGTGGCAAAGTGCCCGATCTGATTGCGCCCTTCAGTCTCGATCGTTTCGATGCCTTTCGGCAGGTAAACGAGATGGGCGCGACGGCGGCGAGTCACTAGGGGACGGTATGAAGATCCTTACTTGCCCCTTGAATGGCCCACGCAATATCGCTGAGTTCACCTACGGTGGTCAGGTCAAGGCCATGCCTGATCCGCGAGATGCCACCGATCAGGAGTGGGCGCATTACGTATTTTATGGCGACAACCACATTGGTGTGGTGCGTGAGTGGTGGATGCACACGCCCAGCAGTTACTGGTTCATCGTCGAGCGGCACAACCAGACTGATGAGGTGATACGCACCTATGACCCGGCAGAACTGTTTGATCCGGGTGCTTCGCCCGCGACGGCACCAGTGGAGGCCGATTCGTGACCGATCGACTGCCGCGGCCCTTCGGCAACCGCATCAATCGGGATGCCCCGGTAAGCGCACGGTTTGACGGGCGCGATTTGCCCGCTTTGGAGGGCGATACCGTCGCCTCAGCCTTGGTTGCCAGTGGCCAGTGGGTGATCTCCCGGTCCTTTAAGTACCACCGGCCTCGGGGTCCGCTCACGATGGCGGGGCACGACGCCAACACGCTGGTGCAAACGCCGACTGCGCCTAATCGCCTCGCAGATGAGCTGTCCATTGCTGATTACCCGGATACCACGGCTCAGAACGTATCGGGCTCCTTGATGGCGGACCGCAATGCCATTATCGACTGGTTCGGTCGTTTCCTGCCGGTGGGTTTTTACTATCGCGCTTTTTATAAGCCCTTCGGTGTGTGGCACTGGTGGGAACGGTTAATTCGTGTGGCGGCCGGGCTCGGTGTGGCGAACCTGTCATCGACGCCGCGCTACCACGACAAGCAATATCTGTTTTGCGATGTGGCGGTGGTGGGGGCGGGCCCGGCTGGCCTTAGCGCCGCATTGAAGGCGGCGGACGCCGGTGCGTCGGTGTTACTGATCGACGAGCAGCCCGAATTGGGTGGCTCTCTGACGTATCACCGTTTCGCCATAGATAGTGATGCGGTGCGGAGTGAGGCGGAGGCTCTCATTGGCGACGTTGTATCGCACCCCCGCATCAAGGTGCTCACGCATGCCCTGTGTAACGGCTGGTTCACCGATCACTATTTGCCCGTCATTCAGGGGGATCGCTTATTCAAGGTGCGCGCCAAAAGTTGTGTTCTGGCAACCGGTAGCAGTGAGCAGCACGTGGTTTTTCGCAATAACGACCTGCCTGGTGTGGTCCTCTGCAGTGCGCTGGAGCGCCTGATCAATCATTACGCGGTAGCGCCGCAAGGAAAGCTAGTGGTGCTTGCCGGGAATGACCAGGCATGGATGGCCGCCCTCACGGCAGCGGACGCGGGCCTGTCAGTGGCAGCAGTAGTGGATCTCCGCGATGCGCCGGATGACAAAGCGCTGTTGGCTGAGGCGAATGCGCGGGGCATGACTGTCCATATGGGTGCCGCGGTCTACACCGCGCGACGTGATTCAGGGAATCAGTCACTGTGTGGTGTCGATATTCATCGCATCGATGCGCAGGGCGAGGTGGGTGAGTTGTTGGCGCAAACTGATTGCACGGTCCTGGCCATGAGCGCGGGCTTTATGCCGGCTTATCAAATGGCGTGTCAGGCGGGCGCAAAACTCGACTACGACGACGACCGCGCGGCCTTCACGTTGAGCGGGCTTCCCGAGGGGCTCTTTTTGTCGGGCAGCGTGAACAGCATCCATTCACTTCATGCGGTACTGGCAGATGGCCGCAACGCGGCGCGGGCCGCCCTGCGTTGCATTGGTATGACTGCCGAAGAGGACGAGCCTGTTGCCTGCGAAGCACAGGTGAATCACCCATGGCCCATCTTTCCTCATCCAGAGGGCCGGGAATTTGTTGATTTCGACGAAGACCTGCAGATCAAGGACATCGTAAACGCGACCCGGTTGGGTTACCGCGATGTGCAGCTGGTGAAACGCTACTCGACAGTCGGCATGGGTCCTTCCCAAGGCCGGCATTCAGCCTTGCCCACTGCACGTTTGGTGGCACAAGCGACCGCGCGCACGGTCAGCGAGACTGGTGTCACGACGGCGCGACCACCCGTGAAACCTGAGGCGCTAGGACACATAGCCGGCCGACGGTTTCATCCACACCGGCGAACGGCAATCGCTGACCAGCATGATGCAGTCGGCGCGCAGTGGATGCCTGCAGGGTTCTGGGGACGGCCGGCGTTCTATGGTGAGCCAGATGACAAGCTGCGCTGTGTGGCCAAGGAGGTCTTGGCGGTGAGGACGGGCGTCGGCGTGATCGATGTCAGCACCCTGGGTGGTATCGAGCTTCGCGGTGCCGACGCCGCGGAGTTCATGAATCGTCTCTATACCTACGGGTTCCTTAAGCAGCCTTTAGGGCGCACTCGCTATGCCGTATTGGTCAGTGAGCAAGGTGTGGTCATCGACGATGGCGTCGCCGCGCGGTTTGCGGAGGATCATTTTTACGTCACCGCGACGACGGGCGGGGTGGACCGGGTATATCGGGAGATGCTGCGCTGGAACGCGCAATGGCGACTTTCCGTCGACATTGCCAATGTTACGGCGGCCTTCTCGGCCATCAACATTGCAGGGCCGGATTCCCGCGCGGTGCTCGAAGCGTTGGACTGTTCGATTGATGTGAGTGCCGACGCTTTCCCTTATCTCGGTTGCAGAGAGGGTAATGTGGCAGGTATTCCCGCCCGTCTGATGCGGGTCGGGTTTGTAGGGGAGTTGGGTTACGAGCTGCACGTACCCAGCCTTTTTGCTGCCGCGTTGTGGGACGCCGTTGTAGAGGTGGGTGCGCGATGGCACATCAAGCCCTTTGGTGTCGAGGCGCAGCGTCTGCTGCGTTTAGAGAAGGGCCACATCATTGTTGGGCAGGATACCGATGGCATGACACACCCGGGTGAAGTGGGTCTAGACTGGGCGATGAATCGCACCAAGCCCGATTTTGTGGGGCGACGGTCGGTGGATATTCTTGCGGCTTCTGCGCCCATCCGGCAGTTGGTCGGGTTTTCGCTGGACCTTACGGCACCGAAACCATTGGAAGGGCACCTGGTCATTAAGGACGGCGACATTGTGGGTAACGTCACGTCCTGTGAGATCTCGCCCACGCTCAACCAGATCATTGGGCTGGCCTATGCGCACCCCGATGATGCGAAACCGGGCGATCGCATTGGGATTCGCACGGAGGGTGGTGTGCTGGTGCAGGCCCGAGTTGAAGCCCTGCCGTTTTACGATCTCGACAACGAGAGGCAGGCGCTATGAGCCTTCGTACTCCGCTAGAAGGCTGCGGGATGATCAAAGGCGCCGATGGGTTGCTATTGCGTGATCTGTCGCTCGCGTGTCGAGAGGGTGTGCGAGGCGCTGGCGCTCGAGAATGGTTATTGAGTCAGGGGCACACGTTGCCGCATGCGCCGAACCAGATTGTTTCCAGCGGCGCGTCAGGCTGGGTGATGTCATTGAGTCATCGCGAGTTTTGGTTGTTACAACCCGGTAACCAGGCATCATTAGGCCGGCCGGCCGCCGAGGAAGTCACAGCTGGCATATGGCCGCTGTATTGCCAGCACAGCCATGCATGGCTGCAGTTGGCAGGAGAGGCGCGGGCGCGGGTCATGGCGAAGCTCTGTGGCGTGGATCTCTCAGAAGCGGTATTCCCGTCAGGGAGCGTCGCCCAGACGCAGGCGGCGCGGGTGTCGGTGATTGTCGCTGCTCATCAGAATCAGGATGGGCAACCTGCGTTTTCAATTTTCGTAGACCAATCCCTCGCCCGTTACTTATGGGAAGCGCTCGAAGATGCGATGGGAGAGTGGCTCGAGTAATTCTTCCGCCCTAGCCGCCTGCCGCAAGCGTCTCGATTTGCTCTAGCAGCGTCTCCGGCACTTCAACGCCTTCTGCTTCATGCTTCAGACGCTCAGCCCCGCGGCGCTCGCCAGGGATCCGCACATCGTTGCCCTCAGTGAGCGCGCTAAACATCGTCTCCAGATGGGGAACAAACCCATCGCCGATAAAGGCCGGATCCATTGCGATAAGGGTTTGACCGACATTCGGGGGGCCGCCTTCCGTGTTCGCGAACATCGAGGCTTCGTAGGAGCAATTGCTGCCGGTTAGCACCCCGGCCAGCACATCCACCATTAAGCCCAAACCAAAGCCTTTGGGTCCGCCCACGGGGAGTTGCGCGCCTTTTAATCCTGCAGCGGGATCGGTGGTCGGGTTGCCATCTGGGTCGATCGCATGTCCGGGCTCAATCTCACGACCTTCTGCGGCGGCGCGCACCAGATTCACCCGTGCGGTCGAGGCAGTTGCCATATCGATCACCAGCGGTTCATCACCCGCGCGCGGCGCACTCATCGCGAAGGGGTTAGTACCAAAGAAGGGCACCTTGCCGCCGTGGGCCGCCACGGCCTTGGAGCTATTGGCGAACATCAGCGACACCAAACCCTCGCGCGCGAGGCGTCGTACAAACCATCCCAGCACGCCCGCCGATGAGGACCGATGAATTGACATGAGTCCCACGCCCTGTGCGCGGGTCGTCTCAATGAGCCGCTCCTCGGCAATCACATAGGCGTGGTGGCAAAAGCCAAAGTCCGCATCGACCACGGTGGTCGATTCCGAGGTTTTCACGATTTTCGGCGTTGCGGCTGGGTTCACTTTGCCGCAGCGGAGATGCTTGAGGTAAAGGTGCAGGTAGCCGAGCCCGACATTGCGGATGCCCTCGGCCTCTGCGTCCATGATTTCTTCGGCGACGATAGCCGCTTGTTCGTTACTGGCACCCGCACGCGTCAGCGCATCAAAGCAGAGGGATTCAATTTGATCGAGGGTGAGTACGGGCATGGCGGGCTCCTTGATTAAGCCCAGATTGTGTCAAAAACCCGCGTTACCTGCAGAGGCCCCTTTTTTACGGCGCTATCCAAATTTTGCTTATTGCACTTGGCCCAGCTGTTGGACCGCACCGTAGAGGTAACGGGTCAACGCTTTGCGTCCCCCAATGCCCTCCAAAGATTCATAGGGCAGGGTATCCCCGATCGTGACGTCGAAGCGGGTGCCAAAGCGGGCCTTGGCTTCACGAATGAGAAATGCCATGCGCAAGGATTCCGAGACGTGGGACGCGATATGGAAAGCCCGGCTGTTCTGGCCGTGAAAGAAGATCGGCACGACATTGGCGCGCGCATCACTGATGAGCTTGGCGGCAAAGGTCGTCCAAGGCGCTTCGACGGCCTGCCCAGTACCGAGTTTTCCGGCGGTCGAGACAAATCCCGAGGGGAAAATCAGTACGGGGATGTCGGCTGCCATGGCTTCACGGGCGCGGCGCCCCATCGCGACATTGTTTTTCATGGCGGCCTTGCCGGGCGAGAAGTCCACCGGCAAAAAATGAGGAGCCAGATCTTTATCCCGGCACAGCACGGCGTTGATCAATATGCGAAAGTCGCCCCTCGCCTTTGCCGCCAGGTGACACAAAATGGTGCCGTCCATCACCCCAAAGGGATGGTTGGCCACCATGACCAGCGGCCCGGTCGTTGGAATCTTTTCTAGCTGCGCGCGGTCATAACGCACATCGATATTGGTGATCTCGATGGCGTCTTCAAAAAATCGACTTAGCTCAAAGGGTTGTGACTTTAATGTGTCATACAGCCTCTGTACCTTTCTGCGCCCGAAGAGGTTTTCGATCGTCAGGATGAGTTTGCGAGCGGCCCAGGGATCATCGGGCTGCGCATAAGTCAGGGTAGGCCGCTCTTGCAGATAATGGGTGAAGAGCGGGTCGTTTAGCGAGACGGTCATGGGTTCTCCCCTCAGCCAACTTTCCAGAGTCTATACGCTGAAAGTGACAAATTGGTGTCAGTGGTTGGCGACTTCTTTTCGCTGAATCCCAACCGGCAGTGGTGGACAGTCTCGCATCGCTTTTGCCTCTTAAGACTTAGCGTCATTAAATTATGCGTTTAAGAGCATGATTTTGCTGGGTAAGGAGGAAAAATTCGAGCGTATCTAGTGGCTATCGATGTTCTCAAATTGGTGCTCTGAGTAGCCTCGGTGATACTGCCATTCCGCCCCACTCTGAAATCCAAGTCGTCTGCTGAGTCAGGACAAGCCCAGCCAATGCCGCATCTCGCCCGAGTGGTGTCTCCCTGGATTAAATCGCTGTCCAGCCACCGTCAACAGAGAACAGCATGCCCGTCACGAAGCTCGACGCATCGCTCGCCAGCCACATGGCGGCCTTGGCCACGTCCTCGGGGGTGCCTAGCCGATTCAAAGGGTGACGGCTTGCCAGATGAGCGCGATCTTCCTCAGGGACGGATTCCCTCAGTAACGGCGTTTCGATGAAGCCCGGGCAAATCGCGTTAATGCGAATACCAGACTCGCCATATTCCACTGCCGTATTCCGGGTGAGTCCTCCCACGGCATACTTTGAGGCGACATAGAGCCCTGCACCGGGGAAGGTGGTTTTACTCAGTGCCGAGGCCATGTTGATAATGTGTCCTGAACCGGCAGGGGACATGATCTTGAGACTCTCGCGCATGCACAGCCACACACCTTTAAGATTGATGCCCATCAGCCGGTCGTAGTCGGCCTCGTCGGTTTCCTCCAATGGCACCAGCGGTGAGCCGACGCCCGCGTTGTTGAGCACAATATCCAGTGACCCCAGCGCCTTCATGCTGTTGGCAAAGAAGTCTGCTACTGCATCGGCGCTGGCCACATCACATAACTGCCCGTAGTGGTTACCGCCGATAGCTGTTAGCGATGCCAGGGCTTCATCCAGTCGTGCTTGCTCTACGTCACAGATGGCGACATCCGCGCCCGCCGTCACGAACGCTTCCGCACAGGCCAGACCAATGCCCGCGCCCGCACCGGTGATCAGTATTTTTTTGCCTTTCAGTGACAGCTCCATGGCGCCTCCTTGTTTAATTCGATGCAAGAATACTCGGGTTGCTCCCCCTGCGCGAAGTGATTAGGCAAAGGCGGAGACTTCCAATTAGACTTCGTCCATGCATTACGACGTGTTTAACGGTGACGCTGACGGCATCTGTGCGCTGTTGCAGTTGCGATTGGAAGAGCCACTGGTTTCAACCCGCATCACCGGCGTCAAGCGTGATATTGCCTTGCTGGAGAGAGTTCACGCGGAGCCGGGTGATACGGTGACGGTGCTCGATTTATCCATGGTTAAAAATAGCGACGCACTCAGCCAGTTACTCGCTAAAGACGTGGTAGTCGATTACGTTGATCACCACGCGGCCGGCGCGATTCCCAGCCACCCTAATCTCACTGCCACAATCAGTGAAGCGCCTGAGGTATGCACCGCTTTATTGGTAAACGGGCGACTGCGCGGTGCCCAGGTCGACTGGGCCATTACAGGTGCTTTTGGCGACAATCTGGATGAGCCCGCACAGCGCCTTGCCGAGAAATCAGGGTTTCGGGCATCAGACATTGCGGGGCTCCAGGAGCTTGGTATTTGCATCAACTACAACGGGTACGGGCCGTCGTTGGATGACCTGCACTTTCACCCCGACGCCCTGTACCAGAGTCTACTCGGAGCAGAGCGGCCGCAGGCCTTTCTCGATTCGTCGACCTTTCGCCAGCTCCGGCAAGGCTATCAACAGGATCTTGCGGCGTCTGCCGCGCTGACACCTGTGGTCGAGGAGCTCGCCTTCGCGGTGTATCAGTTGCCCGACGCAGCCTGGGCGAGACGTGTCAGCGGCGTGTTCAGTAATGATCTCGTGCGTGCCTTCCCGAGGCGAGCGCACGCTGTACTGACCGAGCGCGGCGACGATTCGTTTCTGGTAAGCGTTAGAGCGCCTTTCGAGCGACGCACGGGCGCCGAAGCAGTCTGCTCAAAATTTGAGACCGGTGGGGGTCGGGAGGCGGCTGCGGGCATTAACCGTTTGCCCGCTGGTGACCTCGATCGCTTGGTGAATGCGCTGGCCGCCGAGTATAGCGGCCAGGCCTAACTGCCTCAGGCAGCGCTTTTGCTGAAGGCCAGCTCCGGGAAGCCGCCATCTGCTGACTCGCGCAACTTGTCATAGTAGATGTGCGCGCCGCCAAAGTAGACCAGCACGCGCGGCTTTCTCTTCTCGAGGTTGGCACCCATCATCCACGAGTTCACCTTGTCTCCCTGCGCCATCAGGGTCTGCTCGTGAATTTCGGCGGTGTGTGCTGACCACTCGTCCTCTGCTTCCTGGCTTGGCTGGAAGAGGTCGTAGCCCTCGGACTCCATCTTTTGGATGCAGTCCGTGATGTAGGCCACGTTCTGCTCAATGGATGTGGGCAAGTTGGCGAAGGGTGCCTGAGGGCCAGTGATCATAAAGAAGTTGGGATAGCCGGCGGCGTAGACGCCCATGATGGACTTGGATTCGTCGTCCCACTTTTCTCGCAGTGTGTGTCCATCGCTGCCGCGGATGTCGATCGCTTCCAGCGCACCGGTGTAGGCCTGGAAGCCGGTTGCCAAGACAATGATGTCGAACTCGTACAGATTCTCGCTGGTCTGAATGCCGGTTTCGGTGATTTCTTGGATCGGCTCGCGGTCCTTGATGTCGACTAGCTTGACGTTGTCGCGGTTGTAGGCCTCGTAGTAACCGTGGTCCAGAGGTGGGCGCTTGGCGAAGAGCGGATAGCCCTTGGGTGTCAGCAGCTCAGCCAGCTCGGGATCGTTGACTTTCTCCTTGATTTTGCTGGTAATGAAATCTGAGGCCATTTGGTTTGCCTCTGCGCTACCGAGCAAGTCGTCGAATGTCTCAAATACCCAGCGGAAGCTGCCATTCCAGTGCTCCTCAAAGATGCGCTGCACCTCCTCTGGCGGGGTATCCACCGCGTTGCGCCCCGGCGGTTGCTCGAATGCCATGCCGAACATGTGGTTGCGGGCTTTGGCGATAATTTCGTCGTAGTTGTCTTTGATTTCTTTTTCCCACTCAGGCGTCATATCCTTCTGCATGGCGGGTAACACAAAGTTAGGTGTGCGCTGGAATACTGTGACCTGTGCGGCGGTTTTTGCGACCTCCGGTAGCATCTGTACGGTCGTGGCGCCTGCACCAATGATGCCGACGCGCTTGCCCGCTACGTCGAGGCCCTCAGGCCATCGGGAGGAGTGGAAAATGGGACCGTTAAAACGGTCTTGACCTGTGTAATTGGGGAGCACGGGCTGTGAAATCATGCCCATAGCGCTGACAAAATATTTAGCGGTGTGAGTTTCCCCGCCCTGGGTGCGGACATTCCACAACCCCGTTTCATTATCGAATTCGGCGCTCTCGACTTCTGTGTTTAGCTGGAACATGGACCACAGAGAGAACTTGTCCATCACGAACTTCAGATAGTTCTGGGTCTCCTCCCAGCCTGAGTAGCGTTTGCTCCAGGACCACTCTTGCAGCACCTCTTTTGAGAAGGTCAAGCAATAGTAGTAGGACTCACTGTCAGTGGCGGCGCCCGGATACTTGTTCCAGGCCCAGGTGCCGCCTACATCGCTAGCGCGATCAAATACCTTGACGTTGAAGCCTGCCTCTCGAAGGTGGTAGCTCAGCGATACGCCGGCAAAGCCTGCGCCAACGGCGATCACATCGTAGTCTGCAGAATGGTTGCTACTCATAGAAATTCTCCTGCTCCCCGGAAACCCTGCCCAGAGATCAATACTCCAGTAAACTCATGTTTGATGCGGCGCCAGTTGCGCCGCAGGTTTTTCTTGTCTTTAAGCTCATGTCTTAAGCCAGTCTGGGCTAAACTTACTTGTGTTCAGCAAGTCGCCGATAGCACTATCGCCAAGGCTCTGAACCTTGTCAACGATGACGCCACAATAGAGGTTATGAATATGTCTTCCAATACAACACCATCGATCGGAATCGTCGGTGGCACTGGTGATCTTGGCCGTGGTTTGGCCCTGCGTTTGGCCAAAGCCGGGCACGCCGTGCTGGTGGGTTCCAGAAAACCGGAGCAGGCGGTAGAGGCGGCCGAGGCGCTGACCGCAGAGCTCGCCAGTCGCGGTGTTGCGCATCAGCCGATTGAAGGCCTGGACAACGTGAGTGCTGCGGAGCGGGGCGACATTGTCTTTGTGACGGTGCCGTTTGGCGCGCACACCCCCACGCTGGAGAGCATCAAAGACGCGGTGCAGGGCAAGGTGTTGGTAGACGTGACTGTGCCGCTGGTGCCTCCGCGTGTGGCGCGAGTGCAATTACCCCCGGAGGGCAGCGCAGGAGTGATTGCCCAGACGTTGCTGGGAGAAGAGGTGCAGGTGGTCAGTGCGCTACAGAATGTGGCGGCGGCGCACCTGCAGGCCGATATGGATATTCCCT
>QOPK01000069.1 GCA_003331685.1 Halieaceae bacterium | reverse complement strand
CGATTTATGACTAGCGCCCAGGCCGTAACGTCTCTCCCAGACCCTGAGGGTGTCTGACTTCAAGCCGGTGAGTCTGGCGACGGTGCCAATGCCGTATAAAGGGCGCGGCTCCAACGCCCGCAAGTTTGTGACTGGTGCGTTCATAACGCTCTCCTGTTCGTGATTTGTCCAGTTTTACGCGACATTTGGCCAGCCGGATCGCCCTAACTGCAAAGTTGTCTAGGTTTTGTTCACCTGAAACATGGACAGAGTGCCCTACAGAAAGAACCTGTCATCGATCTGCCCCCGTATAGTTAGGTGAGAAAAAGGGGGCAACATGCAAACATTAGACAGTAGTGAAGACGCTGATCTGGAATTAATGTTCGCGGAAATTCGGCGCTATCCGCTACTTACCGCAGATCAAGAAAAGGCTATAGACGGCAGGAAGTGGGCCGCAGTTGACGCGCTCTCCACCCTTTTTTCAGAGGTGGCGGACCTGCGGTCGACGCTGGCAGACTCACTCATTAATGCGCTTGAGTGTCCACCCGAGGTAAAGCGCTTCCCCAGTCGTGAACTTCATTTTACATTGCGCCGTGAGCTGGCACCCTATTTTTCAGACGGGAACCTCGCCGATGTCACGATAGAAGCAGCAAAAACTCTGAAGAAACGCGGGTCGAAAAAACGCTATGCCGATACGGTGAATGGCCTCAATATCCCAGCGAGCCTCACAGTGGGCATCGCGGTGTTTATGTTGCGTCGCGCCGGGGGACAGTTCCCCGACGCAGTAGCAGATGCGATCGGCCACTGGTCACGCCACTGGTTATCGCCCCCAGCACCTATCGCACTAGAACCCCCAGTGCTCAAGAGCATCCGGAGAGCGCTCAAAGAGTACACAGAAGCGCGGGATGCGCTCGTCATGCATAACCTCAGACTGGTGCACTCCATCGCGGGGCGATATCGAGGCCGTGGCGTCGGATATCTTGACTTAGTGCAGGAAGGCACGTTGGGACTTATCAGGGCAGCTGAAAAGTTCGAGTACGCTAAGGGCTATCGGTTCAGCACCTACTGCTTCAACTGGATCACGCAGGCGGTCCGGCGCTACGTTGGCGATACCGGAAGCCTGATTCGCTTGCCCACCCACGTTCAAGACCAGGTGAACAAAGTCTACCGAGAGCGCGCAATAGAGCAGGCCAAGACAGGCATGGAGCCCGATGCTGCGCAGCTCGCTAAAAAGCTGGGCATGGACAAGCAGAAAACCAAGGAAATTCTTGAGGTGCGCAACTTGGCGATCTCGCTGGACGCGCCGCGCTATGACGACGATGACGGTACGTTGGTCGACACGCTCACAACTGAGCAGTACGGCGATACTACGGGTAACGCCGAGCAGGACTCCTTACATCGTTTTCTGGGTGAAGCGGTGGATCAGCTGGAGGCCAATGAGCAGGCGGTTGTCGTCGCCCGCTGGGGTTTACATGACGGTCCCCCCCTATCCCGGTCAGAAATCGCAGACCGACTCGGCGTTAGCCGGGAATGGGTAAGGCAGTTGGAACGGTCGGCCCTTAAGAAGTTAAAGGGGCAGGAAGGGGTTCAGGAGGCGTTTATGGATTACCAGCAGGTCAGCTCGGCCTAACCGTTACGGGGCATTAAATCCGTAAGCGCCTCCTTGAGGCTGGGGTAGTGGAACTGAAAGCCATCCTCAAGCAGTTGCGAGGGCAGCACACGCTGCCCACTGAGGAGCAACTCTTCAGCCATTTCCCCGGCCATGAGCCTAGCGGCAAAGGCAGGAACCCCGAGCTTCAGCCAAGTCTTGGATTGTTGTCCTACTTCATGGGCGAGCTCCCGATGGCGGGCAGGTTCTGGTGCCACCGTGTTGTAGACGCCCTCGGGGCATTCAAGGGCGAGCACATGCTGGATTACTCTGACGGCATCTTCCAGATGGATCCAGCTCAGCCACTGTTCACCCGACCCCAACCAGGTCTCTACACCGAGTCGAAACGACTGCGTCATCTTCCCCAACGCGCCCCCCTCTCTCGCCAACACCACACCAAAACGCAAGAGACTCACTCGCGCACCATACTCAGCGGCCCTGCCAGCCTCTTCCTCCCAAGATTGGCACAGCGTCGCCGAAAACCCTGTTCCAACGCCAGCGCCCTCTCTGAAGGTCTGCTCATCTGCTGCCCCGTAGTAACCAATCGCACTCGCACTAATCAGCCTCTTGGGGGGGTGTTCGAGCTCGCTCATCCAGGCAACGAGCTCTCGCGTGAGATCCACCCGGCTCAACACGATTTGCCGCTTGTAGGCACTGCTCCATCTTCGATCCGCAAGACCCGCTCCCGCGAGATTAATCACAACGTCGACCGGCTCAGCGCACTCCCTAAGCGAGGTAATGTACGTCGCCTCAGCCGTCGCGGGACGGGTTCGCCGCGTGAGAATCGTCAGCTTATGTCCAGCGGCATGAAGCGCGGCACAAGTGGCTGTGCCAATGAGACCCGTACCACCTGTCATCAAAATATGCATCGCTTTCCTGCCCTCATGTCTCGCGGAAATCCACGTGCAAGCACTGACGTATACGCTTCATGAGTGAATCGGTTGACTCTTTACTGACAATTCTGGGATCGCGCCGCCCTTGGGTTGCGCTGACAGGTGCAGGCATCAGCAGCGCCTCAGGGATACCTACCTATCGCGATCACAAGGGAACATGGCTGGGTAGCCAACCTATTCAGCACGACGAATTTATCTCTGACTCATCGAAAAGGCAGCGCTACTGGAGCCGATCCGCGCTGGGCTGGCCGCGTGTCAGTGCGGCTCAGCCAAATGAAAGCCATGCCGCCCTGGTAAAACTCGAGCAGACGGGACTACTTGCAGGCGTGATCACACAAAATGTCGACCGGCTGCATCAACGTGCCGGCTCCCAACGGGTGATCGATCTCCACGGCCGACTGGATCAGGTTAAATGCCTTGATTGCAGCCACGTCGCAAGCCGCGAAGTAATACAAAGCTGGATCGAGCGCCACAATGCATTACCCGATACCTCTTCCCTGACGCTTCGGCCGGACGGAGATGCTGATCTACCGGATCATTATGTCAAAGACTTTCGCGTGCCACAGTGTCGAGTATGTGGCGGCGTTGTGAAGCCAGAGGTCGTATTTTTTGGCGGCACGGTGCCGGGCCCTGTAGTCGATGAGTGCTATGAGATAATCGACACCTCAGAGGGGATGATGGTCGTGGGTAGCTCTCTATCCGTGTATTCAGGACTGCGTTTTTGTCGATACGCAGTCGATCAGGGAAAACCTCTGATCATTCTCAATCAGGGCGAGACGCGCGCTGACCACCTTTGCACCCACAAATTTAGTAGCTCGCCATTTACGTTGATGGCCCAGTGCGCTGACTACTTCCTTTTCAACAAACAGGAGCCGCTCCATGGCTGATGTGTCCATCTACTGGTTTCGGGACGATCTCCGGCTCACCGACCTGCCTGGACTGACTGCGGCAGCGCAGGCAGGCCCAGTCATTCCCGTTTTCGTGCGAGATCCGGATCTGGGGGACACTTGGCGCATAGGGAGTGCTAGTCAGTGGTGGCTGCATCACAGCTTGCTGTCCCTGTACACCCGCCTCGCCGAAACAGGGTTGGACCTGATCCTTAAGTCAGGTGAAACCATTGCCGCGTTGACGACGCTGGCGGAGCAAACTGGGGCAACCACCGTTTACTGCAGCCGCCATTATCAGCCCTGGTCGGCAGGCCTTGAAACAGTACTTAGGGATCAATTGTCGAACAAAGGCGTCGAATTAAAGCGATACCCCGGCACCCTGCTCCACGAACCGGAACACGTCGCCACCGGTAGCGGAACGCCATTCAAGGTCTTCACGCCATTTTGGCGTGCCTGCAACCGGCGCCCACAGCCCCATCAGCCGCTGCCCGCCCCTGAGCTGACCGCTTATGACGGCAAGATTGAGAGCGAAGAGCTCTCTGATTGGCAACTCCTGCCGACGTCACCCAACTGGGCCACTGGTTGGAACGATTTGTGGAGCCCGGGCGAAGCCGGCGCGCAGGCAGCGCTCAACCAGTTTCTAGACCAGCACGTGCAGGATTACGGTGATGGCAGAGACGTCCCCGCTGAGCCCAATACATCAAAACTGTCCCCATACCTGCGGTTTGGTAACATTTCGCCTCGACAGGTCTGGCATGCGGCACAGCAAAGCAAAATCGCCCAGCCAGAGGCGGCCGGGTCCATCGACAAGTTCCTCAGTGAGATCGGTTGGCGGGAGTTTTGTTACCACTTGCTGTTTCATTTTCCGACGATGCCGGACGAGGCCTTTAACCCGAAATTCAGCTTTTTCCCCTGGGTCGAGGATCCGCAAAGGCTCACCGCGTGGCAGCGAGGGCAAACTGGCTATCCCATTGTCGATGCCGGCATGCGGGAACTGTGGCAGACAGGCTTTATGCACAACCGCGTGCGGATGGTGGTTGCCTCATTCCTCACCAAGCACTTACTCCTCAACTGGCGGGAGGGAGAAGTCTGGTTTTGGGACTGCCTCCTCGATGCTGACATCGCCTCCAACGCCTGCAGCTGGCAGTGGGTTGGCGGGTCGGGCGCAGACGCTTCACCCTACTTTCGGATCTTTAACCCCATCACACAGGGCGAGAAATTTGATAAAGCCGGCGCCTACACCCGCCGCTGGGTACCCGAAGTGGCTGAACTCCCTGACAAGTACCTGCATAAGCCATGGGAGGCACCCGACGAGGTGCTCTCGGCGGCCGGGGTTGCCCTTGGCGAAACCTACCCCCACCCCATTGTCGATCACAAAACAGCGCGCGAGACCGCGCTCAGCGCCTATGGCACGCTAAAGTCGCTGGATTAAGCCACCTCATCAACGATAGCTACCGCTCGGGTCCAGCCTGCTGAGGCCCCCCGTATCTTGTGCGGGAAGCAGCTGATCGTAAAACCGGTGGCGGGCAACGCCTCCAAATTGTGAAGCTTCTCAAGATGGCAGTAACCGACGTGGCGACCCGCTTTGTGGCCTTCCCAGATGAGGCTGGCATCGCCCGTTTCAGCGTAACGTTCCGCGGTTCGATCAAAGGGGGCGTCCCAGCTCCATGCATCCGTGCCCGTTACCTTAATGCCACGCTCCAGCAGAAACATGGTCGCCTCGTAGCCCATGCCACAGCCCTTGCTGACGAAGTCGTCCTGCCCGTAGGCAGCTCCCGCAGCGGTATTCACCACGACAATTTCAAGCGGCGAGAGCTGGTGTTCGATTCGCGTCAACTCCGCCTCAACATCGGCCGCGGTCACCACATAGCCGTCGGGGAAATGCCGGAAGTCCAGTTTGACCCCCGGCTGAAAGCACCACTCGAGGGGGACTTCATCGATCGTGATCGCCCGCTCTTTGCCACCAGCCTGCTCGTTCATTGTGGGATGAAAGTGGTAAGGCGCATCAAGGTGCGTGCCGTTGTGCGTGCACAGCTGCACAAACTCAATCGCCCAGCCCTCGCCGTCGGGCAGCTCACTGCTCTCAAGGCCGGGAAAAAATGACGCCATTTGCTGAGCGCCAATATCGTGGGTGATGTAGTCAATGTTAGGTTTCATTGCCGGCGGGTCGCTGATCACCTCGTTTTCGAGGTAGATCGACAGGTCAACAAAACGTCTCTTCGGCATCTTTTTTCGCTCTTGACAGCGTCAATCAAACCCAAGGTTAGCCTATCCAACGGGGTGATTGGCAAATCTGATGGCTAGGGGTATCTTCACTCGTCTTGTGAGGATTCTGTTTATGCGCAAATTGTTCTTTTCTTTGACGACGTTAATGATTCCGATGGTCCTTCAAGCCCAACCAGAGGCTTTCCCATCGACCTACGAGATATCCCCAGGCCCGCATGTATTGTTCAAGAATGCCACCATCCTCACCGGTGATGGCCGCCGCCTTAACGACACAGACCTCTACATCGCTAACGGACAGATCCAATGGGTCGGCGCCGGAGAGATCGCGCCCGATGCCACAGAGATCGATGCCAGTGATCGCTGGATCACTCCGGGTCTCATCGATGTTCATTCGCACCTAGGCGTATACCCTTCGCCAGGTGTCGCCGCTCATAGCGACGGCAACGAGGCTACTGCACCTGTGACGGCAGAGGTGTGGGCGGAACACAGCGTATGGCCACAAGATCCAGGCTTTTCGAGAGCATTGGCCGGTGGCGTGACAGCGATGCAAGTTCTCCCAGGCTCAGCCAACTTGTTTGGGGGGCGGGGTGTGACCCTTAAAAACGTGCCGTCCATCAGCTACCAAGGCATGAAATTTCCCGACGCGCCCTACGGCCTGAAAATGGCCTGCGGCGAAAACCCGAAACGCGTTTACGGTGGCCGTACACAGGCTCCCTCGACGCGCATGGGCAATGTCGCGGCTTACCGCAGCGCTTGGATTCGCGCGCAGCGGTATCAAGCTGACTGGGACCGCTACAACCAAGCCGTCAAAGACGCGGCAGAGGCTGCAGAGAACGACAGCAGTGGCGCCTCCGTCGCATCGGCTCTACTCACCAATACGCCACCACATCGCAACCTCGAACTCGACACGCTGGCCGGCGCATTGCGCGGCGACATCATCGTGCACATGCACTGTTACCGCGCCGATGAGATGCTCACTATCCTCGATATGGCCGAAGAGTTTGGTTACCGCGTTGGCACATTCCATCATGGCGTAGAGGCCTACAAAATCGCAGACGAACTCGCCAAAAATGATGTCTGCGGCGCCCTCTGGGCAGACTGGTGGGGCTTTAAAATAGAGGCCTACGACGGCATTCAGGAAAATATCGCGCTGGTCGACCGCCCGACGGGCGGCTGCGCCATCGTGCACTCAGACTCGGATGAAGGCATTCAGCGACTCAATCAGGAAGCCGCTAAAGCCATGCTACGAGGCAACCGCGCCGGACTGGACATCCCTCCGGAGCGCGCGATTCGATGGATCACTTACAACGCCGCGAAATCGCTCGGCGTAAACGATCAGACGGGCTCTATCGAAAACGGCAAGATGGCTGACGTGGTGCTGTGGAATCAGGACCCCTTCAGTGTCTATGCCAAACCGCTACAGGTCTACATTGATGGCGTGCTGCGGTACGAGCAAGACAACCCCTCACTGAACCCTCAATCTGACTTCGAACTCGGACAACTGATGGGGGCGGCACAATGAATATGAACCCATTCGTCATCGCCTTATTGGGATACTTACTTTTAGCCAGCCCCGGCTACGCCGCTTCACTACTGATCACTAATGGCACGGTATTCATAGGCGACGACGCGCCATCGAGCCAGTTAGACATCCTGATTAAAGACGGATTGATCGAAGCGGTTGCCGGCGATTTGAGCGCCGCCCCGGCCGATCAGGTGATCGACGCTAAAGGGCGACCCGTGACACCGGCGCTGTTTGCGGGGATTACCGCAGCGGGTCTTAGTGAGATAGGTATGGTGTATGAAGCCGTTGACTCAAGGCTCAACGAACTTTTTACCGGCCTCATGCATCCCGAGTTTGACGTGCGCAAAGCCTACAACCCTCTCTCGAGTGTCATTCCCGTCACGCGAATAGAGGGTTACGGCTACAGCCTGCTCATGGCAGTTTCGGGCGATCGGACAATTTCGGGTCAGGGCTCGCTGGTAAGTTTCGATGGTGGCTTTGACAGTTTCGACGGCAAGACCGCTGTCTATATCAATGTCGATGGCTACAGCGGAAACAAAATGGGTGGTTCCCGCGCCGCGCACTGGATGCTGCTTGAGGCGATCTTTGACGAGTTAACAGTGGACGACGAGGATTTGCGCCTGATCAGCCCTGCTGGAAAGGCTGCACTCCGAACGCTGCGTCGGGACGGCCTGTTCGTTTTCCATGCCAATCGCGCCAGCGATATTCTCCAGGTGTTGGCGTTCAGCCGACAACACGAACTGGACGCCATCATCAGTGGCGGGCAAGAAGCTTGGATCGTCCGCGATGCATTGGCCGAATCGGAAACACCCGTGGTAATCAATGCCCTCAATAATCTGCCGGGGAGCTTCGATGGCCTTGGAGCAAGACTGGATAATGCCGCACTGCTTCATGAAAGCGGCGTCACCTTATTGTTTACCAGTGGGGAGACTCATAACGCCCGCAAGCTTCGTCAGGTGGCTGGCAATGCAGTTGCCAATGGGCTGCCCTATGAGGTGGCAATGGCGGCCATGACAAGCCTACCAGCTGAGATTTTTGGCGGCCGACCGCGGATGATCGCGCCCGGATTGCGCGCTGATGTGGTGATCTGGAGCGGCGACCCGCTGAATGTTACTAGCGCAGCGGACCGGGTGATCATAGATGGCAAACTGGATCCCATGACCAGCCGGCAGACAGAGTTACTGAAGCGTTACCTACCCACTGACCCCGGATTGGGTCGCGCTTATATCAATCCCTGAAAAGGACGAATTAACTGCGGCGACGCTCGGGGTGAGCTCCCGAGCCAGCCTAATCGTTAAGCCGCTCGATCAGCCCGCTGGTCGAGTGGCCATCAACGAATTCCAGAACGCGAACCTCACCACCCCGTGCTAACACTGATTCATGTCCGGCGATCTGCTCCACAGCATAGTCACCGCCCTTAACCAGCACATCGGGCGCCATCGCCTCGATCAATCGAGCGGGCGTGTTCTCAGAAAAAGACACCACATAGTCGACAGCGCCTAGCGCGCCCAATACTGCCATCCGATCATCCAGCGTATTTACCGGCCGGCTCTCTCCCTTAAGCCGTCGCACTGAATCGTCATCATTCACCGCGACAACCAGCACGTCACCAAGAGCCTTCGCCTGCTGTAGATAGCGGACATGGCCGGGGTGAATCAAATCGAAGCAGCCATTGGTCATCACAATGCGCTGACCCGTAGCACGCAGATCTGCCAAAACGCTCGCCAAACCCTTCTCGGCAAGTACATTATTGGCAGCGCCTGCTGGCGACCCAGAGACTGCTGTCAGCAGCTCTTCGGGGGAAACACTTGCCGTACCCAATTTCGCGACCACCACTCCTGCGGCATGGTTCGCGAAGTGCGCTGCGTCACGCATTGGCAGTCCCGCACTCAAGCACCCAGCCATCACCGCGATCACGGTGTCGCCGGCACCTGTGACATCAAACACCTCGCGCGCACTGGCGCAGAAGTGCGCGGGCGGCTGCCCAGATTGAACGAGCGTCATGCCCGCTTCACTCCGAGTCACGAGTATACTCTCGAGATCCAGCGATGCTCGGAGCGCCTCAGCCTTGTTAATCAAGGCTTCGTCTGTCTCGCAGCGCCCGACGACCGCTTCGAACTCGGCGAGATTGGGGGTAAGCAGAGTGGCACCCCGATAGCGCTCAAAATCCGCGCCCTTGGGGTCTACCAATGTTGGTTTTTTCAGCTCACGACAGTGCTGCAGAAGCGGTTGAATCAGCTCCAGAGACCCCTTCGCATAGTCACTGAATACGACCAGATCAGCATCAGCGAGGTGTTGTTGGGCGTACCTCACAAAAAGATCATTGGCATGCTTTGCCAGAGATTCCTCAAAGTCCATGCGCAGGAGCTGCTGATTCCGACTCAGCACCCGGAGCTTTACAATCGTTTCTGACGGGCACGGCATGACATTCCAGCGAACGCCCGCCGCCTCAACACAGGCACGCAGGGCTCGCGCATGCTCATCTTCCCCGCACAGCCCTACCAGTGAGACCGACAGCCCCAGCTCGGCGAGATTCACAGCAACATTACCCGCTCCACCGGCGCGGTCCTCTTGGCCTGTCACACTGACTACGGGCACCGGCGCCTCCGGGCTCACGCGCCGGCTCGCACCGCTCCAGAAGCGATCAAGCATTACATCGCCAATCACCGTGACACTGCCTGTGCTCATGTCGGGTAAAGCTGACATCAAAGGGCCTCTTCTCTATTCTCCGACGATGCTAGCACGGGCGCAGCTACTGACTCTTTAGACAAGTAGCGCTGTGCGGCGTTCATTACAGCATCGGGGGTCAGCGCAGACATGCAGTCAAACGCGCCGCCGCAGGTGGGGCGCCTTCGACAGGGTGAACAGTCCAATTCAGCGTAAAGAATGTCACCCTCTCGCCCCGGCACCACGCGATACGGGCAGGTCGATCCAAACAACGCGACCACCGGCACATGAAAGGCCCAACCCATGTGTGTCAGGCCGGTGTCTACGCCAATGACCAGATCGGCTTGGTCAACCAGCGCAGCGCTCTCTTCCAGGGAACAATCCCCGACTTTGCTTTCCACTGCCTGCTC
>QOPK01000068.1 GCA_003331685.1 Halieaceae bacterium | reverse complement strand
AATGTATCGACCAGCTTCATAGCAGGTTATATACGACAAGGGAGAAACGCCAGATCAGGCGGCGGTAGGTATCACACCGTAGTGCTGGCCAGTCCGATCCAGTGCGACGGCCAGTTGATCCACCAGGAAATCAATCTCAGAGCGCTCAGTGACAAAAGGCGGTGCCATGATCATCGCGTCGCCGGTCTGGCGCACCATCAGGCCTTGAGTGATCGCCGTATCGCGACAGTGCACTGCCGCGGCGGACTCAGGTGCCAGTCGCTCTCTGGTCGACTTATCCTTTACCAGCTCCACTGCGGCAAACAGGCCTTTTACTCGCACCTGCCCCACGATCGGGTGGTCTACCAACTCAATCAGTCGGCTGGCGAAGTACGGCGCGAGCTCCACCACGCCCTGCTCGATAATCCGAGTCTCTTCAAGGATATCCAGCGTAGCCAAGCCAGCGGCACAGGAAGCAGGATGTCCCGAATAGGTCAGGCCGTGGGCAAATTCGCCACCCCCTGACAACAAGACATCAGAAATCTTCTGGCTGATCAAGCTCCCACCCAACGGCATGTAGCCATTGGTGACCGCCTTAGCGAATGTCACCAAATCGGGCTCGGTACCATAGGTCTCAAAGCCAAACCACTTTCCGGTACGGCCAAAGCCGCAGATGACCTCATCGGAGATCATCAAAATGTCGCGCTCATCGAGGATGCGCTTCACCTCGGGCCAGTAGGACTCGGGCGGGACGATGACACCCCCGGCACCCTGCACAGGCTCCGCGATAAAGGCGGCCACACGGTCCTCGCCGAGTTCATCAATCTTGTTCTCGAGCTCACGGGCCGCGGCGACACCAAATGCTTCGGGATCGAGGTCCGCGCCCTCCTCGAACCAGTGCGGCTGCTGGATGTGATGCACATAGTCAAGGCCCATGGTCTGCTTGTGCATCGCTGACATGCCACTCAGGGTTGAGGCCGCAATCGTGCTGCCGTGATACGCGTTTTGGCGGCTGATGATCAGCTTCTTTTCGGGCTTACCCAGCAAGTCAAAATAGCGGTGTACTAGTTTGATCTGAGTGTCGTTGGCCTCTGACCCGGAGTTGGTAAAGAACACGTGCTGGAATCGCTCAGGCGTGACCTGGGAGAGCCGTGCCGCCAGCTCTGCTGCCGGCTGATTAGAGCACCTAAAGAAATTGTTGTAGAAAGGGAGTTCGGCCAGCTGCTCCGCCACCGCTTGCTTGATGCGCTCCTGGCTGTACCCCAGATTGCAGCACCACAATCCCGACATCCCGTCCTGAATTTTATTGCCATCAGAGTCGTAGATATAAATATGCTCGGCGCGGCTGACGATGCGCCCCCCGTGCTTGGCGTAATCTTCAAAATCCGTGAAGGGGTGCAGGTGGTGCGCCTGATCCAGCTTCTTAAGTGCTTGCGTATCGAGCGTCGCGGTCATGGTGCTTTCTCCTCGGATTTGGCCTGCCACACTATAGCGGCCCGGGCCCAGCACAGGGGTTGCTTCCTGCGTGAGTATCACACCGGGCAACTAGCGTGTCAGTAACCCCAAAGGGAGAGCTAGGTGGACAGGGCGCGCCGCGGCGCGCACACTTCCGCCTCACATCAGGAGCTAACAGTGACTCTGGAACGCGTCGACGAACAATACCGCGGTCTGACTTACCCCTGGGGCAGACTGGAACAGCCCGGCGATGAACCTTTCGAGGTGGCACCCGGTGTCTGGTGGGCACGATTCACCATGCCGGGACCTCTAAACCACATCAACCTGTGGTTGCTGGAGGACGGAGACGGCTGGACCATTGTCGATACCTGCCTCAATCTGGATTCTGCCAAAGAGCGGTGGGAATCCCTGTTCACGGGCTTCATGGCGGGCAAGCCCGTCCACCGTGTGATCTGTACTCATATGCACCCCGACCACATTGGCCTGGCGGGATGGCTCTGTGAGCGTTTCGACTGCGATTTGTATATGACACAGGCGGAGTTCCTGACTGGCAGCCTGATCATGGGTTACACGGGTGAAGCGGCTCCACCACCAGCGATCTCCTTCTATCACCGTACCGGATTCACCGACGAACAATTGGAAGATTATCGGGAACGCTTCGGTAGCTTCGGACAGTTTGCTACGCCGCTCCCTCACAACTATCAGCGCCTCAACGACCGACAAACACTGTCGATTGGCGGCCGATACTGGCAAGTGGTGGTCGGTCAGGGGCACTCTCCCGAGCACGCGTGCCTCTATTGCCCGGCGCTACAATTGGTCATTGCAGGCGATCAGATCCTGCCGCGTATCACGCCCAACGTGTCAGTGTTTCCAACTGAGCCTGATGGTAATCCGCTGGAAGCCTGGCTTGCCTCCAGCACCCGGTTGCTGGGTATGCTGCCCGAAGACTTGCTGGTATTGCCCGCGCACCAGTCTCCCTTTACCGGGGTGCGCGTGCGTCTCAACCAGATCATCGACAGTCACCGTCTCGCGCTCGCGAATCTGTATGACCTGCTGATGGAGCCCAAACTGTTACCGGAATGCTTCGGCTGTCTGTTTGGGCGGGAAATTGGTGACGGTGAGATCCAGATGGCGACCGGTGAAACCGTGGCGCACCTGAATTATCTCTGGCACCGCGGTAACATTCAGCGACGGATCAATGCTGACGACAGATATGAGTATCAATCCGACCCCGAGGCACGCTACGTCGACACCTAGTAAAAACCCGTGACGACACTGCGCAATCGAATCAAAACTCTCGCCTACCGCTGGTACTACCGGCGGATGAACCGTCTGGCGTGGGAGGGCGCGCCAGCGCCTGAGATCAAGACCAGCTTTTTGCAGCTCCCTTTACCCGAGCAGACGCTTGGGGCGCGGATGTATCATGGCTCCCGGCACCGCCCTCTCATCATTTACTTCCATGGCGGCGGCTGGACGATCGGGGATCTGGATACCCATCATCCTTTCTGCCTGCGGCTCGCCGATCAAACCCACTGTACGATCATGTCCATTGATTATCGGCTGGCCCCTGAGCATCCCTTCCCCGCGGCTCATGACGACGCCATGGCGGCGTCGCGATGGATCATCGATAACCTTAACGCGCTAGCGCCGAATAACGGCGAGGTGATCATTGCCGGAGACAGCGCCGGCGGGAATCTGACGCTGGCGACGGCCGTCCGCTTGCCGGAGGAGCCACGACTCAGGGGTTGTCTGCTGATCTACCCGCTCACGCAGCATTATCATGCCGCGATGCGCTCCTACACGGAGCATGCCAAGAGCGGGCCGCTGACGACATCGATCATGCGCTGGTTCGTTGATACCTATCTTGACGGCTTGGCGCCGGCAGATCCCGCCACAGAAGTCATGTTCCCCGGACGGCGCATTCCACTCAGTGGTTTTCCACGCTCATTGTTGGTGACCGCTGAAAAAGATCCGCTGAGAGACGATGGTAGGCGCCTTGCCAACGCCCTGCAGCGCGCGGGCGTGACTGTCCAACACGAGCATTTCTCTCAGGAAGCGCATGGATTTCCGTGCTCGGAGGGGCCCACCCCCGGACACGACCGCTTTATGTCGTTGACCAAGGCCTGGATAGAAGCGATCAGCGCGCGGTAATGCGCTCCAACGTGTCCATGATCTCTGCCTTCGTGAGCAGACGCGGCGAGACATAGCCGTCACTCTCATCCATCGCCGCATGGGCCAGCACCGTCCAATCAGCTGGCTGAATACGCGGGTCAGTCTCCGCGATGCCGACTTTGGCGATCAAATCCTGCACCGCCTCAATAAACGCTTGTGCCCTTGCCGCGGGTGAGGCGGCATCGGACACATTGGTCACGACAGCGAGTTCGGCCATTGCGGTCTCTGCCTCGGAGAGACAGGCCTTGAGGACATGCGGTAACGCGAGCGCGTTGGCCTGTCCGTGGGGAATGCCGTAACGGGCGCCAAGCTGATGTGCTATCGCATGGACATTACCGACGCCCACCTGGTTGATCGCAATACCCGCGTGGTAAGCGGCCACCGCCATGCCCTGACGGGCCTCAATATCCTCGGGACGCTTTACCGCCTGCTCAAGCCAACGAAAAACGCCCTGAATGGCAAGACGGCCGTTTTCTTTTCGCGTGCCTCGATCCCAAATGCAGATATACGCCTCGATACCGTGAGTCAGCGCATCGATACCCGTTGCCGCCGTAACGGGCGCCGGTAATCCCAGTAACAGATCCGGGTCCAGCGCGACCGCCTGTGGCAGCAGGTCCTCGCCCACAATGATGTGCTTGAGCTTCTCTTCCGGATCTTTGATGACCGCCCCCATGGTCGCCTCACTGCCGGTGCCCGAGGTAGTAGGAATGGCGTAAATCGGCAGGACATCGTCGGGCACTTTGTTCAGACCAACCCATTTGTCGGGTGACTCGTCACTGGTGCGGGTGCACGCGATGATCTTCGCCGCATCCATAGAGGACCCGCCCCCCACCGCCACGATAGCCGTACAACCCGCAGCCCGCAGCACCTCTGCACCTTCCATCACATGCGCGAAAGTGGGATCAGGGTCAACGCCTGCATACCAGTGAAGATTAACCCCCGCGTCCACAAGAGATGCCAGCGCCCGCTCCGCAAGACCCAGCTCCTTTAGCGCCTTGTCAGTGACCACAAGAATATCTGTGTGGCCAATATCCACAATGCGTCGACACAGATCCGCGCTGGCGCCCTGACCCACATAAGACAGATGCACACCTGCCGCCTTGTTACCAATGAGCAACTTGATCAGCCCCAGCTTGAAACCGCGCTTGAATCGCCTAACCGGCATGGATCGCAACATGGCGATGACTCCCCAGAGATTTTCTTGTCGCAGTAGTCTATCTTCACCGCTCCAAGGACGACAGTCCGGGATCTAAAATAGGGAAACGCGCGCGATGGAAAGACACTTCATCCACTTCGACACACCGGAGCTGGCCACGGTAGTCCGTGACACGGCACCTGCGCCTGACCGGGAGGAAGTGCTGATTGAGGTGGATCATGCCGGTATCAACCGCGCCGACTTACTCCAGCGCCTCGGACTCTATCCACCGCCCGAGGACGCATCCCCCATACCGGGACTGGAAGTCGCGGGGCGGGTAGTCGCGGTTGGAGAGGGATGCTTATCATTGCGGGCGGGTGATCGGGTATGCGCGCTGACCCATGGCGGCGGCTACGCCTCCCATGCCATCGCTCGGGAGGACCACTGCCTCTCCCTGCCGGATCACCTGTCCACGGAACAGGGTGCCGCGCTGCCAGAGGCGCTGTTAACCGTGTGGTACAACGTCATGGAGCGGGGTCAGCTGTCAGCGGGTGAGACCGTGTTGATCCATGGGGGTAGCAGCGGTATCGGCTCGATCGGTATCCAAATGGCCGCGTCCCTTGGCGCTAACGTGATTTCCACCGCGGGCTCAGCGGCGCGATGTGATGCGGTCAAAGCGCTCGGTGCTTCGTTTGTGGCGAATCATCGCGAGGGCAGCCTCACCGAACAGTTCACTGACGCAGGCTACGGCGGAAGAGTCGATGTCGTTCTGGACATTGCGGGCGGCGACCTCATGCAGGCGAATCTTGATCTCGCTGCACCCGACGGCCGCATTGTCTGTATTGGCGTGATGCGCGGCATGCAGAGCGAGATCAATCTCGCCACGCTGTTTATGAAACGACTGACCTTGACAGGCAGCACGCTACGCAGACTCCACACCGCAGAGCGCGCGCGCTGCTTCAACGCAATTCGCGAGCGCATCTGGCCGCAGGTGATTGCGGGCGGTATTCAACCCGTCGTCGACACGGCTTACCCCCTGGCTGACGCACTGGACGCCCACGAACATATGCGCTTAGGAACACATTTTGGTAAGTTGGTGCTGGATTGCCGGGCAGGGTGAACACCCACAGATAGCGGCACGGTGACAAAACCCCGGGCGGCAAACCCAAGTCGCGGATCGATCAGGAAACAGTTCTCCATGCGTTCATTGCTTGCTGACACTCTTCCGAAAGCCCTGCTCGCAGGAGCCATGACCCTACCGATACTGTTGATCGGATGCGGTGACGAGAGCGTGGCGGAGGTGCCGGAAGACTCAACTACGGCATCTGCGCCCGCAGAGTTCACAATCTCCGAGCCACTTACTCTTCCAGCCAACAATATTCTGGCGAGCGTCGATACCGCGACTGATCAGGCAGAGACCGCTGATACCCCAGCGAGCAGCTCCGGGACCGGCTCTGGCGGCCTGAAACGCTTCGGGGTCATGCCGCATTTTGGTGACCTCGACACCATGGTCGAGCGCCGCACCATGCGCGTGCTGACAGTGTATGGCCCGGGCCGCTACTTTCTGGAGGACGGACCGCGTGGGACGGTCCAAGAATATGCCGACAAGCTGCAAAAAGTGGTCAACGAGGCCTTCAAGACCGGCTTACTGACCGTGCAGGTCGCCGTCATCCCCGTAGCAAGGGACCAGCTCTTCTCTGCACTACAGGCGGGCTATGGCGATATCGTGATGGCGGGCACCACCGTGACCGATAACCGGCAAGCGTCGGTCGACTTCACCAACCCGGTCAGCAAACCCCTCAAGGAAGTTCTTATCACTGGCCCGAGTGCACCGCGCCTTGGATCACTGACAGACCTGTCAGGCAAAACTGTGTATCTGCGGCTCTCGAGTAGTTATGCGGAAAGTGTCCGCGAACTGAGCCAAAAACTGGTTAAGCAGGGTCAGGCACCCATTCGCATAGAGGCAGTCGATGAATCACTGGAGGACGAAGACCTGATCGAAATGGTCGACACCGGCCTGCTTCCCTGGGCGGTGGTCGATGACTACAAGCCGCAAATGTGGCGCGAGGTCTTCACCCGCATCACCGTGCGAGATGATCTGGTGCTGCGCGAGGGCGCGCGCCTCGCCTGGGCAATACGACCAGACAGCCCGCAACTGAAAGCCTTTTTGAATACGTTCCTCAAGGACAATCGCGAGGGCACGTTGTTCGGCAACATTATCCGCAACCGTTACATCCGGGATTTCGACTGGACAGAGAATGCAGTGGGCGCCGAGGAGCTGAGTCGCTACCGCAAACTATCGTCGCTGTTTAGAAAATACGGCACGGACTATGGCATGGACCCGACCTTGCTGGCGGCCCAAGGCTTTCAGGAATCGCGGCTCGACCAGAGCGTGCGCAGTCACGTAGGTGCCGTCGGGGTGATGCAGTTGTTACCGAGCACGGCCAAAGACAAAAATGTCGCTATTCCCAATATCGACGAGCTGGAACCCAACATTGAGGCCGGCGCCAAATATATGGCGTTTTTGAAAGAGCGTTATTTTAGTGATCCCGAACTCGACGAACTCAATGGCTCACTACTGGCACTGGCCTCTTACAACGCCGGACCCGGGCGGATTCGTCGGCTGCGGCGCGAAGCGGGAGAGCGCGGCTACGACCCCACCCTGTGGTTCGATAACGTAGAGGTGATCGTAGCGGAGCAGGTGGGACGCGAGACGGTGCAGTATGTCTCCAACATCTTTAAGTACTACCTGACTTATCGTTGGATCAACACTGCCGATGCCGAACGGGCTGCCGCGCGGCGCGCGACGGGTATGAAGGACGCACCCTGATTCAGCCCGAGCGTCACAGCTGGAATGCTCAGGGAGCGCCAATCAGCCGCTCTGTCTCCTCACACCACCGCAGACGTCCCACCTCGGCGTAGCTCCGCCGCACACCGGGCGTTGGGCTGAGATAAAAGAGATCTCCATTTGTCCCCGTCAACGTAAGGTCGACGCCACTCTCCCTCGCCACGCTGGCATTAGCCTTCATATGCTCTGCCTCGCCATGCACCGGAATCGCGAGCTTCGGTCTCAGAATCTGATAAAGATCCGACAGCTCACCCTGGCAGGGATGGCCTGATGCGTGCAGGGTCTGCTCACTTTCATCGGCAGAGACCACCTGAATGCCGCGGCCGCGCAAGCCCTCGATCAAGCGCTCCACTGACGCCTCGTTTCCGGGAATCGTCTTGGAAGAGAGAATGACGGTGTCGCCAGCCTCGAGCACAAGATCAGGATGTGTCTGCATCATGAGGCGATGCAGTGCTGCGCCCCACTCGCCCTGGCTGCCCGTTGCCACGCCCAGTACTTCTGCCGGAGGAAGGTACCCCAAATGCTCCGCGTGAATGGGTTGGAAATTTTCCGGCAACAAACCAACTTGTTGGGCGCACCGTGCCATCCCCGCCGCCGAGCGCCCCAATACCCCCAGATAACGGCCTGTCAGCTGGGCGATACTCGCCAGGGTTTGCATCCTCGCAACATTACTGGAGAAGCAACCCACCACGACGCGTCCCTCACATTGCCTTATCACCTGCCGCAAACCGGCCGCGACCTCACCCTCGGAGGGCGAGTGCCCTGCACGCAACGCGTTGGTGGAGTCGCAGATCACTGCGTCAATGCCCTCATCGCCCAGCTCGCGAAACCGCTTGGTGGACCAGCCAGCGCCGACAACGGGATCAGGATCAATCTTCCAGTCTGCCGTATGCAGAATACGGGAATGTGGGGTGGTGATGCTCAAGGCACAGGTTTCAGGCGTCGAGTGCGTAATCGGGATCCATTCGATGTCAAAGGAGCCGACCTTGATCTGCTCGCCAGGCTCAATTTCGATCAGTGAACTCGGTAACACGCCCCTGCGGCTTCGGGTTTTGTGTCGTAGCACCGCGGCTGCAAAGGGGGTGGCATAAACCGGGCAGCGCAGTTGCTCCCAGAGATAGGGCAGCGCACCGAGGTGATCCTCATGAGCATGCGTGACAATCAATCCCGCGAGTTTCTCGCGCCGGGCAGCAATAAAGCTCAGGTCGGGCATTTGCACAGAAGGCCTGAGCGCACCGGGCACCTGCTCCAGAGTGATACCACAGTCCACAGCGACCCACTGATCAGCATGGCCGAAGAGATTAAAGTTCATGCCGATCTCGCCACACCCGCCCAGGGGGAGGAAGACCACATCGCTATTGAGCGACTCGCTCATTCGAAATCAATTTACCAGGTATAGCCAATTCGGAATTTTAGCGTTTCGTCGAGCTTTTCCTTACCCTCAGCCGCACCGCCGTCATAGTCAGCCGACGCCTCTGCCGCCGCCTCCAGACCCAAAAACAAGGGGAACCTTAATCCCAGTTTGGTGCGGTAGATAGACTTCTCAGTCGAGGACGTATTAATGATATTTGCCTGGCGGAAATACAGAGTCACCCTACTGTCGAACAGCTGCGCTTCGGCGGTGAGGTTAATGGTAGCGCCCGTATAGGAGTCATCCTCAGTAACCACAAAGTCTGTGTCGACATAGGCGACGCCCAATTCAGCGTCGAGGGTCAGCGTATCGCGAGTCAAGAGTTTACGACCGAAATAAGCGGTGGAGTAGGAACGTTGGTCAATATCAGCAAACACGTTGGAACGAAACCCTACGTTCAAGCCAAGATAATTACGCGGGTCCGACAGAAAATAGTCGTACTTACCTTCCACTCGCCAGTTATCTGCTGTGGGCTGGCTGGTTTTTATCGCATTGCCCTCGGCGTCTTGTTTTGGATTACCGTCATCGTCGGCGTCGGGAACAAGCGCGCTACTATCCTCATAATCTGCGCGTAAGGTAATACGATCTCGAAGACTCTCAAGGATCGTTTCCGCGTCCAGATTGAGCTTGTCGGTTTCCGTATTACCGCGGTTGTATTCGATCGCGCTCGTAACGCGTCCGGTGATGTGATAGCCATGTCCCTGTTCCCATTCTTCGGGGTTGGCGACATCCAACTGGTCTAGGGCCAAATTATCCGCATCGTCCAGCACCACCTCACCATCCACCACCATTAAAGAGGACAGCGCCAGCTTCTCCTGCTCGGTCGTAAGCAGTTCTATGTCCTGATCAGATTCTAGATACAGAATAGATGACAGCGCGATGGTAACGTCTCCCATCAACTCGGTTGCCACATAAAGTTCGCCGTCTCGGATGTCGGTGATTTCACCGTAAATCACCGACTGATCCACCAGTTCGACTCTGGCGGGGGCCAGAGACCCGCTCGCCTCAGCCAGATCGGAGTCAGACCACCCGGGGCTGCTCATCGGCAGTATGAAGAGTGCGAATAAGGCGATTGCGTGTATCCTTCGCGGGTCGCTATTGCTCAGCATAGTCGGCATCTCATCCGTTGGTAGGTCGCATATCGCTGGACTGTAAGCGAAGCGCCATAACAATGAAATTGCAGAACGCGACACGTTCAGCGCGCTTTTGGTGAATCGATGACTCAACATTTTGATTACGACCTCATGGTCATTGGCGCAGGCTCCGGCGGCGTTAGGGCCGCCAGAAAGAGCGCCGA
>QOPK01000067.1 GCA_003331685.1 Halieaceae bacterium | reverse complement strand
GCAGCTACGGGTAATCCCCCGGCAAGCGCTGCCACCCAGGGAATATTTTCGACCAGCGGCAGCGTCACCACCAACTCGCCGTCCAGCGTCTCGGCAACAAGGTCGATATCACTGCTGAAAGTAAAGTATCCGCCAGACCCCTCGATGGCAAATTCAGGGATGCGCAAATTGCCCTGAGAAAAATTAAAGGTGCCCCCTGCGCTATCGAATGTCACGCCAGGATCAAATAGCTGATTCATATTGGCTCTACGAAACAAACCCGAGAGATTCAGCAAACTCAGCAAACGTAGCGCCCCGGTCGCCTCCGCATTGGCCGTAACAAACGATCCGGTCTCCATCTCCAATTCCATATCACCGGTCATCGCGGTCAACTCGAAATCGGCGGGACTGCCCGGCCATTGCCACTTAGCATCCAACCTGCCGCGCTCAGTTTCTACCAGCGGGGGGACGCCGACCAAGGTGAGAGATGTGGCCACATCTTGAAGCTCTGCAGCGAGTGAGAGCGTGGTCGACTCGCCCTCTTCACTGGACTGCCAGATCATGCGGGTTTTTGGCAACCAATTGATGCCGAGAAAATTGCCCGTCACCTCTCTGAACCGCCAGCCCTCATCCTCCACGTAATCGATTGTCAGATCCAGATCACCCAATTTGGTATCGGCCCGATGGATACCCTCAACAGACACATGAAGTTGGCGCATCCAGGCGCCCAGCGCGCCTTGAGGGTCTGGCGGCCTAGCCCGCTCAGCCCACTGGCCGCTTACCTGCGGCAGGCCCTCGAGGTTCAGATACTCAATGCGCAACTCACGCTCCAGACTGGCCTGTAACGCCGCCGCCGAGTCCGATACCGGCGCACTGATGAACTGTTGAGTTTGACCACGAAGCCAGGGCAGCTCAAAACCCGCATACAACGTCTCACCCTCCAGATTGGCGTTGAGTGACAGGTCGCCCAGCTCTTCGCCACGCCACAGCAGCCGCCCGATCTTCAGTGCATCAATCGTTACCGTTGGGCTAGCCGGTCCTGCCTCCACCGAGAATAGTTCGATCGTGTCCTGCCAGTCTGAAGGATCTAGAGACGGCAAAAATCCGGTCACGCGCAACCCAGGTTCGGGTGCTAAAAGCGGCCATTGCAACGGTCGAGTTCTGGGGGTCACGTCGAGGATAGCGGAAATCGCCCCAGCCTCAGAGGTATCGGCGATCGCAGACGCCCTGCCAAACCAGAAAACCTCCCATGCGGCCCATTCGCGATCCCGCCAGCTGACTTTCAGCGGCGCTCTGGCATCGGCAGGCTTCCCCCAAGGAAGAGGCAGATCCACCGAAATGCCCTCGAGATCTGATTCGATATCAACCGCCACCTCGCTAGCCACATTGATAGCCACTGTGACGGCTGCCGCCCCTTCGGCGGGAAGCGGATAGTTGATATCCCGCCAGGATAAGACGTCTGACACAGCTGCTTCAAAATCAAGCCGCGCCGCCAACACAGTGTCAGGTGCTGTCGCAAGCTCGGGACCGATATCAACAGCAACTTGCCGATCAAAAACACGCGCCGTGATACCAGTGCTCTCGAATCCAGACTGAGTGCGATAACGCAACTCGCCACCCAGTGACGCCGCCTGCAGATCAAGAAGCGCAGAAGCCACTGTGGCGTTGATCAGCGCAATATCGACATCCACATTTAGCGTCGGGCCTAGATTGCGCAAGTCAAATCTGACATTTACGCTGGTTGTAGTGGGATCATCACCACCAACGGTCAGATCGCGCATGACCGGGTAAGCTTTAGAAAGTGCCGGTAATTGCTCCAGTGCCGATACGATTTCACCGGGCTTGCCATTGGACTGCGTCTGCAGATCCAGCCAGATATTATCCTTGCGCACATGCAGGCTGACGGCCGTATCGACGAGCGAGAGCTCTGCTACCTGACCCCGCACAGACCATGCATCAATTCGCGTGTCATCAAGGCGGAGCTTGCTTTTAGTCAGGCGTGCGCTTGGCCAACCGGGCTGGTAGTCGAGCGTCACCCCAGAGAGATCAGCCGCCAGCTGCATGGTTTGACTGGGGTGGCCGTAGGGTTTGAAACCGCCATGCCATAAGAAAATCCCGCTCTCAATCTGCCCGACCGGCAGTGCCTGTTGCAGCCACGAATAGGCAGGAGCCGGCATTCGGTATGGCACGTAAGCATTGCGAATACCCACAGGCGCATCCAGCACCGAGGCTGCCAGCCTCATTTCGAGTGGCACCGACGCCTGTTTGGAAAACGGGATATCGATTTCAAACAGCACCGCGGCATCATGCTCAGGGGCACTCCCTAGCAGCACCCCGTGCTCCAGAAATAAAGCGTCTCGCTGCCAACGACCCTCCAGCGTTCCCAACACAGAATTCAGACGGATGGGCTCTCGATAAGCGGTGGGCAGTACCAGCTCAAAGTCCTTGGTATCGAACCAGGCGGTCGCACCTTCCTCATTGGCGACAATCGAGGCATCGACGCCGACGAGTCCAGGCACTTTCCTGAAAGGGTCCGGATCCGTTGTGGCATCGGTGACAGTGGCCGCCAACTCCCAACGGTGCAGTGGCCGGTCAAGCGCTTCCAAGGTCAGCGCCAGGCTATCGACGATGCCAGCTGGACTGAGCGCCTTTAAAATTTCGTTCGCTTTATCGGGAAGTAATTCGCTCCCACGCAAAGCCGTTATCAGAGGCGACACCTCAAAGCGATCGGTCAGCATCTTCCAGCCCTGTCCAAGACGATGCATGTGTATCCGGGGAAGCAGGAATGTCTGGTCATCAGCCGTCAACGACGCGTTATCAATCCAGATTGTCGCCTGATCAAATGGGCCCTCAAAAACACTGTCTACACGCAGTTGCGCCAAACTAAGGGGTGTCTGGCCGGTCACTTCGATCTGCGTCAGATCTATCTGCAACACTGCGGTAGGTCGCCCCTGCGCGATCGCAAACCAAAAATCCACCTGCCCTTCGGCTGTCAGATCCCGTTGTTGCCACCGTGCCAAATGAGACAAACCGGCAGCGCTGAGGCTACCCTGCAACTCACCCGAAAACTGGTTGAGATCGAAAGGATTACCTGTCCCGTACCCCTCGGCAGACAATAGACGGCCATCTGGAGAATCGACAGAAACTCTTAGAATACGACGGCTTCTGTCACGCGCCAGATCGATATCAACCGTCAATGATTCGAGGATCATCGACACGCCATCCCGGTCCACTTCACCGATCAGGTGAGCATCACGAACCTGTAAGCGACCGAAGCTGCCCAAGAAATCCCGCAGCCCCGCGGGGATCACTATCGGGTCGGTGCCGGACTCGCCACTCCACTCGATACGCGGCCCGATCAGCGTGAGTTCATCAAAGCGCGGGGCACCGCTGAGAAGACTCTCCCAAGGATCCAACCTGATGCTGGCTTTGGGTAACGAAATAGCCGCACCCGTCTGGCTGTCCAGCACCACGAAATCAGTCAAGTCCAACCTCGGCGAAAATCCCTCCATGGCGCCATTGATCTGCCCGACGCGAATGTCGCCCGAAAATCGCTGGGACAGTAGCTGCTCTATATCCGGCTGAACTCGCGGCAGGGCGCCCAGAAGCAGACGACCACCACTGACATAGATGGCAAGACTTACCAGAGCCATCACCATCAGTGGCCAGACGGTTCGCCCTAGATTTTTGGGTATGACGCTAACCATGGCGGACCGGCACCCCCGCCTCCATCAACAGCGCTCGAGTTTCGCACAGCGGCAACCCGACCACGGCACTGTAGCTACCCTTGATTTGACTGACGAAAGCCCCTGCATATCCCTGTATGCCGTAAGCACCCGCTTTGTCCCACGGCTCGTCGGTCAAAAGATACTGCTGTATCGCGGCCTCCGAGAGCTCCGTAAACCTTACCGACGTTGTACAGGTCTCTGTCTTGATACCACCGTTATAGGCCACAGCAACTGCTGTGTGCACCTCGTGGGTGCGCCCAGACAAGGCACGAAGCATCGCCGCAGCATCCTGACTGTCGCGGGGCTTACCCAATATGTCGTGCCCCATGGCCACCGTGGTATCGGAACCCAGACTCACCCGTTGGTCCGCGGCGCCCGTTTTAGCCTTTTCACTGGCAAGCCTCGCAACATAATCAGCCGGAGACTCCAAAGTTCTGGGGCGCTCATCAATATCGGGCGCCAAGGACTCGAAGTCAGAAACGAGCAAAGAGAGTAACGCCCGCCTTCGCGGGCTTGACGATGCGAGCATAAGCCGCATTAGTACACCTCGTAGTACCGTCTGGAGTAACGAAGTAATGTGCGAATCGGCACCCAGAAGAGCATGGAGCAGATCATGCCACCCACTCCGGCCCACGGTGCCACGGGAACATCAATGCCGTTTCTCAGCCACTGCTCCACTCCAGAACTCAGCAGCATCAATCCCAGTATCGCCAGCGACTGTTGCAACAGATCAAACTGGCGAATGCGCTGATAGTTGTAGAGCAATAAAAGTGTGGCCAACATGAGCCCCGGAGAAGAGAGACCCAGCGGCGCGCCCTCAATGAGGTCCTGTGCGACACCTACCACGAAAGCGGTCGCCACCCCCACTCTGTGCGGCAAGGCCAATATCCAATAAAACAGGGCCAAAGCAACCAAATCAGGACGCAAGCCTCGCCAATCCATAGGGAGTGGTAACAGTGTGAACAGCAGGGCGCCCACAAGCGAGGCGTAGATCACCCACACTGCATGCGCACGTGTCAAGGGGCAGCCGCCGCTTCAAACTGAGAGGACTGCGCCACCAACAACACGTGACGGCCACGATCCAGAGCCGATGTGGGCGCTGCGCTAACCACCGCGAAAGCATCGCCTGCCGCGATTTCAACGTCAGTCACTCTAGCCACCGGGTAGCCGTGGGGAAAACGGCCACCAAGACCGGATGTTACTAATAAATCACCTGCTCTTATGTCAGTGGTCGCTGCGAGATGCCGAATCACCAGCCGATCGATATCGCCGCTACCCTCTGCGATCGCTCGCAGTCCTGATCGGTTCACCTGTACGGGTAACGCATGGGCACTGTCAGTGATGAGTAGTGCGCGACTGTTGTATTCGCCAGCCAGAACAATTTGACCGATCAAACCCTCTGCGCCTAGCACCGGCTGGCCCTCTCGGACCCCGTCCGCCGCTCCCTTGTCCAGCATGACCAGATGCCTCGCAGGATCTGGTGAAACCGAACTGATCTGAGCCGCGATGAGCTCATCCTCAATATCCCGGGCGGAATTCAACAACGCCTTGTAGCGAGCGTTCTCCGACAGCAGGGATGCCAGCCTTTGTGCCTGCCCCCTCAACACCCTGTTCTCTTGCTGCAACCTCAACACCTCATCCTGTAATGCAGGCCTAGATTGCATTGATTCGAGCAATCGGTCCCAAGCATCGAAGGGCGCCAGCACAATGTTGCTCGTGAACGCGACTACATCGACCGCTCCGCGCTGAACGGCCGTCATTCGGGGGTGGTCACGAAAAATGAACAGGATCGCTAGACACAGCAACAACAGCACCACAAATCGCGCACTGATCGGATTTTGTTTCAGGAAAAGCGGTTTAATGACGCTGCCCCAGTCGCCGGTATTATTCGGTTGAGAGCAGATCCAGGACGTGACGATCCATCAACTCAAGCGCCTTGCCACCGCCGCGCGCCACACAAGTCAATGGATCCTCTGCAACCACCACTGGCAACCCGGTCTCATTGGATATTCGTTTGTCGATGTCGGTGAGCAATGCACCGCCACCGGTCAAAACAATGCCCGTCTCAGCGATATCTGCCGCCAATTCTGGCGGCGACTGTTCCAATGCCAGCTTCACCGAGCGCATCATGGCTTCCAGCGGCTCCTCGAGCGCGCCGAGAATTTCATCGTTGGTCAGCGTGAAGCTGCGCGGCACACCCTCGGCGAGGTGACGGCCACGCACATCGATCTCTTTGAGATCGTCTGACTTGAAGCCGCATCCCACCTCCTGCTTGATGCGTTCTGCGGTGGAGTCACCAATCAAACTCCCGTATTTACGTCGCACGTAGGACACTATGGCTTCATCAAATCGGTCCCCGCCGATACGAATCGAATCACGGTAGACGACGCCATTCAGGGAAATAATAGCTATCTCTGTTGTGCCGCCTCCAATATCGACCACCATGCAACCGTTCGCCTCGTCCACCTGCAGGCCGGCACCAATCGCCGCGGCCATCGGCTCTTCGATCAATTTCACCTCGCGGGCACCCGCACTCAACGCAGATTCACGAATCGCTCTGCGTTCAACCTGCGTCGACATACAGGGCACGCAAATCAGCACTCGAGGGCTAGGGCGTATAAATTTAGTTTCATGTACTTTGGAAATGAAGTGCTGCAGCATTTTTTCGGTGACTTGAAAGTCGGCAATCACGCCATCCTTGAGCGGCCTAATAGCCTGAATATTGCCCGGCGTACGACCGAGCATCCGCTTCGCTTCTTTACCTACCGCTTCAATTGACTTCTGCCCGTTATGTACACGAATCGCCACGACCGAAGGCTCGTCGAGGATGATGCCCCGCTCCTTCACGTAGATCAGCGTATTGGCTGTGCCAAGATCAATGGACAGATCGGTGGAAAACATTCCGCGGAGGCGCTTAAGCATTATCGTTCCCTGATTATGAAGAGGTCATCCGGTGTGCTCCGGACATCGGCGGCCTGCCAGCCCCTATGCCGCATCACTGACGCCTGCGACGGGCTTAAAAATCCCCCAAAATCCAGCGTTTGCAACGCCAAATGCCGACGAAATGTAGCAACGCGGGGGTTTTTGGGCAAGCCACAAGTGTGTTAGTTTTCGCGGCCTTCGACGAGGATACACTCTATGTCTGTTTCACCACAGGACGTTGAGAAGGTCGCCCTTCTCGCACGGCTAGCCATATCTGAATCTGACCTGCCCGAGGTTACAGAGCGCTTTGGCCGTGTCCTGGGGTTGGTTGATGAGCTCAACACTATCGACACCGCATCGGTGGTACCCATGTCAAATCCCCATGACATGCACCAGCGACTGCGGCCTGACATCGTTACTGGGCAAAACGACCGTGAGAATTTGATGGCCTCTGCGCCTGCACAGGATCAGGGCTATTTCCTAGTACCCAAGGTCATCGACTGATGACCGATAACGCCCTGCTCTCTGGTTCTGTCAGTTCGCTCAGACAGCAGCTGCGCGATCGAGCAGTATCCAGTGAGGAACTGACTCTCGCCTGCCTCGAGCGCATTGAAGCCTGCAACGGTGCACTGAATGCCGTCATCACCATATGCTCGGAGCAGGCGATCGACAGCGCCCGCGAGGCGGACAAGGCCATCGCAAAAGGTAACATCGCCTCGCTCACCGGCATTCCCCTGCTGCACAAAGATATTTTCTGCACCAATGGTGTTAGAACGACCTGCGGCTCGCGCATGCTCGAACAGTTCGTCCCCGCATACGACGCCACGGTTGTCACCAAGATGCGGGCCGAAGGTGCCGTGATGCTGGGCAAGTGCAACATGGACGAGTTTGCAATGGGCTCCTCCAATGAAACCAGCTTTTTTGGCGCCGTCAAAAACCCCTGGGATCTCAATTGCGTGCCGGGCGGCAGCTCGGGTGGTTCTGCTGCAGCACTCGCTGCGGGCATGGCGCCGTTGGTGACCGGAACGGACACGGGCGGCTCGATCAGGCAGCCTGCCTCTCTGTGCGGCGTGACGGGTCTCAAACCCACTTACGGTCGGGTCTCCCGCTTAGGCATCATTGCCTTTGCCTCCTCACTGGATCAGGCCGGCCCCATGGCCCGCACTGCGGAAGACTGCGCGATCGCGCTGACCGCCATGTCAGGCATCGATGCCGGAGACTCGACGTCTGCCGATTTACCGGTTCCCGACTTCCACGCGGGACTGAATCATGCTGTTCAGGGGCTCCGGATTGGTCTGCCACGAGAGTACTTCAACGACGATCTCGATCCAGACGTGCGCGAGCGGGTGATGACAGCTCTGTCTTTACTGGAACAGGCTGGGGCGACATTGGTAGATATTGAACTGCCTCACAGCCACTACGCCATTGCCACCTACTACGTGATCGCACCGGCAGAGGCCTCGGCGAATCTGGCTCGCTACGATGGCGTGCGCTTTGGCTACCGATGTGAAGAGCCGGTCGATCTGGAAGACCTCTACCTGCGCTCGCGGAGCGAGGGTTTTGGTGAGGAGGTGCAACGGCGCATTCTGGTGGGGACCTACGCACTGTCCGCCGGCTTCTACGATGCATATTTCAACAAGGCGCAACAGGTCAGACGGGTGATTACAGAAGATTTCACCCGTGCCTTTGAATCTGTGGACGTCATAGCTGGTCCCTCTGCGCCCGGCGTTGCCTTTCAGTTTGGGGCAAAACAGCAGGATCCCCTTGCCATGTATATGGAGGATATCTACACGCTGGCAGTCAATCTGGCTGGCCTGCCTGGCTTATCAACCCCCGCGGGTTTAATCAACGGCATGCCCGTGGGCCTGCAGCTGATTGGTAAACCCTTTGATGAGCAGACGATTCTCAACACGGCTCACCGCCTACAAAGCGATACGGACTGGCACATGGCCAGACCGCAACTTGAGGCCTTAACGCCATGAGTTGGGAAACGGTGATGGGTCTAGAGGTGCACCTGCAACTTGCGACGCAATCGAAAATTTTCTCGGGTTCCGCGACAGCATTTGGCGCAGCGCCGAATGAGCAAGCAGATGCGGTGGATCTGGGCATGCCAGGCATGCTACCCGTGTTGAACGAGGAAGTAGTCCGATACGCGGTCAAGTTTGGCTTGGGCATCGGAGCCCGCATTGGGGAGCGATCCGTCTTTGATCGCAAAAATTATTTCTATCCAGACCTGCCCAAGGGGTACCAGATCAGTCAGTTTTTTTCGCCCATCGTCTGCGAGGGTGTTTTCGAAGTGCCACTTGAGGACGGGTCGCTCTTTCCGGTCCGTATTACTCGCGCGCATCTGGAGGAAGATGCCGGCAAATCGGTCCACGATGCCTTCAGTCGGGAGACAGGCATCGATCTCAACCGCGCCGGCACACCGCTTCTTGAGATCGTGACCGAGCCAGATTTTCGATCGGCGGACCAGGCGGTGGCGTATCTGAGGGCGCTCCACTCGCTAGTGACGTATCTGGGGATCTCTGACGGTAATATGGCAGAGGGCTCAATGCGTTGCGATATTAATATCTCGCTGCGTGAAAAAGGCTCTGATGCCCTTGGCACACGCACCGAGATCAAGAACGTGAATTCTTTCCGCTTTGTCGAGCGGGCCATCCACAGTGAATACGAGAGACAGGCAGACATCCTTGACAGCGGAGGTTCAATCGCGCAAGAAACTCGGCTTTACGACGCTGAGCAAAATGTCACGCGCTCAATGCGCTCGAAGGAAGTTGCCAATGACTATCGGTACTTCCCTGAGCCTGATCTTTTGCCGATCGTCATCGACGCGGATTACATCGAGGCAGTCCGAGCCACGCTACCCGAGTTGCCCGATGCCAAGAGAGCGCGCTTTACCGCTGACTATGGGCTCAATGACTACGACGCCGCGCTGCTCGTTCCCAATCATGCGCTTGCGGACTATTTCGAGGCCGTCGTCACAGCCGGAGGAGCTGCGAAGCCTGCAGCGAACTGGATCCTAGGCGACTTGACCGCGGCCTTGAATCGCAACGAGATAGACATCTCCTCCAATCCGATCTCAGCGGCGCAATTGGCCGGCCTAATCGTGCGTATTGAGGACGGCACGTTGTCCAGCAAACTGGCCAAACAGGTATTCGACGGCCTGTGGGCGGGCGAAGGTGACGCCGACCAGATCATTGAGGCGCGGGGACTCAAGCAGGTTAGCGACTCGGGTGCCCTGGAATCGATGGTCGAGGCAGTCATTGCCAACAACCCGGATCAAGTCACCCAGTATCTAGAAGCCGATGAAGTCAAACAGAAAAAGTTGAGCGGTTTCTTTGTCGGCCAGATCATGAAGGCGTCAAAAGGACAGGCTAATCCCCAGATGGTCAACGAGTTATTGCTCAAGAAACTAAATGATCAGTCCTGAACGCGCCCCTTTAAGTACTTCAGGCGATTTTCCCGCTTCCGCTCTGCGCTTTTACGAAGTAACACGTAGATTGCGCCTGTGCCACCATGCGCTGGCTGTGCGGAGTGAAAAGCCTGCACCGCTTCCAATTCTCGCAGCCAGTGATTGACGTAGCCTTTCAAGACAGCGGTCTGCTCTCCCTGACTTTTCGACTGCCCCTTTCCGTGAACAATCAGCAACGTCCGCAATCCCAGCTCAGTCGCCTCACCAATGAAGGAAAACACTTCTTCGCGCGCCTGTTGCACCAACATGCGGTGCAGGTCCAGACGGGCGTCGATCTGGTACTGACCCAGTCGCAGCTTTCGATACACCCCGTTCTGAATCCCCGGCCTCTTGAAT
>QOPK01000066.1 GCA_003331685.1 Halieaceae bacterium | reverse complement strand
CTGTTCACAGGTAACAATTTTGAGATCCTGCTAAGGATCTGCGGCTTTATTTAACGGGGGAGGAGACCATGTCGACGGAGACAATGGCATCGGATTCACTGGAGTTGAAGCCCGGTTTAGCGGGCTTCTTTGATGACTGGAGTTCGGATCAGCGCGCGTTCAAGGGAGTACCCTGGGGCAAGGCAATGATGTGGATCTTCCTCGTCAGCGACACCTTCATTTTTGGCTGCTTCCTGGCCTCTTACATGACAGTGCGCATGTCAACGCTAGAACCTTGGCCCAGTCCCAGTGAGGTCTTTGCGCTGAGCTTTGGCGGGGCGCCAATCCCGCTGATCCTGATCGCAATTATGACCTTCGTGCTGATCACATCGTCGGGCACGATGGCGCTTGCGGTGAACTATGGCTATCGCAAAAACAAGTGGGTGACGTTTTGGCTGCTGCTGGCAACTGCCGTGTTGGGTGCGACTTTTGTCGGTATGCAGGTCTTCGAGTGGAGCAAGCTGATCTTTGAGGAGGGTGTGAGACCCTGGGGTAACCCGATGGGCGCCGCACAGTTCGGTTCGGTATTTTTCATGGTGACTGGCTTTCACGGTTTCCACGTGTCGATCGGCGTCATTTTCCTGTTTATTTTCTGTTACAAGGTGGCCGCCGGCCATCTGGACAATCAAACGCCGGGCTGGTTTACCAAGCGCGGCGGCAATTATGAGGAGATCGAGATCTTGGGCCTTTATTGGCACTTTGTGGATTTGGTCTGGGTCTTCATCTTTGCATTTTTCTATCTCTGGTAGGGGGGAAAACCATGGATCATACCGCTGACGGTCATGAACCCGTTGTCCGGGAAGAGGAGGCGATCCAGCACCCGCTGGGGGTGTATTTCAAGATCTGGACACTGCTCTTTGTACTGAGCGCCATGTCCTATGCCGTGGACTACTATCAGGTTCAAGGTTACTTGCGCTGGTTCCTTATCCTGTTCTTTATGGTGCTCAAAGCTGGCCTGATCATTGCTGTCTTTATGCATATGGTTTGGGAGCGGCTAGCGATGGTGTATTTCATTTTATTGCCGCCAATACTCTTGTTGACACTGGTTGCCATTGGCTCACTGGAGGCAGACTGGACGTTCTTTCAGCGCGGTGTGTACTTCCTGAAAGAGTTGATTATTGCGGCGCCTGCGGCTCCGCCGCATCACTGACGCAATCCGCCTAGGTATATTGAAGAGAGGTAGCAGCAATGGGTGGCCAGAAGACAGAAGGTAGCAACTACACCACACACATCATCGTGTTCTTGTTACTGACAGCGTTTATGTATGTGTTTGCTTATGTTTTGGTGGACCATAACCTCAACGTGCCGGATCGGGTTGATACGATTCACGCAGATAAGAAAGAGTAGAGGTAGTGCACCGGCCTAGCGGTTTAGCGCTAGCTGGGATCTCTGATTGTTGCGGTAGAGTTGAGAAAACTGTGCCGCTACTTCTGAGGCCACAAACGGTGGGCTGATGATGCCCGCATATTGGCCGAGTGGGTCTACCAAATAGACGGCGCTCGAGTGCGTCACCTCATAGACATTCGTTGCGGTTTCCGGTTCCGCACGAAACGGCGCGCCAAGCTGGCGGGTGAGGTTAGTGAGTTGGCCAATTGAGCCGGTAGCGCCGAGGAAGCCAGGATCAAAATATTGAACGTATTGTTGAATCTGCGCTGCTTTGTCGCGGGCCGGATCGACAGAAATGAAGACAAACTGAATATCAGATTCGCTGATTCCTTGCGCACCAATCTCCCGCTTAACTTGGGACAGGTCGTATAAGGTGGTCGGACAGATGTCAGGGCAGTACATGAAACCAAAGAAGATGAATGACCACCGAGACTCGAGGGATTTGAGGTCGAAGACCCCCTTTTCATCGTCTACCAGGATAAATTCTGCCAGCGGTTTGCGTTCCGGAAAGACAATCAGTGGGGCCGGCATAAATGCCTCTTCGGCCGTGCTCCGGGACTGCCAGAGTGCCCAGTACCCTGACCCCACCAGTGCGATACCGACTAATGCTGCGGCAACGAGCACCGTTACCATGAATTTTTCCCGTGTGATGCTGCTCACGCCAGATCCTGCCCCTTATGCTTTTATGTCTCAGTCTGACCAATGCGTCCCATCCGCGTCAATATTGCCAGCGCAAATGTGCGGCCAGAGGGCGCAGTCGGGCATGCCATGCAGTAACATTAGATTAAGAACATTCCGATAAACCAGAGCGAGTCGACCCCTTTAATGGAATCCAGCCTGATAGAGCGCGCCACCTGGCGAGATTATTACGAGTTGTGTAAGCCCAATGTGGTTTGGCTGATGATCCTGACGGCGATCGTGGGGATGTGCATGGCGACCCCCGGTTCCATGCCGGTTGATGTCGTGATCTTTGCGAGTGTGGGGATCGCGCTGTGCGCGGGATCAGCCGCCGCGATTAATCACCTGGCAGATCAACATGTTGACGCGGTGATGGCGCGGACCTCTGGGCGACCCCTTGTCAAAGGCAAAATTGATTCTCAGAGCGCCGCGATTTTTGCGTTTGTGCTGGGCTGTCTGGGAATGGTGGTATTGCTGATCTGGGTGAACGCCTTGACCGCCTGGCTCACTCTGGCGTCCCTCGTTGGCTATGCTTTTATCTACACCCTTTACCTCAAACGCGCGACGCCCCAGAACATTGTGATCGGTGGGCTGGCCGGCGCGATGCCCCCCCTTCTGGGTTGGACGGCGGTCACCAATCAGGTTGATGGTCACGCGCTCCTGCTGGTACTGATCATTTTTGCTTGGACGCCACCCCATTTTTGGGCGCTGGCGATCGCTCGCAGGGAAGAGTACGCCAAGGTCGAGATTCCGATGCTGCCTGTGACCCACGGTAGCCGCTACACCGCCTTGCATAGCCTGCTGTATACCCTGATGCTTTTTGTTGCGTCTTTGTTGCCAGTGGCCACAGGGCTCAGCAGCTGGATTTACCTGATTGGCGCGTCCGCGCTGGGCGGTATCTTTATTTATCAGGCGGTGATGTTGCTGCGCACCATGAAAAACAGCGACGCGATGAAAATGTTTCGCTTTTCCATCGTCTATCTCATGGCGATCTTCCCGATTATGCTGCTGGATCATTACTTGCTGCCCAAGCCTCTGTTCTCCTGAATATTTCGCTGAGACTTTTGTTTATGGTCGGGCCAAGTGCCAATTATCTGCAAAAATTGTTAGCAGGATGACAGAGCTGGCCGGGAAATATGTCAACCGGTAACACCCGCTAGAATGTGTAGCTTTGGGGGTGAACATGTCAGTGCTAAGTTTTGACCAAACTGACCGAGAAATGTCGGTCAGGGCATTGTCCGATCAATGCTTCGATTTGTTAGTGATTGGCGGAGGGATCACCGGCACTGGCGTGGCGAGAGATGCCGCCATGCGGGGTCTGTCAGTCGCACTGATCGAAGCGCAGGACCTGGCCAGCGGTACGTCAAGTCGCAGCTCGAAAATGATTCACGGCGGCTTGCGCTATCTCGTCGCAGGTGACGTGGCGGTGGTCAAAGAGTCCGCTTCTGAGCGCGCCACGCTCCACCGGATAGCACCCCATCTGGCACAAAAAACCCCCTATGTGATTCCGACCGGCAGCGTGCGCAGTAAACTCATTTTGCGGGCGGCACTATGGGCCTATGAGCGCCTCGGTGGTGTTGAGCGGGCTGATTATCACGAGGTCTGGTCCAAAGACGAGCTCGCTGAAAAAGAGCCCCTGATCGAGCGGTCACGACTGAACGGCGCGGTGGTCTACCCGGAATTCCTGACCGATGACTCACGACTGACTGTGGCGACGGCGCGATCCGCGATTGATCACGGTGCGACAGTTGCTACGTATCTCAAAGCTACCAATATCCGCAAGGACAAGACATTCAGTATCGATGCAGCGTCAACCCTGCCGGGTGAGACACGCGAGCTAACAATCAGTGCTCGGTCAGTGGTGAACGCCGCTGGTCCCTGGGTGGATCAGGTATGTGACTTGGAGCAGGCTCAGCCGCCCAGGTTGGCCCTCAGTCGAGGCGTGCATTTAGTGTTCGACCACGCCGATCTGCCTGTCCGTCATACCGTTGTAATGCGTACCCCTGATTCACGGCGGATATTCGCCGTGCCGCTGGGGGAGTACACCTATATCGGTACGACCGACGACTACCACCCAGAATACGAGTACTGGCCTCCGGTGACGGATGAGGACGTCAGTTATCTATTGGCTACGACGCAGGAGGCGATGCCTGAGGCGACGCTGTCCCCAGATCGCATTGTCTCTGTGTGGTCCGGTATCCGACCGTTGGTGGGCGATGGCTCTGGTCGTGATTCAAAGGAACTCTCGCGAAAGGACGAGGTCTGGACCTCATCCAGCGGCTTGCTATCTGTGGGAGGCGGTAAGTTGTCGGCCTATCGCGCCATGGCTGAACGCATTGTCGATACGGTGATTGAGAACCATGGATTTACCGCGAAGCCCTGCACCACGGCGGATGCCCCGTTGCCGGGAGGCGATGTCGAGGTGCTCGCTAGCGATCTCACAGGTGTTGGTGATATTCAGGCGGAAAGGCTAGCGCGCCTCTATGGTGCGGAAGCGCCGAATCTCGTTGGCGATACTGGCGAGCGGGCGCTATTGAAGGCTGAAGTGCACCAGGCGGTGCGACGCGAGGGTGCCTTGCGACTAGAGGACTACTGGGCCCGCCGCAGCAGCCGGGCGTGGTTTGATCAGGGGGCCGGTTTACCTGTTCTGCATGAGGCCGCTGCCGCCATGGCTGAGTTACTGGATTGGGATGACAGCCGCAGAGCAATGGAGGTCGAGAACTGCCGCGATATTGATCGCGCCAGTCGAGCGGGGTTTTCGTCCGCCGTACCAGGGCAAGGAGTCGATGATGATTGCCTCGCAGCTGGCTAAGCTGATCGGCGTTGAGCAAGTGTCGGCTGATGCCGAAGACCTTGCTGCGCATCGTTTTGATCGTTGGTGCCTGAAGCACTGGCAGGATTGGCAGGGGGAGGCGCTGCACGCACCCGCTTGCGTCGTGCGTCCACGCGATTCGGCAGACGTGCAGTCAGTGGTTCGCTTTGCCGCCGCCAACAGCATTGCCATGGTGCCGTGGGGTTTGGGCAGTGGTGTCTGCGGCGCTGTAGAGCCGAGACCCGATCAAATTCTGATCGATATGAGCGCCATGGATCAGGTGCTGTCGATCGACGAGGAGAACCTGCTCCTCACGATTGAAGCGGGTATCAATGGACTCGTCGCCGAGGAGGCCGTCGCAGAGCGAGGGCTGACGATCGGGCATTGGCCGCAATCGATTGGCATCAGCTCGGTCGGAGGATGGATTTCGACACGAGCCTCGGGCCAATTTTCGACTGCTTACGGCAATATTGAGGACATTGTGTACGCCATCGAGATGGTGTTGCCTGATGGCGAAATGGTGACGTTGGGTAAGGCGCCCCGCGCAGCAGCCGGGCCAGATCTCCGGCATCTGGCACTGGGTGCAGAAGGCACTCATGGCGTGGTTACGTCAGTCACTTTATCGTTGCGGCGGCAACCAGAAACGCGGCGCTTCAGTGCGTGGTACTGCGCCGATATGGCATCAGGGTTTCGCGCTCAGCGCGAGATCGTGCAGCAAGACTGGCGACCACCTGTGATGCGGCAGTACGACGCCTCCGAAGTAGCGCGACTGTTTCCGGATTATGCACAAGGCGAGCAGTGTTTGATCCTGCTGGTGCACGAAGGGCCCGCGTCGCGGGTGGATGCGGAGATCCTCTCCGTCGAGTCGATCATGGCCGAGTTGGGCCTCAATCCCGCCGATGCGGCCGCCGCCGAGGGATGGATGGGTCATCGCAATACCGTGCCCGAGTGGCGGGACTTACTCGAGCAGGGTTTGATCGCTGACACCATTGAAGTGTCGGCCACATGGAGCCAGATTGATGCGATTTATGATGATGTGGTTGCCGCACTCAAGACGGTGCCGGACTGCGTGAACGCCTCGGCACACAGCTCCCACGTTTACCGCTCGGGCATCAACCTTTACTTCACCTTTGCCTGCATGCCAGCGGACACCTCGGTAATGGGGGATCGCTATCTGGAGAGCTGGGATCAGGCCCTCACTGCTACGGCAGAGGCAGGGGGTGGCATCGCACATCATCATGGGTCCGGTCGCCTCAGGCGTGACTACCTCCATTATGATCTCGGAGAGAATGGACTCATGCTGCTGCGCAAGCTTAAGCAGGCTATTGACCCGCAAGGCATCTTCAACCCCGGCAACCTTCTCCCACCCGCAGACGCGGATTGAGAGCGCCTGATTTGTGAACGGGTCGTCAGTCCGTGAATCCTCTCTGATTCTGGCGATCGATTTTGGTACCCAGAGCGTCCGCGCGTTGGCCTATACACAGTCTGGCGAATGCCGTGCAAAACATCAGCTAACGATTGATCAGTACCAGCATCCCGAGCCGGGTTGGACCGAGCACGATGTGGAAGGGTTCTGGACTCTGCTGACCGCCAGTTGCCAGGGCTTGTGGGCGAAAGGTGTCGACCCCGCGGCAATCGCAGCGGTGGTGGTCACGACCCAGCGCGCTACGGTGATCAATCTTGATGAGATGGGACGACCGTTACGCCCTGCCATCATCTGGACAGACCAGCGCCGGGCGCCACCGCGCGGGCGGCTACCGCGGTTGTGGCGAATCCTGTTCGGCCTGCTGCGGGTCCGGCCGATTGTCGAGAATCTCGAGGCTGAAGCCGAAGCCAACTGGCTTGAGCGATATCAGCCCGAGCTACTGGCACAAACCGCACACTTTTTGCTGCTTTCCGGGTACTTGAATTACCGGCTGACTGGCGAACTCAAAGACAGCGCGGGCAGTCAGGTAGGGTATGTTCCTTTTGATTTCAAAAAACAGGATTGGTGCGTCGATTCGGATTGGAAATGGCACAGCATGGCGATCAAACGCTACATGCTTCCCAGTCTCCGTGCAGTAGGGGAGACATTGGGCGCCGTCACGGCCGAGGCAGCCAAGGCGACGGGTCTGCCTATGGGCGCACCGGTGATCGCAGGCGCTGCGGACAAGGCCTGCGAGGTGCTGGGTGTGGGCGCGCTGGAAGCGGGCGCGGCCAGCGTGTCCTGCGGCACCACCGCGACGATCAACACCACGCGTTCGCAATACGTCGAGGTGGTGCCTTTTATGCCCGCATACCCAGCGGCACTGCCAGAGCATTTCAATACCGAAATCCAGGTGTTTCGCGGTTTCTGGATGGTTAGCTGGTTTCTCGAGCAATTTGGCGAAGCCGAGCGAAGGCGAGCTGCCGAGCGCGGTGTCCCGGCGGAGACGCTGCTCGACGAACTATTGGCGCAGACTGAACCCGGTGCGGACGGCTTGGTACTTCAGCCTTTCTGGAACCCAGTTTTAGGTGAAACAGGCCCCGAAGGGCGGGGTAGCATTGTCGGGTTCAAGGATTCTCACACCCGCGCACACGTCTACCGAGCGTTGATCGAAGGTTTGGCCTTTGCCCTGCGTTCCGGCAAAGAGCGTATTGAGCGCCGCACCAAAACGCCGATTAGCTGTATTCGTCTTTCTGGTGGCGGCGCGCAGAGTGACCAGGTCGCACAGATTGTGGCAGATGTCTTGAATCTGCCCGTAGAGCGCTTCGATGACTGCGAGGCCAGTGGCCGGGGTGCCGCGATGTTGGGTGCCGCAGCGATAGGTTGGTATCCCTCTATCGCCAAAGCCAGCAAGGCGATGCTGGGAGAGACTTACGGCATTGCGCCTGATCCCGAGGCGGCAAAGCGTTATGACGCCCTCTATGAAGGTCAATATCGCCCTCTTTATGGCAGGTTGAAGTCGCTGTTCGCACGACAACTGACGGCCCAATAGCGCTTGCCGAGAAACCCTGAATCGATAAATGCTGTGAGCCCAGAATACCCAGTGCTCCGCACGCGCGTTGGATCGATATCGCCTATCATGCGAGGCTCAAAAGTAAAGGGATACCCGGGGTATGAAGCTTCATCACTATCTGTCAGTTGCCATTGTGAGCTGCTGCGTGCTGGGGTGCGCGGGTTACTCAATGAATGTGAACGATGACAATGCTGAAACGAGTGTGACGCTCGGCGGCGGGGGTCGCCCGGATGCCGTGAACTGGAGCCGCAGCGCGGTCTACGGTCGTAATGGCATGGCGGCTACAGCGCATCCCCTCGCCTCGCAAATTGCCATCGACATCCTCAAGCAGGGCGGGTCAGCCCTCGACGGGGCGATTGCGGCCAATGCGGCGCTTGGCCTGATGGAACCCACCGGTAATGGCATCGGCGGCGATATCTTTTTCATTATCTGGGACCCGAAATCTGAGCAGCTCTATGGCTACAACGGCTCCGGTCGGGCGCCGCGGGGTCGATCGCTCGCTGAACTGAAAACCCAGATCGCGGCGTTGCGCGAAAGCGGCGCCATGCCCGACGACATGCTCGGCATGCCCCAGCGAGGGTCATTACCCGTCACTGTGCCGGGAACCGTTGACGGCTGGTTTGCCGCCCATGAGCGGTTTGGCAAGTTGCCCATGTCTGACGTGTTGGCACCAACGGTGCGCTATGCTCGGGAAGGTTTTCCTATTACGCCTGTCATTGCCTACTACTTTGGACGCAACCTTGCTGCGTTTAAGAAGCAGGAAGCGCTCATCGAGGAGCTCGATAACGCCGCCGCGATTTGGTTCCCCAACGGCACCACCCCACAGACGGGTGATGTCTTCCGCAATGCGGATCTTGCCAGCACGCTGGAGTTGCTGGGCAAAGAAGGTCGCGCGGCGTTTTACGAGGGTGAGCTTGCTGAGGCGATGGACGCCTACTTCAGGCGGATCGGCGCGGACATGCGTCTTGAGGATCTCGTAGCCCATAAGGGCGAGTGGGTCACACCGGGCAGCGTTCATTACCATGGCTACGACGTGTATGAATTACCCCCCAATGGTCAGGGCTTCGCGGCGCTGCAGATGCTCAACATCTTGAAGCAGATTGACCTACGCGATTACCCCCGGGGTTCTGCGAAGACTTTTCATTATATGGTGGAAGCCAAGCGTTTGGCCTTTGAAGACGTCGCGCGCTATTACGCCGACCCGGCCTTCGCTGAGATCGCCTTCGAGTCGTTGCTCTCAGAGGCTTATGGCAAGGAGCGATTTGCCTTAATTGACCCCGCGCGCGTGACCCCCAAGTTTGGCCCGGGAGAACCCAAGATAGAGGGGGAGGGTGATACGACGTATCTGACTGTCGCCGATGCCGACGGCATGATGGTGTCACTGATTCAGTCGAATTATCGCGGTATGGGTACAGGGCTCGTGCCCGACGGCCTCGGCTTTATGTTGCAGAACCGGGGCGAGCTGTTTTCATTAGATGAAAGCCACCCCAATGTTTATGCCCCGGGCAAGCGGCCGTTCCACACCATCATTCCGGCGTTTGTGATGAAGGACGGTGAGCCATTCATGAGCTTCGGCCTGATGGGCGGCGCCATGCAACCACAGGGCCATGTGCAAGTGCTGGTGAATGTCATCGACTTCGGGATGGACGTACAGACCGCCGGTGACGCGGCGCGATTTAACCATAATGGCGGGCGCCAGCCCACGGGTGTGGATGAAGATCTGCTGGGCACGCTGCTCGTTGAGCCCGGTGTGCCTGCTGAGACTATTGAGACGCTGAGGGCCATGGGACATCGTGTCGAAGTGGATGGCACTGGCGCGCCTTTCGGTGGTTATCAGGCGATTATGCGATTACCCGACGGCGTCTACGCGGGCGCCACTGAGATGCGCAAGGACGGCACGGTGGTCGCGTGGTAACGCTAGCTTTGCGGCGTTGACTGCGACACCAATTGCTCTTCATTCGGCAAGACGTCGAAGTCTCCGCAGTGCTGGCTAAACAGATTCTCCGGGCTCACCGATTCATGCTGGACGCTGTCATCATCGGGGTCTGAGTAAAAGCCCAGCACATAGCCGCCCTTGGCGTAGCCGATGAGTGCGCGCAGCTCCTGAGAGAGATGCGCTGCGTGCTCTGGGGGGCAGGACAGGTACTGATTCTCTTCCTGACGCAGCCAGTTCAGCGTGTAGTGCAAGAAGACGCCGACCCGAGTCTCGTCCTCAGTGGTATTGGCGCCTCCGCCGTGCAGCACCGTACCGTTATAGCAGAGCACCGAGCCCGGTGACATTTCGGCGTAGGCAATTTCATCGGGTTCCGCTTGGCGCTTTTTTTCCCACCGATGAGAGCCGACCACTACCTGCGTGGCACCGTTCTCTCGCGTAAACGGTGTCAGCGCCCAAATGGTGCTGAACAGCGGTTCGATCTGCCGCGGTACGTAGCCACCCCATATACCGCGATCACGATGGAGTATCTGTGCTGACTCGCCGGGTGCAATCGCTACGGCAGAAGTGAAGTGCAGTTGCACGTCGTCGCAGTGCTCTGCCAAATAGGTCCTTGCGGCATCCAGTATGCGGGGCCTCAGCGCCA
>QOPK01000065.1 GCA_003331685.1 Halieaceae bacterium | reverse complement strand
AAGATTTAGGTGGCTTTCACGGAAAAAACGGTAATAACCACAGCCTCGGGCTCGGGCTGGGCAATCAGGCGCTGAGCAGCAACTCCATCAGTGCTTTTTGCGCATGCAGGCGATTTTCCGCTTCCTGCCAGATGACGGAATCGGGAGCGTCCATGAGCTCCGCCGTGATTTCCTCGCCCCGATGAGCGGGCAGACAATGCATATATAGGGCGTCCGAAGACGCGCGATCTAGCAGCGCCCGATTCAGTTGGTAAGGCGCCAGCACGGCCTCGCGCGCCGCCTGCTCATTCTCCTGACCCATCGACGCCCAGACATCAGTAACTAACAGGTGCGCTCCCTCTGCAGCGGACGCGGGATCACGGTCGATACGGGTATGCTGTTTGCAGGCTGCCAATAGCGAAGGGTCGGGGTCGTACCCTTCGGGACACGCCACCACCAGCTCAAAATCGAGTTGGCGGGCCGCATTCATCCAGGAGTGACAGACGTTATTGCCGTCTCCTAACCAGCAGACCTTGCGTCCGCTGATGTTTCCCCTGAATTCAAAATAGGTCTGTAGATCCGCCAGAATTTGGCAAGGGTGATAGTCATCCGTCAGGCCGTTGATGACGGGCACGCTGGAGTGTGCGGCAAAATCTTCGACGTCGGCATGGGCAAAGGTTCTGATCATGACGATATCAACCATCGAGGAGATCACGCGGGCGCTGTCCCCAATAGGCTCACCGCGTCCCAGTTGGGTGTCCTGACCAGAGAGAAACAGCGCGCTGCCACCAAGCTGTGTCATGCCGGCTTCGAATGAGACACGGGTGCGGGTCGAGGCTTTGGTGAAAATCATCGCCAACACCTTGCCCTCGAGGCTGCGCGGTGCGGTGCCTGCGCGATCGTGTGCTTTCAATTCAATGGCACGCGCAATCAGCGTCCTGATTTCATCGGGCGCGAGATCCATCAGGGTAAGAAAGTGTCTTGGCGCAGTCATATAGTGTCTTCCTGCTCTGCCACATCGTTGAGAACACGGGCGATGCCCGCGCCCAATTCGCCGGCTTGCTCCAGGGTCATCACTAGCGGTGGCAGCACACGGATGGTATCCCCGCCCGCAATGTTAAGCAGTAAGCCGGAGTCCAGGCCACGCATAACGATCTCACCGGTCGCAGTGCTGGGCTGTATGCCGATCATGAGCCCTTTGCCTCGCACTTCCGTTATCAGATTGGCGTCGCACAGATTGCCTCGCAGGGCGCTGAGCAGCGCCTCGCGGATCAGGGTGGCCTGCTGCATCACGCCGTCCTCTGCCAGCGCGGTCAGCACGGCTTGCGCAGCCGCACAGCAGAGCGGGTTGCCACCATAAGTGGAGCCGTGATCGCCCGGACCCAACTGTTCCGCTGCGACACCCTTCGCCATGCAAACACCAATAGGCAGACCATTGCCTAAACCCTTGGCAGTCAGCAAAACATCCGGTTCAACGCCCAACTGTTCAAACACATAGGTTGATCCGCAGCGACCGTTGCCGGTTTGCACCTCATCGAATATCAATAGCCATCCGTGCTGATCGCACAGTCGACGCAGACCTTGAAGATAGTCAATGGCGAGTGGCCTGATGCCTCCCTCGCCTAGAATCGGTTCCACCAGCACCGCTACGACATCCTGACGCTCAGCCGCCAGCGCCTCGACTGCGGGCAGGTCGTCAGGCGCAACGCGCTGGAAACCCTCCAGCAGCGGGCCAAATCCCTGTCGGATTTTTTGGTTGCCGGTCGCAGAGAGTGCGCCGAGGGTGCGGCCATGGAAGGCGCCATCGAGGACAATGATCTGGGGTGACGCAATGCCTTTCTGATTGCCATACCGGCGTGCGAGTTTTATGGCCGCCTCGTTAGCCTCTGCACCCGAGTTGCAGAAGAACATGTTTTCCATGCCGGTTGCGGCGCGCAATTGCTCTGCGACGGCTTCCTGCAAGCCAATGTGAAATAAATTTGAGGTGTGAATGAGGCGGCTCGCCTGCTCGGCGACAGCCTGGGTCACGCGCGGATACTGGTGCCCCAGGTTCGTCACCGCAATGCCCGATACGCCGTCCAGATAGGCACGGTCGTTAGTGTCGTAGAGCACAGCTCCCTCTCCTCTGGAAAAGGTGACGGGCAGGCGACCGTATGTCGGCATGATGGCGGGCGACGCGTCTGGCATCGGGGATCAGCCCTTATGTCCGCGGGGCAGCAAGAGTAGCGGAGCGTCCGCCTGAGTCAAATCAACAGTGTGTGCGGTTTTACATCCCTCACTGCGCTTGCTAAGCCTTTGTCGTATTACAATAGTGGTCTTTGCGCCAGCCGAGGCACGGCTGGTCGCCTTCAATACGGAGCAGTTTATGGACATCATGGAGACCATCCGCGAGCAAGTAGAGGGAAACCGTATCATTCTCTATATGAAGGGCTCGCCCAACCAACCGCAGTGCGGCTTCTCTGCGCGCACCGTGCAGGCACTCATGTCTTGCGGGGAGCGATTCGCCTATGTCGATGTGCTGAGCAGCCCAGAGATTCGTGCGAATTTGCCCACCTATGCCAACTGGCCGACTTTCCCTCAACTCTGGGTAGACGGGGAGTTGATTGGTGGCTGTGACATCGTCTGCGACATGGAAGCCTCTGGCGAATTGAAGGAGCTCGTATCTGCCGGTTCTGATGAGGGCGAAGACTGAGCCCTGCGACGGCGGCACAAATGACGATGGACATTCGAGCGGCCATCACGGAGATGGGGCGGTCAGCTCGCGCTGCTGCGCGGGTGTTGGCGTCGTCGAGTGTCGAGCGGCGCAATGAGGCGCTGCTGCAAATTCGCGCCGCAATAGCCGCTGATCGGGACGCCATTCTGGCAGCGAATGAGCGGGACCTGGAGCAGGGCCGCGAGAGCGAACTTGAGGCCGCCTTGCTCGACCGCCTGGCGTTGACGCCAGCGCAACTCGATGTGTTGGAGGAAGGACTCTCTCAAGTGGCGGCGCTACCTGATCCTATCGGCGCCGTGTCGGATATGCGCAAAATGCCGTCAGGCATCGACGTCGGCACCATGCGCGTGCCGCTGGGTGTGATCGGCATGATTTATGAATCCCGGCCGAACGTGACGATCGAAGCGGCATCACTGTGCCTGAAGGCGGGTAATGCGGTGATTTTGCGAGGGGGTTCGGAAGCGATCCACTGCAATAAGCGGTTGGGTGACTCGCTCGCAGCCGGGCTTTCAGCAGCGGGTTTGCCAGTGGAGGCGGCTCAGGTGGTGCCGATGGTGGATCGGGCGGCGGTGGGGGCATTGCTCACCATGCCCGCCTACATTGACATGGTGGTGCCGCGCGGTGGCAAAGGGTTGATCGAGCGTGTTGCGGCGGACAGTAAAGTGCCGGTGTTGGCGCACCTCGATGGCATCTGTCATGTTTATATCGACACAGACGCGGATCGAGAAAAAGCCCATCGCATCGCCTTCAACGCCAAAACGCAGCGTTACGGAACCTGCAACACCATGGAGACTTTGCTGGTGGCCAGAGCGCAGGCGGATATGCTGCCAGGGCTGGTCACTGCGCTGCAATCAGAGGGTGTAGAGGTGAGAGGCTGTGAGGCATCTCGACAGGCGGCCCCTGATATCACTGTCGACGCTATAGAGGCAGACTGGTCAACCGAGTATCTGGCGCCGATTCTCTCGGTGAAAATGGTGGATGACGTGGACGACGCTATGTTCCATATCGCGCGGTACGGGTCGAATCACACCGAGAGTATCGTTACTGAGAACGCGATTACGGCGGAGCGCTTCCTTCGGCAGGTGGATTCGGGGTCTGTGATGCACAATGCCTCGACTCGATTCGCCGACGGTTTTGAATACGGTCTTGGCGCAGAAATTGGTATCTCCACCGGTAAGCTGCACGCGCGGGGGCCCGTTGGTCTGGAGGGGCTCACCTCCAGAAAATATATCGTCAAAGGGGATGGGCACATTCGCCAGTGAGTGCCGAAGCGATAAACAACCCGCAACCCCCCCTTGGATTTTTGGGCGGCGCTTTTGATCCGGTCCACATTGGCCACCTGCGTGGCGCGATGGCTGTGCGCGACACGCTTAATCTGGAGCGCGTCGACCTGATACCCGCCGCGCAATCCCCTCTGAAAGATCGGGCGACCGTCAATGCCGCGCATCGTTTGGCGATGCTGGAATTGGCGGTGGGAGACGTGCAGGGTATTGGTGTGGATGCCCGCGAGGTCGGGAGACCGGGCCCGTCTTATACCGTCGATACGCTGGAGGGTCTGCGTCACGAGTGTGGTGCGGAGCGCCCACTAGTGTGGATTATGGGTGCCGATATTCTGGCGAATTTGCCACGGTGGTCACGATGGCGAGCGCTGTTAGATTTTGCGCACGTGGTGGTGATAGGCCGACCTGATGCCGAGCCTTGTCCGTCAGAGGTATCGGACTGGTTGTCCGAACACAAGATCGATAAAGCCGGCCTGCTGTCGCGACCCGGCGGTGGCGTATTCACTCTGGCGCAGCCCTTGCTTGATATTTCATCCAGTGAGATTCGGATGATGATCGCTGAAGGTCAAGACCCCAGATTCCTGCTACCCGACGGTGTTATGGAGTATATTTCCAATCATGCACTGTTCAGTCGCGACCTCGTATGACCACTGAAATGATCGTTCCGGAAACTGCCGAGGAGGCTGACCTGCTCTCCATCGCGCAACAGGCACTCGGAGACCTCAAGGCCGTCGAGCCTGTGGTGCTCGATGTCCGCGAGCTCAGTTCCGTCATGGACTGGCTGATCGTTGCCAGCGGGACATCCAGTCGACACGTTAAATCACTAGCCAACAACGTCATCATGAAAGCAAAAGAGCAGGGCGTGCGACCGCTGGGCGTAGAGGGTGAGAGAGTCGGCGAGTGGGTGCTGGTCGACTTTGGTGATGTGGTGGTACACGTGATGCAACCCACCGCCCGAAGTTTTTATGACCTCGAGCGCCTGTGGTCGGTGCAGGCCGCTCAACCCGAGAGTAGCTGATGCGGCTCAGAGTGCTGGCGATAGGGCAAAAAATGCCGGCATGGGTGGATCAGGGAGTAGAAGAGTACGCTCGTCGTATGCCCCGTGAAATATCAGTCGAGTGGCTCGATATCCCGCCAGCCAAACGCGGATCGGCAACCCCAGAGAAGTATCGCGTGCAAGAGGCAGAGGCCATCGAGGCAAAGCTCAACGGCAAGGACTATGTTGTCGCGCTCGATATCTCGGGCAAAGCGGTTAGCACCGAGCTGATCGCGGAGCGCTTTGGCCAGTGGCAAATGCGGGGTGAACAGATCAGCATTGTGATCGGCGGTCCGGATGGGCTTCACCCGAATATTCTCAAAGGCGCAAAGGAGCGCTGGTCTCTGGGGCGGATAACCTTGCCGCATCCGTTGGTCAGGGTGATTCTCGCCGAGCAGCTTTATCGGGCATGGTCGGTTCAGGCCGGCCATCCCTACCACCGGGGTAGCTAGTGGCCAGAATCCTGGATGCCTTGCGAGACACCCACCGCGAGTGGATGATCAATCGCTCTCGCCTGATTGCGTCGGTGATAGCGATCACGGTTGTGCTGGTTGTGCTGGTCTATCGTTACTACTCCCTGCAGATTGTCCAGTACGATGATTTTATGACCCAGTCGGATCGAAACCGGATCCGAGTCGAGGTGATTTCGCCCACGCGTGGGCAGATTGTGGATCGCAAAGGACGTGTGCTGGCTGCGAATAAACCGACTTTTGTGATTGGCGTTGTCAGGGAGCGCAGCGAAGATTTCGCCGCATTGGTCGACATCCTCACCGCGCGACTGTCGCTGACGGATCGCGAACTCAAGGCCTTTCAGGAGCGTTCCGAGCGTCGTCGACCCTTCGAGGCTGTGCCGATCAAACTGGGTCTGGGCGATGCGGCGCTGGCTAACGTCGCAGTTGACTTACATCAACTTCCCGGGGTCGTGGTTGACGCACAATTGACCCGCGACTACCCCTACGGCGAGGCGCTCAGTCATGTGTTGGGCTACGTAGGCAGAGTGAGCGCTGAAGATCTTTTTGAGCTTGATGCAGAGCGCTATCGGGGGACGCTGCATACAGGGAAAGTGGGACTTGAGAAGCGCTATGAGCCCCTGCTCCATGGCAAGCCCGGTTATCAGCATGTCGAGACCAATGCGCATGGGCGAGTTTTGCGCGTATTGGAGAAGCAGGCACCGGTCCCCGGTAAGAATCTTCGCCTGTATCTCGATCTGGACTTGCAGCGCGAGGCGGTGGCGGCGCTCGGTGATCAACGCGGCGCGGTGGTAGCCCTAGATCCTCTCACTGGTGGTGTGCTGGCTATGGTGTCGAATCCCAGCTACGACGCTAATCTCTTTGTTGAAGGGATCAGCTACTCCGATTATGCAGAGCTCCGAGGCTCGCTGGATACGCCGCTCCTTAATCGTGCGGTTCAGGGGCAATACCCTCCCGGGTCCACGGTCAAGCCACTGATCAGCATGGGCGCATTGGCCAGAGATTACATCACGCCTGATACAGAGATACCTGACCCCGGCTGGTACCGATTGCCCGGCGATGATCGCCGCTATCGTGACTGGACGCTCCGTGTCCGCGGCACGGGTCATGCCGAGAAGGTGGATTTGAGAATGGCCATCGCAGAGTCTTGCGATACCTATTACTACGACCTCGCGCACCGCATGGGTATCGACGGGATAGCTGAAGTACTGCAGCCGTTCGGTCTTGGTCAGCGCACGGGCATTGATACCACCGGTGAGCAGGACGGCATTTTGCCCAGCACTGATTGGAAACGCACCGCATTGGGCGAGACTTGGTACCCGGGCGAAACCATTAGTGCCGGGATCGGCCAGGGGTATATGTTGGCCACCCCGCTGCAGTTGGCGCAGGCAGTAATGGTGCTGGCAAATAAAGGCGAGAGCTTTGTGCCCTCGGTTGTTCATCGCGTCGATGATCTGACGGTCGGTGGTGTGCAACGACCAGCCATACCGATGGATGAGGCTGACTGGCAGGCGGTCGTGGCGGGTATGGTGGATGTCGTGCACTCCCCTCGCGGGACCGCGGCGGGGATAGCAAAGGGTCTCGGCTACCAAATTGCGGGTAAGACTGGTACCTCGCAGGTGGTCAGCATTGCGCAGGATGCAATTTACGACGAAGACGCCATTAGCGAGCGTAACCGCAATCACGGGTTGTTTGTTGCGTTTGCGCCGGTTGAAAAGCCGCGCATTGTGGTCGCGGTCATCGCCGAAAACGGCGGAGGCAGCGGTGCGGCGTCACCTGTCGCCCGGCGAATTATGGATGCCTGGTTGAGCGAGGCGAGTGATGTCTGATTACACCCGTTTTTTCGAGGGTTCTGACCGGGACTTCGCCAGAACGCAAACGCCTGCCGAGCGACTTCACCTTGATGTGATGCTATTGCTGCCCATGCTGGCCATTATGACCACGGGGTTGTTCGTGCTCTTCAGCGCATCCGATGGTGATTGGGACACTGTTAATCGGCAGATCCGCAATTTTGTGGTGGGCTTTGCTGTCCTTCTGGTAGTGGCCCAGGTTCGCCTCGATACCCTGCAGCGATGGGCCCCGACACTGTATCTTGGGGCCCTGCTTTTGCTGCTTCTAGTCCCCTTCTTTGGGGTGGGGGCGAAGGGCGCGCAGCGATGGCTAAGCTTGGGGTTTATCCGCTTTCAGCCCTCAGAGATCATGAAGATTGCCATGCCGTTAATGGTGGCAGCTTGGGTCGTGCGGTATGCCCTGCCACCGCGGCCGAGCACCACTGTAACGGCACTGTTGATCATTGTGCTGCCGGCCGCCGCCATCGCAACCCAGCCGGATCTGGGCACGGCCATTTTGGTGGGTGCCAGCGGCGCGTTTGTGGTGTTTATGGCGGGCGTCAGCTGGTGGCAGATTTTCTCGGGAGTGATGGCGACGCTGCTCTGTATCTGGCCCGCTTGGTTGTTCCTGCTTCGGGACTATCAAAAGCAACGCATCCTGACCTTGTTCGACCCGGAAGCGGACAAATTAGGCGCCGGGTGGAACATCATTCAATCCAAGACCGCCATTGGCTCGGGTGGCTGGTCCGGAAAGGGATATTTGCAGGGCACCCAGTCCCAGCTGGATTTTTTGCCTGAGAGTCAGACCGACTTCATTATCGCGGTGCTGGCCGAGGAGTGGGGGTTGCGCGGTGTTCTTTTGTTGTTGCTCTTTTACGGCTCGGTGGTTGCCCGGGGCCTTTGGATTAGCTTCACGGCGCAGACCAGCTACGGCCGGTTATTGGCAAGTGCGATCACGCTCACGTTTGGGGTTTATGTTGTGGTGAACATGGGTATGGTCGCAGGGATCCTCCCCGTTGTGGGCGTGCCGCTGCCTTTTGTCAGCTTTGGTGGCACGTCGATTGTCACCTTGTTGCTGAGTTTCGGTATTCTCAGCGCTATCAGCACTGAAAAGAGGGTACTTTCACGATGATCTCGACAAACCGACTGCAGCAATCGCGGTTCGCACTGGGGTGTTGGTTGGGCTGTCGCATACTGCTTCTGTGCACAGGACTGAGCCTGTGTAACTTGGCTCTGGCCGGAGATTACACCGACCGAGAAGCTGCGCAGCGAGTGATAGCCGCCGCGCAGGAAGCAGGGGTGGATCCTGGTTGGGCCCAGCAGTTGATCGACGCCGCGGAGCGGCAGCAAAGTATTCTCGATGCCATCTCACGACCAGCGGAAAAAACTAAGGCCTGGTACGAGTATCGAAAAATCTTTTTAACTGATCGGAGGATTCGCGAGGGCGTCTCGTTCTGGAGCGACCACGCGGGCACGTTGCAATCGGTCGCGGCCCGCACCGGCGTACCGGCGGAGTTGGTGGTGGCGATCATCGGCGTGGAAACCTATTACGGCCGGATCACGGGGAGTTATCGCGTGATCGATGCACTGGCAACACTGGCGTTCGATTATCCGCGACGCTCGCCTTTTTTCACTGGAGAACTGGAGCAATTTCTGGTGCTGGCCTGGGAGTCGGGTAAGGATGCACTCGCGTTGAAAGGCTCTTATGCGGGCGCTATGGGATACGGCCAGTTTATGCCGTCGAGCTATCGCGCCTATGCACAAAGTTACGACGGCGAGAGTGCGCCCGATATCTGGGACAACCCCGCCGACGCCATTGCCAGTGTGGGGAATTATCTAGAAGCCCACGGCTGGCGCTCGGGTGACTACGTAGTGATAGACGGCATCGCCAATGATCCCGACCCGGCGATGTTCGAGGGTGGATTGAAGCCCAAAAAAACGGTCGCCGCGCTGGCGCTCGAGGGACTTGAGCCAGCCGACCCACTGGACCCCACGGGGCTGGCAACACCGCTCCGACTAGAAGAGCAAGACGGGCTGCGTTACTGGCTGGGACTGCATAATTTCTATGTCATTACGCGCTACAACCATAGCGCGATGTATGCGATGGCCGTATGGGAGCTCAGTCAAGCAATTGCTGCGGCGCGCGCAAGCTCTTGAGGCGCCTGTTGATTGGCGCAATGTTCTGCGCCTCGGCTGCTTTGACCGCGTGCTCCACCCATCGCGATGCCACACCGACAGAGCAGGCAGACTTTGCACCATCCTCTTCCGATCGTGCGCCATGGCAGGACGCCACGCCGCGGCCCGACCCCCTCTTGGCCGAGGGCAACCGTAGCCCATATGAAGTGAATGGTGCCCACTACACTGTGCGTGCCAGCGCGCGCGGCTACCGCGAACAGGGTGTGGCCTCGTGGTATGGCATGAAATTTCAGGGCCGACCCACCGCCAACGGCGAAATCTTTGACGTTTACGGCGCCACCGCTGCGCATCGCTCACTGCCGATTCCGACCTATGTCCGCGTGACCAATTTGAGCAACGATCGCACAGTGGTATTGCGGGTGAACGACCGTGGCCCATTTCATCCGGACCGACTGATCGACCTGTCATATGGTGCGGCCTTGCAGCTAGGCTTCGCCGAACAGGGCATCGCGACCGTTTTGGTGGAATCCCTTGATCTGGCGGGGGTCGACGACCGTCGTGGACTCGAAGCTGCCACCTACCGTTACTTGCAGCTGGGCGCGTATACCTCGGAGACTGCCGCGGGCGAGCTTGGTAGCGAGATCAGTAGTACATGGGCGTACCCGGTGTCGGTCAGCGCCGTAGACAGCGGTGGCCGGCGGCTGCACCGCGTTAGAGTCGGCCCCTTCTCTGACATGCAGGCACTAGAGCAGGCCCGGGCAGTATTGATTGAGGCGGGCTATCCCGCACCGCAGCCATTACCCTGAGAGGTGATTTTCATAGGACGTCTCGCACGCGTACACTGGCGCGGTCCCGTTTTGACACTCAGGAGAACCCGTCGATGACAGAAGCGAGAGCGAATATGAAGCGCTCAGTTTGTTGCCTGATCGCTATGTTATGGCTACCGCTGGCTGGATCGGCCAACACAGCGCTGGTGCCCTCGCCGCCGACTCTTAATGCCGATTCCTACCTGCTCGTCGATTTTGATACCGGGGCCGTGCTGGTCGAGCACAATCCCGACCTGCAGCTGCCGCCTGCGAGTCTGACCAAGCTCATGACCGCTTATATCCTCGCTCAGGAGCTCGAGCTGGGTCGGCTGGGCCTGAATGACGTTGTGCCGGTGAGTCGCAATGCCTGGTCGCAAAACCCCGTATTTGAGGGCTCGTCGCTGATGTGGATCG
>QOPK01000064.1 GCA_003331685.1 Halieaceae bacterium | reverse complement strand
GCGCCCGAATAGGTGCTCACGACAACGCCCCATACACCAGGTTTTTGATTTGCCCCCTGAAGTTGAAGGTGGAAGAGGGAATTAACTGCGTCATAAAAATAGCGTAGAGATCCTCGATGGGATCAACCCAAAATAGCGTCGAGGCCAGGCCGCCCCAATAGAAGTCGCCCTGGCCGACGGTGCCCGAAGCGGCCGCATCCATGGTGGTGGCGAAGCCTAGTCCAAAGCCAACGCCGACGTTGCTCGCTTCTGAAAACCCCCCGACCGCCATATTTGCCAGTGAGCGATCGCCAAGATGATTGCGCGTCATCAGCTCCAAAATCGGCCTTCCGATGATCTGTTTGCCCCGGAACTGCCCTTTATGCATCAGCATTTCACAGAAGTTGGCGTAGTCGCTAACCGTACCGATCAGTCCGCCGGCGCCAGAGGGTGCTTTGGGTGGACTTCGATAGCGACTTGTCTCGGGGTCGTCCTGAAGTCGCAAAGATTTGTCTGGTGCGCGTTCATAACAAGCTGCAAAACGATCTAGTTGAGTGTCAGAAACAGTGAACCCAGTGTCGGGCATATCGAGGGGACCGAAGAGTCGGTCCTGCAAAAAAGATTCAAAGGATTGACCCGATATGGCCTCAACCAGATAACCGCAGACATCGGTGCTCATGGAGTAGCTCCATCGTGTTCCCGGCTCATAGAGCAGTGGTACCTTTGCGAGTTTTTCAACAAACTCCTGCAGGGTGTCGAGACCCGCCCTAGATATGCCTGCAGCCGCGTAAGCCGGGTCTACAGGCAGCTCAAGCCCGGGCAGAAAACCGCCATACGTCAGACCCGATGTGTGGCAAAGCAGATGTTGTACGGTCACCGGCGCTTTGGGCGCGCGTGTCACCATCGCTTCACCTTCACCTTCAACCCAAACGCGGTGTTCGCGCCATGATGGTATAAATTTGTGGACGGGGTCGGTCAGTTGAAACCGTCCTTCCTCCAACAGCATCATCAGTGCAATGGAAGTGACGGGTTTGGACATGGAATAGATGCGAAAGATGGTGTCGTCGCGCATCGCCTTATCGCGCTCAATATCCATTAGGCCTGTTGAAGTGTGATGCGCCACCTTGCCTTTGCGCACAACCTTCAAGTTGAAACCTGATATTTTTTTGGGCTCGACATAACGACTGATCAGGTGGTCATCGAGTTTACTGAGTTTGGCAGGGCAAAAGCCCGCGGCTGCCGGATCAACTTGCATAACGTGAAAGGCTCAAGGCGTCTGACGGGTGGGGATTATGGTCTCAAATGTGCGCCCTGTCGCGATGCATGGTTGGGTTGGATTGGCGCACCACCCACCCAAGCCTCTCTGGCGAGCCTTCATACAGGCTGCGTGGTAAATCGTTGAGGACAATGTGATATGCGGTCTGGATGAAAGCGTTGGTAGAGCGCATCACTATTTCAACCTTTCACACATCTTTGAGATGTGGATTCACTACTCTTGATCGCAATATTCGATAGATATCTCGAAACCCTTCACCGTGAGGTTTACGGTAGCGTTTTTTTAGCCACCGTGTATTGGGGCCGTATCGATACTGCACAAAATGGCTGATTTCATGCGCGATCGTGCCGGCTAGGACCAGCTCGGGCGTGATGGTGTCTCTGGATCCGATGACGGGATCGTGGGCGAAGGCGGGGTACTCGAGAAGAGCGGAAGTACCTTTTGTATAAGCCGAAATATCGATGGTGATGCCTTTGGCGCATGCCGAGGAGCGATGCCCAGCGCGTTTCACGGTGACTACGAGATCATTGCACGCCCCACCATAGTCCACTGGTAGTTCGTAATCTTTACGCGTGATTTCCCGTAGGCATCGTTTGATCCACTTCAGAGCAAGATCACGATCCTTTGCCCTTACACCCGTTCTTTGAATGACTTTCATAACGAGATGCTAACTGATGGACCATTAGTGTGGGCCAGCCTGCGGATACTGGTCAGCTCCAAATAAGATGTCGTCGTAGCGCGGGTATAAACTCACATCTTTCACGCTCGATGGCGAACGACAGTATGACCGACTTCGACTACGATCCGATACCCTTGGACCCGCCGGAAGTATTGGCTCCTGGCGTGATATTGAATGACGCTCTGGCTTATCGGGATCGAATTGCTAGACGGCGCACGGTGCGGGATTTCTCTGATGAGCCCATTGATCGTGCCGTGATTGAGGCCTGCGTACTCGCTGCAGGCTCAGCACCGAGCGGCGCGAACCACCAACCATGGCACTTTGCCTGCGTGAGTGACCCTGACATCAAGCGTGCGATCCGCGAGGCGGCGGAGGCAGAAGAGCAGGCTTTTTACGGTGGTCGGGCGGGAGAGACATGGCTGAATGATCTGAAAAAACTAGGCACTGATGCGTCCAAGCCGTTTTTGGAAACGGCGCCATGGTTGATTGCTGTATTTGCGGAGCGGTACGGCATCGACGAGAAAGGTGCACGGCAAAAGCACTACTACGTGCCCGAGTCGGTAGGCATTGCGACGGGATTTTTGATCAACGCTTTTCACGAGCTGGGTATCGCTACACTAACCCATACACCAAATCCGATGAGGTTCCTGAATCAGATTCTTCGGCGTCCGAGCAACGAGCGGCCCTATGTGTTGTTGGTCGTAGGGCACCCGGCCCAGACAGCGATGGTGCCGCGCGCGGCCGCCGTTAAAAAACCTCTAGAGCAAATCGCCTCTTTTAAGTGAGCCAGCAATGACTGCTATTGTATCTCCTGACCGAGGATTAGGATGTAGCATGAGGCCATGGAGCAGATAGAGACAGTAGTTATTGGCGCTGGCCTTGCTGGGTTGTGCGCCGCTCGAGATCTGTTGAAAGCCGGGCGGCAGGTGGTGCTGGTGGAGGCGGGGGATCGCGTTGGGGGAAGAACCTACAGCGCATCTTTTGAGGCGGCCGGCCTCACGGTTGACCTCGGCGCGGAGTGGGTTGACCCCAATCAGCATCAGGCAATGATGCAAGAACTGGCGCGGTATGAGATTGACCTTGAAGGCGCAGTCTCTGAGACGCTGTCGCAGGGTTTGGCACCCAAGACAGGGGCTGCCACATGGCACAGCACTGTTCGAGCCTGCGATCGCATAGCGGCTCAACTAAATCCTCGCCAGCCGCACTGGTATGAGGGTTATGACCAGTTCGATCTGTCCGTGACGGCTTTTTTAGAGTCACATTCTCTCGACATTAGCGATCTCTCGACATTCCTCGCCCACGGTTTTGCATTACAGGGAGCACACCCCGATGACTACAGCATGCTCAATTTGCTTCATGAGTTTGCGTCTTTCGGCGGTGTTGAAGCGGCTTTCAGCGGGGCTGAAAGTCGGATTGCGGGAGGTGCGCAATCACTGAGTATTGCGATGGCCAACTCTCTTGGCTCAGCGCTTCGGCTGAACTGCCGGGTTACCCGTATCGCCAAAACCGAGGGGGGCGTTATTGTCGAGGGCCCCGCTGGCCAGATTTTAGCGGGGCAGGTGATTGTTGCGCTGCCGCTTAATGTTCTCTCACACCTGAGTCTGGATATTCCATTACCCGCTATGGCGGCGCGAGTGATCGCGGAAGGTCACGTTGGTCGAGCCGCTAAAGGTTGGGTAGCCGCCACACTCACTGAGCCTGTGGAATCTGTCGGGTGGCCGCATGCGGTCGAGGTGTACTCTCGACGCGGTTCTCGATCAGACGCGGTCTGCACCTTTGCTGTTGCCGAGCCCGATCACGGCGAGGCGTTGGCCGAGAGTTGGCGAGCATTGGCTGCGCGGCATCCCGATTCTGTGTTTCACCAGCAGTACCTCTCCCATGACTGGATAGCGGATCCTTTCTCGCGGGGCTCCTGGTTGAGCAGTGCACCTGGCCAAATGCGCGGGCTGCACGAGCTGGCGGATATGCCGCCCCCAGTGCTCTTTGCGGGTGGTGATCTGTCTCGAGGCTGGTATGGCTGGATGGAAGGCGCGGTGACGTCGGGGAGGGACGTCGCGACCCGTTTACTCGCTTACGCGAGCGATGAAAGCGCATCTCGGGCGACAGGCTAGGGCGCGCGGCAGGTCACATCGCTGAGAAGGTGTGTTCAGGTAATGCCGGGTAAGACAGGGCTGGTAAGACAGGAACAGTGTCACAGTAGATTGAAGAGCAATCCTCCGATGAGCGTGCCTAATGAATAGCCCAGCACGCCTACCAGAACACCTGGTGTGATTTGATCATGCCAACCTTTGGCGGCTGCCATCGCCGGCGCAGTTGTAGCACCGAGCACGGCCGCGTTGGATGCGGTCAGTAATTCCGGCAGTGTCAGGTTTAGCCAGTGGCCGACGACCAACAGGCATAGAAGATGGGTTGTCAGCAAAATGGTGACCAGAGCGATCAAGATGGGGGCCACGCTAAGCATGGCGACGATGTCCGCCCCGGCAGCGATCGAGCCAAAGAAAACGAATGACAATACAACGCCGAGCTCAAATCCCCCGCTACACCAGTCTCGTAGTTTTGGCATCATCGTCGCGAGAGCGAGGGTCAGTATGGTTAAAATAATGTAGCGTGCCCCCGAGAAGTCCAGCCAAGCACTGAGCGCATCACTGATAGTCACCAGCAGTGTGGAGACTGCCAATGCTGTGCACAGTGAGGTGGGTGTCATCGACACCGTATTGCTTTCTGAGATAGCGCTGCTGGAGTTATGGGTTCTTGTCTGGGGGTGATCGTGAAAGCGCCTAGCTAACCACTGCACGCCGGGTAACAGCCCCAGCACACTCAGAAAAATAGCGCTAAATAGATTGTCAGCGGCAGTGGCTGCTGAGAAAAAAGAAGCGTCGCCAGATAGCCCGGTCATCTCGCCCAACGCAGCGTAGTTCACCGAGCCACCTATGTAGGTGGCGGCGAACAAACCGGCAATGGCGCTCTCCTTGTCTGCAGCGTTGATGTTCGCGCTCCCTGCCAATGTGCTGAGATCGAGGAGGGAGATGGCCAGCAGGACTCCGGCCACGGTGCCGGCTGAGGCCACGATAAAGGCGAGCGCAGTTCGCGATGCCTCACGCAGAAGTCGGCGGACGTCTCCCTGTAGAAGAAAAAGAGGAATCAGCACGGGCACCAAATAGGTAAAGACGAAGCCATAGGTGGGCGCTTGATGAGGGATGAGTCCGACGTTGGCTGCGACAATGGCCATCAAAATCACCAGAACTGTGCCGGTGAGCAGTGCCCCCAGGCGCGTTGCTTGTAACCAGAAGGCGAGCGCGGCCAGTCCCATCAGGGCAGCAAAAATTCCAAGGTGATTATCCGGGCTCAACATTGGGAGGGGCGTCCTGCTAGTGTCGATATGATGCTACTGTAGCCCGGCGGGAAAAACACGGTGCGTCTTTTCGCTGTCCGTTATTCAATCGTCGCAGGAGAAACAGTAATGGGAGAGCCATCGGGTGAACCGCCCAAGCAGCTCAATGTATTGGGGTTACCCATCGAGCTGTGTTGTCAGGATCCGGTCACAGGATTCTTTCGCGACGGCCACTGCCATACAGGCCCCATGGATCATGGCCTGCACACGGTTTGCGCACAGATGACTGATGAGTTTCTCTCTTACTCGGTATCAGCGGGCAACGATCTGGTAACGCCGATGCCTCAATATGGTTTTCCCGGGTTGAAAGGGGGTGATCGATGGTGTCTGTGTGCGATGCGCTGGCATCAGGCTCACGAAGCAGGCAAAGCACCGAGACTTTACTTGCGAGCGACCCATCAAAAAACGCTTGAGATTGTCCCGCTCGATGTACTCAAACAATTTGCCCTGGACCTGTCATAACCGGTCCCGGGTCGGCGCTCAGGATCATGCGAATAAGCGGCTGAGCGGGCCTTCCAATGCCATCCCTGCGAACATAGCCAAGCAAAACATCAAGGTTGACTCGTAGCCGTAGAGCAAGCTCACCAACGCAGGTCCCGGGCAGTAGCCGGACAGTCCCCAACCGATGCCAAATAGCACAGCGCCGCCCACCAAACGTCGGTCCAACAGCTGCTTGCCGGGTAGTGAAAAAGCCGACGCCAGCAAGGGCGCCTCTCTTGCCGTCACAAGCGGAGTGATGAGAAATGTGACGGCTACAGCGCCGCCCATGACGAAGATCAGATCCGGTATCCACGCCCCGGTGATATTCAAGAATCCGAGCACTTTGGCCGGGTCTGACATGCCCGATAAGGTCAGTCCAAGTCCAAAAAGAACGCCTGATATTAAAGCAGGCCACGACTTCATACCGCGCCCCCCATCAAGCTTTGCATCACGAATACGGTTACCACGCCCAGCGTCATGAAGGTCAACGTGGCGACCAGTGATCGTGGTGATCGCCGGCCTAGTCCACACACCCCGTGGCCACTAGTGCAGCCGCCACCCATGCGCGTCCCGAGGCCGACGAGGAGTCCACTCGTAACAATCAACCACAAGGGCGCGGTGGATTCAGCCGGAACAGGTTGGCCGATGACGTTGTGTGTCAGTAGTCCGCCAAGTAGCAAACCCACCAAAAACAGGGCTCGCCAAACGCGTTCTGGGCCTGCAAGAGACCCCCAGGCAATGCCGCTGATGCCCGCTATGCGGCCCAGTGAAAGAAGTAGCCACATAGCGGATAGGCCCAACAAAACTCCGCCGGTCAGTGGCATCAGGTATGCACTCATCAGCACTAAACTCTCGATTAAAGATCATCTGCGGCGGTCAATGACCGCCGGCGGGGAGTGTAACGCAAGCAGCACTGCCTCGCAGTCCTCAGGCCTAGCTAGGCGCGAGACCACACTCAGGGGGGCTGGGTTGTAGGTAGTGTTCTGGTGTGGCTGTGTTTTCAGCGCGAGACCCGCGCCAGATATTGTATGAGCGCAGGCTTACCAACCGGAGCCGATCAGAGTCGCTTCCTGCTGCGGTCCAAGCGCCACATCGGTCGCTGTCTCGTCGATGAATCGTGCTACCTGCTCGCTGTCGCCGGCACCGGCGGGACGATACTGGGATTCCTGCTCGAGGAAGACTTCGCTACCCACGACTTGGTTCACCCATTCACTGCCATCCCGACAGGCCACGCCGCGCCAGTGTGACTCGCTTTGACTCAGCAGAAACTCACGGCACCAGCGTCCGTCGGCCGCGGGAAAGGTCAAGACCGAGCGGAACTGTCGCTCGTCATCGAGCGTATCCCACCCAGTGGCACGCGAGGGATATTGTTCCAGAGCCTTCGCCAACTGCGGATCCATGGCCATGGGGTTGAATACATCGGTTTGGTTCAGGTCGACAACTAATGCTATCGCTATCGCGCACGAGGCAGCTACAGCGACGCTCGCCCAGCGCTGCCAGCGCCGGGTCATACCGAGCACGGCCACGTTTTCCGCGGCGACCAGGGGTGCTAGATGTTCGGGAACTTGTTTGTCAGATTGAGTAAACAGTTGCCTCACCCGCTTGTCGTTGGCTTCCATGACCTCGAGGCGTTCTCGAAGGGCGGGCTCACTGCGCAGCCTGCTGATCAGGGCAATGGTTCGCTCTGCGTCCAACTCGTTATCGACATACATAGACAGCAAATGGTCGTCGTCCACTCGCGTTCCGGGTATGTCCACCACGTTCTGACGATCACCACTCATCGATATCACCCTGTTCCTCTCGAGCCCTCCCAAGTGGGCCCTGACAAATGCCGGAGGCTTAAGCCTCTCTTTCTGCACTCCACTCCAAATCCTGAGCCAACGCTTTCCGTGCTCGAGCGACACGACTCATGATCGTACCGATCGGCACTTCCAATAGCGCCGCAGCCTCAGCGTAGGAACAACCCTCTACTGCAACCTGAACCAACGCTGCGCGTTGCTCAGGCGGCAACTGTTCCATCGCTGCCGAGACCCGGTCGAGCTGCACGGACTCGTCAATGTTGGCCGATGTAGTGCCGGCCCCTTCCACTGCGCTTTCTGCAAGCGCGTAACGACTCCGTACATCTCTGGATCGAATCTCATCAATCCACAAATTGCGGCACACCCGGTGCGACCACTTAGCGACGTGCGCGTCCTCGGGCATACCTTTCTCAAGCAGGCGCTCTACCGTGATTTGCAATAAATCGTCGGCATCAGATGGATCTGACGTCAGTGAGAAACAGTACCGCTTTAAGCGCGGCAGCTCCTCAATCAGGTCCTGTCTTTGTTGGGCGGTTAATCTCGCCATATTTCACCTGCTATTGCCTTGACGTTTCAGAGTAGGACTTATTCCCTTTCGGGCTGTAGTTTTTGATTTTAAGCGCGAGCCAGAAAGCGGTTAGACTCGCATCATGATCAGCTTCAACGCGCTACTTCAAGCCAAATATTCCCCGATCAGCAGCCTATTTCGGGCAGCAGCGGCGTTGATATTGGTTTTTGCGCTGAGCCAGCCGGGCGTGAGTCAGGAGGTTGAGGATCAGGTTTCCGATATCGTTTCAGAGGCTACCGAAGAGCGAATAGAGCAAGCCATGGAGGATCTGCTCACCGATATTGAGTCGCGGATCAGTGAAGATGCGCTCCGGATTCAGACTGACCATTGGTTGGTCATGGCAGAAGCGGATGTATTTGAACAATTGGCGCAAGAAGGCTATCTCTTTGACCGAGTCAGTGAATTAGACGGCCTGGGCTTTCTACTGGCGGAGGTTGCGGCCCCTGCTAGCTTTGATTTGTCGGCGACCCGTGCGGGTATCTATGAGGTGATTGGTGGCGACAGGGCTGACGTCGATCTCAACCACCTCTACACCGCTGGCGTGCCAGATGATCCAGATGCCGACATTGCGGGTGTAGCCCCTCGTGAGCTGCTGGCCTTACCCACCGATCTGTCTGACTTGTCGTTGCGCATCGGGATTATTGATAGCAGTGTGGATCAGGGGCACGGTGCTTTTTCTCATGCGTCGATTACGACCCGACGGTTTGTAGAGAACGACTCGCCACCCAACTTCCATGGCACAGCGATCGCTTCCATCATTGCCAGCAATGACCCATCGGCACTGGGCCTGGCTCCCCGAGCTGAGTTATTTGCAGCGGAGGTGTTCGATCAAACCAAGGAGCGGGGCGAATTCGCCAGCACGGTTAGCCTGATCAAGGCACTCAATTGGCTGATAACCCAACAGGTGTCTGTGATTAATATTAGTTTGGCGGGCCCTCCCAACCGACTGCTTGAGACCGCGCTAGCGCGCGTGCGTGAGCGAGGCGTCCTGGCGATTGCGGCGGCTGGCAATGGAGGGCCGATGGCGCAGCCTATGTATCCTGCAGCGTATCCCGAGGTAGTGGCCGTGACGGCAACCGACAACCGCGGTCGCGCGTTTCGCCTAGCGAATCGCGGTGAGTACGTCGATATTGCTGCGCCCGGAGTCAATGTTCGGCATGCGCAGGCTGGAGGGGGTTATGCGGCCTCATCGGGCACCTCTTATGCGGTGCCTTTTGTTACCGTCGCTGCGGCCCGCTTGCTGCAATCAAATAATGAGCCCGCTGCGATGCTGGATGCGCTGTATGCCAGTGCCGTGGATATAGGCGCCCCGGGGCGCGATCAAATCTACGGCTACGGGCAATTACAGTTCCAGTAGTGCTGAAAGCGTCCCTTTCTCAAGCGTATTGAATTGCCGCTCTTCCTCTGCGCGAGGCATTAGAAAGACAATCGAACTTCGGTTCCCACCACTAGGTCGCTGTAACTCGCGGTCGGCAGATTCGAGTCGTAATCAGAGTTCTTGATCATTACCGCCCAGGACGCGTAGTCAGTGAATGAAAGTCGTAGCTCGGCCGAGAAACGCCAACGGGTATCCTCGCGCTCGGTGCCGATTATCGGATCGGGTGCTTTGTACTGTCGATCCTCATACTTACCCTCGAGCTCAAGCTCCAGAGGGAGTCGCCCCAGGTTTTCGCGATGCACGTAACGTGCCTTGATCGCGTGTGAGTCGTAGTCGTAGCGATTCGCGCGCGCGTTGTCCACGCGGAAGGTGTAACCCACAACCGCATAGCGCTTCAGGCCCTGAATGAAATAGTAGCTGTCCAGAGAAACGCTGTGACTGTCGGCCTCTCGGCCAGGGCGGCGAGCGATCGTTTTCTCACCGTAAACGTATTCTCCTCGCAAGAACCATTGCTTGCTCAAAAAACCCGCTAAGTACGGAGAGAGTCGCTCGTAGGTCAGGAACTCCTCATCCTCGAGGTCCGCAGAGACATCGAACCAGTTAATGCCCACAGTGGCTTTGCCTAACTGCGCCTCCAGATTCACCCCGAGTGATTCGGTACGTCGATCAACCTGCGAGAACTCCTGGTAACTGTCATCAACCAATCCCGCTGAAACGCGCAGCGAGGCGCGATCCTGATAGCTGAATAGGGCTGACCCCTGGATCTCCAGTGTAGTGACCTCATCAGACTCACCAGTCGCTCGTTCCAGTTCATCGAGGCCGACGTTGTCATCCCACGCGTAACCCGCCGCTAGCTCGAGGTCAAAGTCGGCACCCCATGCCCAGAAGCTGGGTAGGCAACCTGTTATGAGCAACAGGGCTCTGGCAAGAGCAATGAAAGCCTTTGTGTGCATTGAGAGGGTTAAGAAGAAGTTGGCAGGGAGCGTAATACACCTAGTGATGATTCGCTTCTCATGCACGGCAACGTTTTTGTGAAAAGTCACTTGACCAATCTCCGCCGTCAGTGGGGCAGCGGTGGGAATAAGCGGAGGGATTTCACGATGATAAAACAGTGTCTAACGTCGAAGGTTGACCCTGGTCGTTAATGACGAAGGCGTGCTGCCATGACAGCC
>QOPK01000063.1 GCA_003331685.1 Halieaceae bacterium | reverse complement strand
GACCGCGTCGCCCTTCTCAGCCCGATGGACCAACATCGATAGCCGCCAGCGCGAGTCATCTCCCAGTTTGACCAGCTCCGGGGGCCGAATGACCACCGGCACATCGGCCTCCTCAGGCGCCAGTACCGATCGGTAAAGTGCCAGCATATCCCCCAGCGCTGCGAAATCAGCCGCCCGCTGCCGCAGATCATCCCGGAGCTCGTTCAGCGTTTGTTGGTCCGCCTCGGCCTGCAGTTGAAGCTGATTGATCTGGTCTTGCAATACTGCACTCTGATCAGTCAGAAGCGTGGGAGCACCCGCTAGGTGTTGGCCCCACCAGACGCCGGCAGCGACACAACCACTCAGTAATACACTCGCTGCCAGCAGGCGCCACCGCCACGCATGGGGGTGTACACGTTTGACAACAGTTCGGTGCTGATGGCGACTCATGGCTTACACCCTCGCCATTCAGGGTGCGAGAGCAATCCCTTGCAAACCGGTCATCTCGGGCTGATCGAGCATCAAGTTCATAGCTTGTAAGGCCTGACCGGCAGCGCCCTTGACCAGATTATCTATCGCAGACATGACCACGACCGTATCGCGGCCTTGGGGCTGTGCCACCGAGAGTTGGCAGGTGTTGGCGCCGCGCACGCTCCGCGTTGCAGGATGGGCACCTTGAGGGAGCACGGCGACTGCCGGCTCGGCTGCAAAGCGCGTCTCAAACAAAGACTGTAGATCGACGTCAGATGACGTTAGCTTAGCAAACAAGGTTGCATGAATGCCGCGACTCATCGGCACGAGATGCGGCACAAACGTCAGCTGCACCGATGCCTCCGTCATGCCGGCCAAGCCCTGCTCCATCTCGGGGAGATGTCGGTGACCGGCCACACCATAGGCGGCCAAGCTCTCACCCGCCTCGGTGAGCAGGCTGCCAAGCTTGGCTTGTCGGCCGGCACCACTGACACCGGATCCACAAGAGGCAATCAATCCACTGGGATCGATCACGCCCGCCTCGAGCAACGGCAGAAAACCCAGCTGAACGGCGGTAGGGTAACAGCCGGGACAGGCGACCAATTGAGCGTCGCGGATCTCGTCGCGATTGACCTCGGGTAGTCCATAGACTGCCTCGGCGCAGAGTGCGGGTGCCTCGTGGGTCTCGCCGTACCAGTGCTCCCACACGGCAACATCGCGCAAGCGAAAGTCAGCAGACAGATCCACAACACGAAGTCCCTGCTCAATCAGTGACGGTACTTCGCGCATGGCGACGTTATGAGGTGTGGCAAAGAACATCAGGTCGCAGGAGGCGTAATCTGCCTCGGCGGGGTCCGTGAAGGCCAGATCACAGGCGCCCAAGAGGCTCGGGAACAGATCGTCCAAACGGCGGCCGGCCTCACCACGTGAGGTAATGAGAGACACCGCGACGCCCGGATGACGCAGCAGAAGCCGCAACAGCTCCACGCCTGTATATCCGGTTCCGCCGACCACTCCAACCCTGATCATTTTCGCGCCTGCTTCTGTTAGTGTTGCGGGGCGCGTACTGTCTCACGATCAATCGCGCAGTGTCATGGGCGGGCGGGCTTTTTACCAAAGCAAAAAGGACAGCTACATGCTGTGGATACAGGGGTTTCACGTCATCTTTGTCGTCTGCTGGTTTGCAGGCATCTTCTACCTGCCGCGCATCCTCGTTTACTACGCCCAAAGCCCCGACGTTGAAACCAAAGCAGTGCTCGCGGTCATGGCGCGCAAGCTCTATCGCTTCGTCACACCCTTTATGGCGCTGGCGATTGCGCTCGGGCTGTGGCGATTGAGTTTCCAGTGGGAGTACTACCTGTCGTCGGGCTGGATGATCGCTAAACTAACGGGGGTCGTGTGTTTGGTGGTCTACCATTTTCAGACTGGCGTCTACGTGGGCAGGGTCTGCCGCGGAGAAGACGACCGAACCCACGTGTTTTATCGGGTCTTTAATGAAGTGCCCGTCTTATTCTTGTTTGCGATCGTGCTGCTGGTCTACTTGAGACCCGCACTGAGCGGCTGATCTCACTGGGGTGCGCGAAGGCGCCCGGCCTGCGATAATTGGCGCAAACAAAAGCAACATTGGTCAGTCATGAGTCGATCTGAAGTGCTCTTCGAGCGCGCCAAACACACCATCCCGGGTGGTGTGAATTCGCCCGTGCGGGCCTTCAAGGCGGTGGGCGGGACCCCGCGGTTCATGGAGCGCGCCGAGGGCGCCTACCTCTTTGACGCCGACGGCAAGCGCTACATCGACTATGTGCTCTCTTGGGGCCCAATGATCATGGGTCACAACCACCCTCGGGTGCGTGAGGCGGTGGTCGAGGCTGCCCAAAGCGGGCTCAGCTTTGGCTGCCCCACCGAGATCGAAATCGAACTCGCTGAAACCATTAGCACGCTCGTGCCGAGCATGTCGCTGGTGCGCATGACCAGCTCGGGTACCGAGGCCACCATGAGCGCCATTCGCCTGGCGCGTGGCTTTACCGGGCGCGACAAGATCATCAAGTTCGAGGGCTGCTATCACGGCCATTCAGATTCGCTGCTGATCAAGGCGGGCTCCGGTGCGCTGACGTTTGGCGTCCCCAGCTCTCCGGGCGTGCCGGAGGTGCTGGCACAACACACCGTGACCCTGCCCTTTAATGATCTCGCGGCACTCGAAGCCGCGATGGACGAGCTGGGTGATCAGGTCGCCTGCGTGATTACCGAGCCGGTTGCCGGCAATATGAACTGCATCCCCTCGGTCGAAGGCTACCTTGAAGGCATGCGCGAGCTTTGCACTCGCCATGGCGCTGTGCTGATCTTCGACGAGGTGATGACCGGCTTCCGATTCGGTACCGGTGGCGTTCAAGGCTTTCTGGGGATCACTCCGGATATCACCTGTCTGGGTAAGGTCATCGGCGGCGGCATGCCGGTCGGCGCTTTCGGCGGGCGTCGCGACATCATGGAACAGATCTCGCCGCTAGGGCCGATTTATCAGGCGGGCACGTTATCGGGTAATCCGGTCGCGATGGCCGCGGGTCTTGCGACCATGTCTATTATCAGTGAGCCCGGCTTTTATGATGATCTGTTCCGCCGCACAGGTGACCTGTGTACGGGTATGCGCGAAGCCGCGGCCACCGCGGGCGTGCCTTTCACCACGAATCATCTGGGTTCTATGTTTGGTGGGTTCTTCACCGAGGATGAGACGGTGACCCAATACCATCAGGTCATTAACTCCAATGTGGAGGCTTTCAATCAGTTCTTCCATTTGATGCTCGACAGCGGGGTGTATCTCGCACCGGCATCGTTTGAAGCCGGCTTCATGTCATCAGCCCACACCGATGGCGACATTGCGACCACAGTTGACGCTGCGCGCGCAGCTTTTTCGGCGCTGTAGGTAAAGGGAGAGAGAACATGAGTGCACGCGGCGCTTTCCCCCACACCCGAATGCGACGACTCAGGGCCTCGGCCTTTGCTCGCGACATGGTGCGCGAGAGCTCGCTGAGTCCCGCGGACTTTATCTACCCGGTATTCGTTCTCGAGGGCACGGGACAACGCGAGGCCGTGCCCTCCATGCCGGGCGTGGAACGCCTGAGTATCGACCTAGTGGTTGAACTGGCCAAAGAAGCTCTCGGGCTGGGCATCCCTGCCCTCGCACTCTTTCCGGTGGTCGGTCAGGAAAGCAAGTCGTTGCTTGCCGAAGCGGCGTACCAAGCTGACGGATTGGTGCAGCGCGCGGTCGCTGCGCTGAAGTCAGCGGCACCCGAGATCGGCGTCATCACCGACGTTGCGCTGGACCCCTACACCACCCACGGCCAGGACGGCATCATTGATGAAGCGGGCTACGTGCTGAATGATGTCACCAGTGACACGCTGGTCAAACAGGCACTCAGCCATGCGGCGGCTGGTGCCGATGTGGTGGCGCCCTCTGACATGATGGACGGACGCATTGGCGCGATTCGCAGCGCGCTGGAGGGTGAGGGTCACATCAACACCCTCATTCTTTCTTACGCCGCGAAATATGCGTCCACTTACTACGGTCCTTTCCGCGATGCCGTCGGGTCCGCCGCCAACATCAAAGGCGGTGACAAGAAGACTTACCAGATGGACCCCGGCAACAGTGACGAGGCGATTCATGAAGTCGCTTTGGACCTGCAGGAAGGCGCCGACATGGTCATGGTGAAGCCTGGCATGCCTTATCTGGATATCGTGCGGCGAGTTAAAACCGAGCTGCTGGTGCCGACCTTTGCCTACCAAGTGAGCGGTGAGTACGCGATGCACCAGGCCGCCTTTGCGCAGGACTGGCTGAGTCGCGACGCGGTGATGCTCGAATCTCTACTCTGTTTCAAGCGCGCCGGCGCTGACGGCATCCTGACCTACTTCGCGATGGATGCGGCCCGACTACTCAACGGGTAAACCTGCCTTGCGGCACCCATTCATCACGACGCTCTGTGTATCGCTGGCAGCTATGCTGGCCGATTGGGCGTTAGGCCAACCTGACGCCACGGGCGCCGACTGCGGATGCCTGTGGGAAGGAAGCTTTTCCGAGGTCGCGTCAACAACCGACTTGGTGGTGCTGGCTGAGGTCCACACGATTAAAGGCAACGCCGTCGACCTGGTCCCCGAACAGGTGCTTCAGGGTGATTTCTGGCTGGATACCCTGCGCGTGTGGATGCAGACCCGGGATTACTGCCGGCCCCCTGCCGACGATTTTCCGGTGGGTAGCCGCTGGGTCATGGCGCTGACCCAAATTCAGGAAGTCCCCGAGGGGGGGTTTAATCCCTCCACCCCCAATCAAAGCTTCGGCCGGCCCTACGATTTCACCCTGTCGAGTTGCGGCGGTTATTGGTTGCGAGTGAACGGCAGCGCCGCCATCGGCAATCTGGTGCCCGGCATGCCGCGCTTTTACCACCAGCCCGAGATGTCACCCGTGCTGGTAGATCTCGTTGCCGGTCATCTGAAGGGAACGGTATCAACCGAAGCGCTAATTGAGGCGAGCCGTGAGCGGCCGGCAGCCGTTGACGAGTTGATCCTCGACACCCGGAGCTTTCTCAGAGGACAAGCCGATTGGCTCCTAGAGGAAGACGCAGCAACACAGGCTGAGGCGGCGCCAGATTAAAGCGGTTGCCTTATACGCAGCGTCAGGTCTCAGTATTCGCCTGCACCTCTCACTGTGGTGCTCTCCACGACTGGCCAAATCGTCATGAAAGCCATCACCACTGTGTTTGGGTGCTGCCTCAACCCCCGCAACTACAGGAAGCGCCAGCATGATTTACCGCCTCAACAATCCCATCATCTCGTCGATCATCATGAGCGACAGGCCCCAGATACGGTAGCTGGCATAAAGATAGGAATCTGTCTCCATTTTCTGCCCTTTCCACTCCCACTCCAGCGGCTCTCGGTTGGCTTCATCCAGCAAGAAGTGCAGCGGCACCCACACCACATCGTCCACCTCATGGTTGAGGGTGAGATCCGGCAAATCGGAGACCTGAAAGATAAACGGCGTCACCAGCATCTCCGGTCGGTCCTTTCGCCAGCCCGTATTGACATCGGACAGTTCACCGAGCGCGGTGCCCCACTGCGCAAGGTCCAAGCCAATCTCCTCCTCGGTTTCCCGAAGCGCACAAGAAAAGTTGGACAGGTCCCCAGGGTCACGTCGACCGCCAGGGAAACCCATGTGTCCGGACCAAGGGTCTCCCTCGCGGGTCGCACGGCGAATCATGAGCATTTCAGTGGCATCAACTCCTTCGCGCATCATCATGGCGACCGCCGCACGGCCCGAGCGCGGCTCAAAGCCGGCCTCTTCCTTGTTGAAGCTCTGGAGTCGGGCCTCGAGTTGTCGGGTGAGATCGCGCATCGTTCTCCAAATCGGTGCGGGTGATAACGACCTTTATGGGTTCGGTCAGTGCTACCCGTAGATCAGCGAGGTGTTCACATCATAACGGTTTACACCCACCCCCGCGCGACCCGACAAGTGATGGCAACGCACGGTGGCGAGGCTTCCGGTATCATGCCAGCGCTCTATCAACTGACAGGACACGCTCTGTGAAACCCTATGCGGCATATGCCATCGGTGCGGCACTGGTCGATACCGAAATTCAGGTCACCGACGCCGAACTGGCAGCAATGAATATAGATAAAGGCATGATGACTTTGGTCGATCTAGCGCGTCAGCGCGACATACTGACAACGCTGTCCGATCACCTGATTCGAGCGAACCACGCCTCCGGGGGCAGCGCCGGCAATAGCATGATTGCGACCGCGTTGATGGGCGCGCCGACCTATATGAGTTGCAAGGTGGCGCAGGATGCGGACGGCGATATTTATCTGACCGATCTGGAACGATCAGGGGTCGCACACGGACTCACTGAACGCAGCACCGATGGCGTCACAGGCAAATGTATCGTATTGATCACCCCCGACGCGGAGCGATCCCTGAATACTCACCTCGGCATTTCCGAGACGCTGTCTACTGATGAAGTGGACGAGGTTGCCATTAGAGATTCTGAGTGGGTGTATCTCGAAGGCTATCTGGTGACCTCCCCTACCGGTCATGCCGCCGCGCTCAAAACGAAAGCGCTCGCTGAAGCGCATGGCGTAAAGACCGCGGTCAGCTTCTCTGATCCGGGCATGGTGAAGTTCTTTCGCGACAATATGGCCGCGATGGTCGAGGGCGGTGTGGAACTGGTGTTCTGCAATGAGTCCGAGGCGCTGGAGTGGGGTCAGTGCAACGACCTTGAAGTTGCCATCACAGCCATCCAACAGGTGACGAAACGCTTCGTCATCACGCTGGGGGCAGACGGCGCAATAACTTGGGACGGCGAGACACTGCATCGGGTGGCCGCGCAGCCCGTTGAGGCGGTAAATACCAATGGGGCCGGGGATATGTTTGCCGGCGCTTTCCTCTACGCATTGTCGCGCGGGGAGACCGATCTACGCGCCACAGAATATGCCACCCTTGCTGCGGCGGAAGTAGTAAAATACTTTGGTCCACGGTTGGATCGAGACGCCTGTCTCGCATTGCGCCATCAATTTTTTGGTGACTGATTCGTCAGCGCCCAAAAGGAACAGACCACAGCGTATGAGCGACAAAGAAGTCAAACCGGTCATCAAGGCAGACCCGCTATATCAGATGCTGCGCCAGGAAGATGTCGACAGCTTTAACGCCAATCGTGACAGTCTGGATAACAGTGAACTCACAGGCGGCGATTATCGAGGCCGAGATTTGCGCAGGATGAACGCCCGGGGTCTCGATTTTTCCAACGCTTATTTTCGCAACTGCGACCTCAGCGGCATCGATTTCCGGGAAACCAATCTCGAGGGCGCAAGCCTGATGGACGCCAAGGTGTCGGGGGTGTACTTCCCTGAAGCCTTGAGCGCCGATGAGATCCGGCTTTCTCTCGATCATGGCACGCGCTTGCGTTATCACCAGGACTAAGCGGACATGATTGGCAGGGACGCCACCTCTATTGCATCGACTTACGGGTCCAAGGCTTGGCTAAGCTTTCTCGTGCTGGCCTGCTCGCTACTGCTGCACAGCCCCACTGGGCAAGCACAGAACAGTCTCGCCGCGGCACTGCAGCAGCAAAGTGAGTTTCTGCCGGTCCGCGAGGCTTACCGCCTCGATAGTGCGCTGACCGCAGACGGTCAGCTCCGCTTGTACTGGCAAATCACCGAGGGGTATTACCTCTATCAGCACATGTTCAGCGTAAGACAGACAGACGCGTCCGAACCGGCAAATCTGTCGATCAGCTTACCGCCCGCGCTGAACAAAACCGATGAGTTCTTTGGCGATGTCTCGGTTTATTACGAGGAGGCCGATCTGGCCGTCTCACTGCCTGATGGCGAACCGCGCTTAACGCTCGCGGTCACCTATCAAGGCTGTGCCGATGCGGGCCTGTGTTACCCACCGGAGACTGAGCATCTCCTGGTGGATGTCGCCACGGGTGCGGTCACGCCAACGACGTTTGAGCCGCAAGCTCTTAGTGCCGCTAGCGTTCCCTCCACGGGCCCGGATATGACGTTGCTGCTGGCGCTGGGTCTGGCTTTCCTAGGGGGTCTTATCCTCAATGCCATGCCCTGCGTATTCCCCATCCTTTCGCTCAAAGTGCTGAGCTTTGCCACGGGCGATCCCGGCGAGCACCGCCGGCATGGCCTCGCCTATCTAGCAGGGGTCGTGGCCTCTTTTGTGTTGATAGCCAGCGTGCTGATCAGCCTACAGAGTGCAGGCCGCTGGGTCGGCTGGGGGTTCCAGCTTCAGTCCACCGGCTTTGTGATAGGGCTAGCCTATTTGTTTGCCGTCATGGGCCTCTCCCTGTCGGGTCTCGTACTGTTCGGCGGGCGATGGATGAATCTCGGTGCCGGACTTGCGACCGCACCCGGCACGCGAGGCAGTTTCTTCACGGGTGTGCTGGCCGTGGTGGTGGCGAGCCCCTGCACTGCGCCCTTTATGGGCAGCGCACTGGGCTTCGCTCTCACCCAACCGGCATTTGAAGCGCTGTCCGTCTTCGCTGCGCTCGGCGTGGGCATGGCCACACCGATGGTCGCGATCAGCATGAGCGACACCGCGCGCCGCTGGCTACCCAAACCCGGCGAGTGGATGGAAACCCTGAAACAGGTCATGGCCTTTCCGCTCTACCTCACGGCGGTCTGGTTGCTCTGGGTAGCGGGCAAACAAAGTGGTGTCGACACTATGGCGGCGGCGGCCGCAGGTCTCGTGATGCTCGCGCTCGGGCTGACGCTGATCCGCGGCGGGGCGATGGCCCGCGCCGTCGGACTGGTCTGTGTGGTCTCAGCAGTCATGCTGGGCAGCGTGCGGGGAGACGCCACGGCATCTGTCGGCAAAGAGGAGAGAGACGGGATCGTCGCCTGGTCACCCGAGCGGCTGCAGACGCTCCGCGCACAGGGCACACCGGTATTTGTCGATGTGACCGCTGATTGGTGCATTACCTGCCTAGCCAATGAGCAGGCAGTGTTGTTTACCGATAACATGTCGCGCGCCTTCGAGGCTGCCGGCGTCACTTACATGGTGGCCGACTGGACCAACTACGACCCTGAAATCGGCGCGTTTGTGCGCGAGCATGGACGTAACGGCATTCCGCTTTATGTCTTGTACCCGGGTAATTTACAGGCAGCGCCCACCATTTTGCCTCAGTTGTTAACCGCCAACATCGTCACAGAGGCCCTAGCCAGTGTCTCTCAATGAGCAGTCGGGGTGCCCATCAATCAACGCACCTCATACCCAATGGGCATGGGCCGCTTCTTCAGTGCAGCCTGCTTTCTCCCGCCCCCGTCCAAACCAATACGCGACATGGCTTTACAGCGCCGTTACTGACAATCAAAAACTGAAGGAATCCAACGCATGACCGATCTACTTATTCGGCAACACCTCTTCCGTCGGACTCAGAGCGGTGCATTTATCACGCTGATATGCCTGCTCTCAACAGGCCTGTCACCCCTTTCCCATGCCAGCGAGATGCTCCACTGGAAGGACGCCTGGGTGCGAAGTATGCCTCCAGGTGCGCAGGTATCGGCCGCCTACGGCATACTCATGAATCACGGTGACCAGCCAGTCACCTTGTCGTCAGTAAGCAGTGACATTAGCGGCGCCGCGGAAATGCACGAAGTCATTGCTGATGGCGACCAGCGCCGCATGGTGGAGCTTGTGTCGATCGACATCGCGCCCCACGAGACGCTGATATTCGAACCCGGTGGTCGCCACATCATGTTGCTCGACATCACAGCACCTCCAGTCGAGGGTGAAACCGTTGGAATCTGTGCGGTCAGCGCTACCGGCACTCGGGCCTGCACTGAGGCAACGGTGAGACGACAACCGCCCGCTGCACACGACACGCACACCAATCACCACTGATGGACGACAGCACTGCAAAAATAGACACCACGGCGCCCGAACGCCAGCACGGATTTTTGCGCCGCTGGATGGGTGGGCTGAGACCTCACCCCGGGAGTTCCGACCCCCGGAAGCTGGGCAAGTGGGGTGGCATCGTTGCAGGTGCGTATCTACTCATTGCCACTGTGGTAGGCATCTACTGGAGCAGCACTCCGGAGCATTTCGATGTGCGAGAGAACGCCGCGCGCTACGCCGCAGCCACAGAACAAGATGTGGTAACCGGCACAACCACCGTCGCAACACTGCAGGAAACGATTCGTATCCTGCTGGAGAAACCCGGCGGCTACACGCACAACGATCTCTTCCCACCGGGCGTCTGGCTGGACAACATGCCGAATTGGGAATACGGCGTGCTGGTGCAAAGCCGCGATTTGGCCCGCGCGCTGCGAGAGGTGCTGAGTCGCTCGCAATCCCAGTCGAAAGAGGATGTCGATCTCACCCTCGCCGAGCCGCGCATCAACTTTCAATCTAAAAGCTGGATTCTGCCGGCCTCCGAGAGCGAGTATCGCGACGCATTGCGTTTTCTCGAAGCCTATCGCGCTAGGCTCGCTGTCACCGGCCAGAACAGTGCCCAGTTTTATGCACGCGCTGACAACCTGAGCCACTGGCTGGGCATGATCGAGAAGCGCCTGGGCAGCCTCTCTCAGCGGCTGTCTGCCAGCGTGGGACAGCGCCGCCTGAATACCGACCTCGCGGGTGACACCGCCGCCGCACAATCGACCAACGCGCCCGAGGAATTACTGGTGCGCACACCTTGGCGCGAAATCGACGATATTTTTTATGAAAGCCGCGGCGCGGCTTGGGCGCTGACACAGTTTTTAAAAGCCGCCGAAGTCGACTTTGCTGACGTGCTGGCCAAGAAGAATGCCACCGTCAGCCTGCGGCAAATCATCAGAGAATTGGAAGCCGCTCAGGTCACCGTCTGGAGTCCAATGATTTTGAATGGCTCGGGTTTCGGGTTGTGGGCCAATCATTCACTGGTAATGGCAAGCTACATCTCGCGCGCAAATGCAGCGCTCATCGACCTTAGGGAACTACTAGCGCAGGGGTAATTAAACCGACCTAAGAGCTAGCGGGCGGTCTACGAGAGAGGAGTTCAGCGAGTGAAGGAAAGGTCAGTGCAAGAAAGGCGACTGCAGGCGGCCTAAAACTGTTGCTCTTCAGTGCTTATCGCCAGCGAGTAGCACCCACTC
>QOPK01000062.1 GCA_003331685.1 Halieaceae bacterium | reverse complement strand
GAGGGTAAAGGCATCGGTGTGGCATACACCTGTGGCTTTGATTTCCACCATCACTTCGCCTGCGGCAGGACCGCCGACATCGACTTCGGCTATTTCGAGAGGTTTGCCGGCTTCAAATGCAACCGCGGCTCGACTCTTCATGGCGATACTCCTTATTGTCAGAGGGACGTAGTATGCCTCAGCACGGGCTTGCCGCCACCCCTGTTTCATCCCGGCCGCAACGTGCGCCGCGCGGGTTTTACTCGCTTTAGGGCGTGTGGCTGCAGGGTGTTTCGCACAGGCCATTCTGTTTTGGCGGTGCCGAGGGCATACTCGATCTACCGCCATCGATCGGTTCGCTGAACCGAAGCCCGAGCCACCCTTTTGCGATGACCACCGAAGCCATATCAGCCCTTTGGGCACCCTCCTCCGAACGGATCGCGTCTGCTCAGCTGACCGAGTTTATGAAAGCAGTGAGAGCGGGAACGGGATTTGATGCCGACGGCGATTACTTTGCCTTGCATCAATGGTCACTGGATGAGCCAGCGGCATTCTGGCGAGCGGTCTGGGATTTCACTGAGATTCAGGGCGATCCCGGTGCCATTACCTGTGACGACCCCATGGCATTGCCCGGGTGCCAGTGGTTCCCGAACGCCACGCTGAACTTTGCCGAGAACCTGCTGCGCTTCGCCGACGAACGCGAGGCGTTGGTAGAAATCGATGAAAGTGACGCTCGACGCGCACTGACTTACGGGCAGTTGCGTGAGCAGGTGGCGCGGATTGCGGGCTGGATGCGAGAGCAGAGCATTCGGCCCGGTGATCGGATAGTCGGCTTCATGCCCAATTGCATTGAGACAGTAGTGGCCATGCTCGCAACGACCAGTCTGGGGGCGGTGTGGTCGTCTTGCTCACCAGACTTTGGCAAGCAGGGTGCTCTAGATCGCTTCGGTCAGATTGCACCGAGACTGCTCTTTACGGCCGACGGCTATGTCTACAATGGCAAGCGTTGCGATTCGCTGGCGCGGGCCGGTGACATCGCCAGCGGAATCCCCGAGATCGAACACGTTGTGGTGGTGCCGAAGCTGTCTCCGGCGCCAGCGCTTGGCGGGATCGAGAGCGCCGTCCTGTGGTGCGCGTGCCTGAGCGGTGAAGAGCCGGCTCTTTGCTTCGAGCCGCGATCATTCAACGACCCACTCTTCATCCTTTATTCCTCCGGCACCACCGGCGTACCGAAATGCATCGTCCATGGTGTTGGGGGTACATTGATTCAGCATGCCAAGGAGCATGCCCTGCACACCGATATCAGCCGCGGCGATCGCTTTTTTTATTTCACGACTTGCGGCTGGATGATGTGGAACTGGCTGGTCAGTGGCTTGGCCCGGGGCGCCACGCTGATTCTTTATGACGGATCGCCTTTCGCTCGCGATGGGCGCCGCTTGATCGATGCAATTGACGAGGAGCGCATCACGGTGTTTGGGGTCGGCGCGAAATACCTCGGTGCCTTAGAGAAGTCCGGCGTCGTGCCCGCTGAGAGTCATAAACTGAGCACGCTGAAGACCGTGCTGTCGACAGGATCGCCGTTGCCCCATGAGGGTTTTGAGTGGGTGTATCGCGCCTTCAAGCCTGACTTGCACCTGGCCAGCATCTCGGGCGGTACCGACATTGTCTCTTGTTTCGCTGGCGGTGTGCCCACGATCCCGGTCTATGCCGGCCAGCTTCAGGCCGCCGGTTTGGGCATGGCCACCTCCATCTGGAATGAATCGGGTGAGCCGGTTGAGGGTGAGAAGGGTGAGCTGGTGTGTACCCAGTCTTTTCCTTCCTGCCCGGTAGGGTTTTGGCAGGATGCGGATGGTAGCAAATTCAACGCCGCCTATTTCGGCCGTTGGCCGGGTGTGTGGGCCCACGGCGACTACGGCGAGAAGACGTCGGAGGGTGGTTTTGTCATTCACGGGCGCTCCGACGCTGTGCTCAATCCCGGTGGCGTGCGGATCGGCACCGCCGAAATCTACCGTCAGGTCGAGCGCGTGCCCGAGGTGCTCGACAGCGTGGTAGTGGGGCAGAGCTGGCAGGACGATGTGAGAGTCGTGTTGTTTGTGGTCCTGCGCGATGGCGTGGCGCTCGATGAGTCACTGACGGCTCGCATCCGCGGTGAAATTCGCACCAACACCACGCCCCGCCATGTGCCGGAGAAGGTGATTCAGGTGGCTGATATTCCGCGCACGATCAGCGGCAAAATCGCCGAGCTTGCGGTACGAAAGATCATCCATGGCGAGCCCGTCGGTAATCAGGATGCCTTAGCCAACCCTGAGGCGCTGGCTCTGTATTCAGCGTTGCCGGAACTCAGTGTCTAATTGTGCGTCCTCTCGCAAACCTGGAGCCGGCATTTGACAGCCACCGCACGATTCGCTGAAGTGGTGACATGAGCAAACTTTTTTTCCGTTACGGCGCCATGAACAGCGGCAAGAGCACCGCCATGTTGCAGGTGGCCCACAATTACGAGGAGCGCGATCAGCGCGTCGCGCTGGTGAAGTCGTCCGTGGATACCAAGGGCGATGATCAGATTGTGTCGCGCCTCGGCGTGACGCGCCGGGCAGATGTGCTGCTTTCTCCCGGCCAGGATCTGCGAGCGGCGTTACAAACGCTCTACGCTCAGCGGCCTGAGCTCAATGACGGCGTGGCCTGCGTACTGATTGATGAGGCTCAGTTTCTGGCACCCGAGCAGGTCGACCAGGCGCTGGCCATAGCCGTGCTGGACGAGATTCCGGTGGTCGCCTTTGGGATTCGCACGGACTTTCGCACCAAGGCGTTTCCGGGTAGCCAGCGCTTGATGGAAGTGGCGCACTCGCTACAGGAGATGAAGACCATCTGTCGCTGTGGGAACAAGGCTGTCTTCAACGCCCGCCTGGGCGAGCAGGGCATTATCCGCGAGGGGAAGCAGGTTATGATTGATGGCGAGTCTGCCCGATACGAAGCGCTCTGCGCGCGCTGTTATCTGGAGGCCGAGGGCGCTTAAGCACGCCGCCAGGGCAGGCTGGCACGCCCTGGGCTAATGCGACTGCCGTGGCGGGGATAAAGATCGACGTGCTGGGTCATCGTAACCGGACTCACCAATCAGCCTCGATTTGATGCATAGTCAGGGCATCTTGGTATTGAGAGCTAGCGGCATCACACACTCGGTTCACAGCGCAGAGTCTCAGTTTAAATCTATCAGTCTGGGCGTTCGTCTCACTTACGGTTTTGGTGCCGTGGCTTATGGCATCAAGGACAACGGCTTCGCCTACTTCTTGCTGCTCTTTTACGGCACTGTGGTGGGCTTGGAGCCTGCACTGGCTGGCACGGCGCTGCTGGTCGCGCTCATATTCGATGCCTTCAGCGATCCTATTGTGGGTTACTGGTCAGATAACACCCGCTCTCGATGGGGGCGTCGCCACCCGTTTATGTATGCCGCAGCGATTCCAGTGGCACTGTGTTACTCGCTGCTATGGCAACCGCCTGATTGGAATGACGGGGCGCTGTTTATCTATCTCGTCGTATTAGCGGTCCTCATTCGCACACTCATCACCTTTTTCGAGACGCCTAGTTCTGCCTTGATGCCGGAATTGACCGCTGACTATGACGAGCGCACAACCATTCAGGCTTGGCGCTCCTTCTTTGGTTGGGCGGGTGGTGCGGGCATGGCGGTGTTCATGTACGCGTTTCTGTTAGTGCCCAGCGAGACCTATCCGGTGGGCGTACTGAATCGCGACGGCTACGAAACTTACGGGGTAATCTCCGGCGGTGTGATTCTGGTGGCGATTCTAGTGTCAGCACTTGGGACGCATCACCGCATTGGCACATTGACAGCCCCACCGACCAGAGCGCACGCGGGCCTGAAGGCGGTGTTCAAAGAGGTGATCGAAACGCTGGCAGACCGAAGCTTCTTCGCGCTGTTTATCTCGTCCATCGCTAGTGCCGTTGCTACCGGTCTCACCGCGGCACTGACTTTTATCATGCTCACCTACTTCTGGGCTTTCTCATCAGAGCAGGTCTTCTACTGGACGTTGCTGGTCATCATATCGGCGTTGATGGGGTTGCTCATTGCGCCCTGGGCCTCAAAGCGATGGGGCAAGAAAGGTGCGGCGCTGCGGCTCGGCATTCTGGCGTTCACGGTGCAACCCTTACCGGTGCTCTTCAGGCTCCTTGGCTGGATGCCCGAGAACGGGGATCCGCTCTTGTTTCCGATCCTCGCGACCATCAATACGATTGACCTCGGCTTTATTATTGCCATGCAGGCGATTTTTTTCTCCATGCTGGCGGATCTGGTGGAGCACTCTGAGGTGAAAACGGGGCGCCGTAACGAAGGCGTTTTCTTCTCGGCGCTGACGTTTATCCGTAAAACAAATCAGGGTATCGGTGCGTTCGTAGCGGGTCTAATGCTGCAGGTGGTCGCCTTTCCCGAAGGCGCGTCGCCCGCCGACGTGCCCGTCGAATCCGTGCTGCAGCTGGGCACCTTGCTCGTTCCCTCTCAATGGCTGTTATGGGGTGCCATGCTTGTGGCGTTGGCCTATTACCGATTGGATCGCGCTCAGCATCAGTCCAACTTGACTGCCATTCAGTCGCGAGACGGCCGATCCGGCTAGGCGCCGCCGCTCATCAGCGCGGTGCGGGCCGAATCTGTTTGGGCGACCCTCTGTGTCATGGCATAATAACTGCCAATAGTGGGGAGTGATGCCGCTACCGGGTAAAGGAGACAGCGTGGAGCTGAACATCGTGCAATCCTCAGATGGTCGCAGGCAACGGAGCGAACGGAGCCAGACAGCCATTATTGCGGCAGCGTTAGCACTCATGGAGGAAGGCACCCTGGTACCGACGGCACAGCAGGTTGCTGATCGGGCGGGAGTTGGTATCCGCTCGTTCTTTCGCCATTTCGCCGACATGGATTCGTTGTTTCTGGCAGTCGATGCGTCTCTGCTCGACTCTTATGAGGCGCTATTTAGAGTCGACGATCGTTCGGGGTCTTTGGGTCAGAGAACGGTTCGTGCAATAGATCTTTATGGCAACGCCTTCGATAAGCTTAGTCAAATTGTGTTGTGCACAAAGGCGTTGCTCTGGCGTTTTCCCAAGCTTCGCGAAAACTACGCTTGGCATCAAAAGCGGCTGCGTAAAGAGCTGGAGTTGTGGTTACCCGAAGTCGCCGAGCTATCAAGGGACCGGCGCGAGGCAGTGCATGCGGTGGCTTCCTTCGAAATGTGGAATCGCTTGCGCGAGCACCAGGGCCTTTCACAAAAGGCCAGCGGCGAGATTGTCGCGCAGCTCGTGCTTAATCTGATCTCTGCGGGCTAGTGGAACCAACGCGCGTGGCCGAGCAATTCAAAGAGCAGGGTGGGGTGGCCACGATGGACCCCAGCCATCTGACACGCTGGCTGACGTCGCGTTTGATGACGAGGATTTCCCGGCCAGCTGCAGTCGCTGCGCGCCATCTCAAGGCGGAGCAGCTGCGTGCAAAATCGGGCGCACCGCATCGTGTCGATTACTTTCATCAGGTTGATGAAGGCTACAGCCACCTTAGCGCACAGCTGCTTAAGCGACTCAACGAGCGTTACGACATTGAGCTGCATTGTCACTTAGTGGCGGGTCAGGCGGGCAAGAATGCGCCGGAGCCGGAGCTGTTGGCCAGCCTGGCCCGCAAAGACTCGCATCTGATCGCACCTGGATATGGGCTCGTTTTTCCTGACCATCCTGAAGCACCCAAGGCGCAGCAGGTCGAGCTGGCAACGCGCATCTTGGCGGCACAGTCTGCCGCTGAATTCTCTCAGTTGGCACAGGTTGTGGGAGACGCGCTGTGGCGGGGTGACGGGGCAACGCTAGAGCGATTGGCGGCCGCCCACGGTAGTGTGGCCGCCGACGTGGCGGCAGCCGTTGTTGAGGCGGGGACGGCTAAGCGCGCTGAGCTCAAGCATTACTCGGGCGCGATGTTTTATTACGGCGGGGAGTGGTACTGGGGGGTAGATCGGCTATATCACCTCGAAAGCCGATTGGCCGCGCTCGGTGCGGATAAGCATCCCGGCGACCCACTCATTGCGCCGCGGCCCACACTCGACTTGGCGGGCCACCGCGATCGAGGCAGCTTTACGCTGGAACTTTACGCCTCCCTGCGGAGCCCCTACACCGCGGTCATATTTGATCGCGCCGTGGCTTTTGCAGAGCAGGCGGGCGTGACATTGAATCTGAGGCCCATCCTGCCAATGGTCATGCGCGGGGTGCCCGCCACGCGTGAAAAGGGCATGTATATCTTTATGGATGCAGCGCGCGAGGCTCGCGCAGCAGGCGTGCCTTACGGCAATTTTTATGATCCGATTGGCGATCCCGCGCGGCGCTGTTATGCCCTCTACCCTTGGGCCGACTCTCAGGAGAAAGGCACCGCCCTATGCTCAAGCTTTCTCCGCCATGCCTTTGTGCTGGGGGTGAATACCAATAACGCGCGTGGGCTCAAAAAAGTCGTCGAGGCCGCCGGCTTGGACTGGGCGGCGGCGCAGGCCCATCGGCAAGATAGTGACTGGGAGGCACTGCTTGAGGCCAATCGGTTGGCGATGTACGGCGAGGGCCTTTGGGGCGTGCCCAGCTTTCGCTTGCTCGACCCGACCGGTGAACCCCTGCTCGCGACCTGGGGCCAGGATCGACTCTGGTTGGTGGCGCACACGCTTCGCGACGCCCTGGTAAAGACTGCGCAGTAGTTGCTCAACCTTCCGATTGCACCCCTTAACTATTGGCAGTATAAATGCCATTAGTTAAGGGCGGCCCACAACCGCCTCAGAGGCGGAGTGACATGCGTAAAGTTCTCATCTCATTGGCGGTATGTTTGGCAATGTTGGCCAGTGGGGCCTATTTATACCCCAGCGTCGCGATACTAACGGCTATCAAGGTGCGCACTGCAATAGCGAATAACCAGATCGGCCCACCCCGCAACATTGCCTGGCAAAAAGGCCCTGCCAGCGCGAGTAAGGCGCCAGCTGAACGTCCCCCTAATATCGTGGTGATCATGGCCGACGATCTCGGCTACAACGATATCTCGACCTTTGGTGGTGGCGTGGCGGATGGGCGTTTGCAGACCCCGCATATCGATGCACTCGCCGCGCAGGGCGCGGTGTTTACCCAATCCTACTCGGGCGCCTCAACCTGTGCGCCCTCCAGAGCCATGCTGATGACGGGCAGATATCCCAGTCGCTCCGGCTTTGCCTTTACGCCCATGCCCGCGGGAATGGGCAGGGCAGTTGCTGCTATTTCGAGCGACATGGAACGCACCTTGCCTGACGCCCTCTATGACGCCGAGGCCGCGGCGACCAAGCCGTCTTTCGATCTTCAGGGTCTGCCACCAAAAGAAATCACCCTTGCTGAGTCACTGAAGGCGCGTGGTTATCACACGGTGCATATCGGTAAATGGCACCTTGGTCGCGATAACGGCATGACGGCCCACGAGCAGGGCTTTGATGAAAGTCTGCTGATGGCGAGCGGCTTGTACCTGCCCGAGGATCACCCCGACGTGGTGAACGCCAAGCTCGACTTTGATCCCATCGACCAGTTTCTGTGGTCCGCTCTTACCTACTCGAACTCCTATAACAGCGGCACAACCGATTTGTTCGAGCCAGGCGGTTACCTCACCGACTATTGGACCGATGAGTCGATCAAGGTCATCAAGGCCAATCGCAATCGCCCATTTTTTCTCTATCTCGCACACTGGGGTATTCATACGCCGCTGCAGGCGACCCGCGCCGACTATGAGGCGGTGGGAGATATTAAGCCACACCGGTTGCGAGTTTACGCCGCGATGACCCGCGCCTTGGACCGCAGCGTGGGCAGGGTGATGGCGGCGCTGGAGGAAGAGGGCTTGGCGGACAACACCATTGTGGTATTCACCAGTGATAACGGTGGCGCCGGCTATGTGGGTTTGGCTGACGTGAATGCCCCTTATCGCGGTTGGAAGATTACCTATTTCGAGGGAGGAATTCGCGTGCCGCTTTTTGTGAGGTGGCCCGCGCGCGTTGCTGCCGGTCAGGCGATTGATACCCCCGTTGCGCACATCGATCTCATGCCTACGCTGTTGGCTGCAGCTGAGCAAGCCCTGCCCCAAGATCGTGAGATCGACGGTGAGAATCTGATGCCGTTGCTGGTTGAAGGTATCGCGACACAAAACAATTGGTCCCCGCGGACGCTATTCTGGTCCTCTGGACATAACCGTATTGTTCGTCACGGTGATTGGAAGCTGCAGATCGCCGCGCGTCCCGAAACACAATGGCTCTTTAACCTCGCCGAGGACCCTACCGAGAAGCTGAATCTGGCCGAGTCCCGCCCTGATAAGGTCTTAGAACTAATGGCACTGCTCGATGCGCACGCTGCGGAGAGCCTCGCGCCCCTTTACGAGCCAGAGATTGAGGCCGCGGTGGCCATTGATAAACATCTCGCGCTGCCCTTCGAAGAGGGCGATGAATGGGTGTCAGTACCGAACTGATTCAGCAGCGCTTTGCGCCCAACCTACATGCCTTTGCGTGTCTGAATGATCTCTGTTGAGTTGGCGGGCAGGCTGAACGATACCCCGTCGTAACCCACCGTATAGTCGGGGAAGATGTCTCCCGCGCCATTGAGCCACAGAGTTTCTTGCCCCGGCACAATGATCGGGGGTACCACGTGGTAATACAGCAGGTGACCGACACCCGCATTCCGGGCGGTTTCAGCGGCCTCGCGAGGGCTGGCGTGATAGTCCGGCACGTCGAACATGATTTTGGCCAGCGTGTCGTTACCCAGATCTTTCGCCGTCTTTTCCATCATGCCAATCAGTTCTGGCGAGAGCGCCTCATGGACCAGCAGGTCGATGCCCTCCGCAAAGCGAGCAATGTTGTCAGATTGAGACGTGTCGCCGCTGATAAGCAGGGTTCTACCACCGTAGCTAAACCGATACCCCACTGCGGGCGAGACGGGTTCGTGGTCTACCCGCAGCGCTTCCACGACCAGCCCGCCGCCTTCGTAAACGATGGTGAGGTTCCCGCTAGTCGGTGTGGTGAAGGGCTTTGCGATCATGCCTGCCGCGGACATTGGTGCCACGCTGTCGCCATGATGCGCGTGCCGGTAGACGAAGTCCTGTGAATAGGCCGCGTTAAACCCTGCCACGACCTGTTCTACACCCTCAGGGCCGTATACCGGTAAGGGTGTGACCTCATTGCCAGTTGCCCAGCGAAAGGTGGCTAGTTCACCGAGCCCGTCGACATGGTCTGAGTGGAAGTGAGTGAGAAAGACACCGCTGAGCTGCCCCACTGGATAGCCCAGTACTTGAAGGTTGCGTGGACCGTTGGTGCCGCTGTCTACAAGAAAAAGCTGCTCACCCGCCACCACCGCGACACACGGCCCGGAGGCTTTTGGCGCCGGCATGGGGCCGCCTGCACCGCATAGGGTAACATGCAGTCCATCTTCCAACGCGGCGACTTGATCCATACCCATGCGGGCGGGCAGGGCCATCGCCATCAAGCGTTCAGCAATGGGGGCCCGCTGGCTGTAACCTCCGGCCGCAATCACCATCAGCGCTATTAATGCGATTAAAAGCTTTTTCATAGCGACAACTCCGCCCCACACCAGGGAATTTTATGCTTAATGGGAAGTATACTTATTGGCACTACTACTGCCAATAACGTCTGAAAACTGTAGTAAAACCTGTCATCGCACGCTTTGTGAAACGCGCGAGCTATGTCACTATCATTGTTAATCAATAAGAGATGCGGCATACCGCACCGTTTGAGTGTATCGGATCCGATCACAGAACCTACCCATGGGAGTTCACAATAATGGTTAAAACTTTCGCAAAAGTCGCCTTGAGCGCAGCAGTGGCCAGTCTGTCGATGACAGCATTTGGCCAGGAGATAGAATTTGGATTAGAAGAAGTCGTGGTAACAGCACAGAAGCGGACCGAAAGTCTGCAGAACGTGCCGATTTCGGTGACTGCGATCAGCGGTGAATTGATTCAGGACGCCTCTATCAGAAGCTTTAGTGAACTAAGCGCCTACGTCCCGAATTTTATTGTCGCTGAGAACCCGGTGAATACGATTATCACCATGCGCGGCATTTCAATCGGCGCAAATCAGTCCTTCGAGCAGTCGGTGGGTGTGTTCCTAGACGGCGTCTATCTGGGGCGAAGCCGACAGTTACGTATCGGTCTCTTTGACTTGGAGCAGGTCGAAGTCCTGCGTGGCCCACAGGGCATTCTCTTTGGAAAGAATACGCTGGGCGGCGCCGTCAACGTGCGCTCTGCAGCGCCTTCAGTGGGTGAAGGCCTATCGGGTCGTGTCGCGGCCAGTTTCGAGTCCGACAACGGTGAGTACTTCGAGGGTCACATCAGTGGCAGCGTCAGCGAGAACGTCGCGATGCGGTTGGCGGTGATGGACCGGTCCGTTGACGGCTACCTCGACAACGTTGATCTGGGGGCCGCGTACCCCAATTCGCCGACGACTGATGAGACCATTGCTCGCATTGGCCTGCAGTGGGAGCCATCCGAATCCACCTCCGTTGGTGTGCGCTACACCTACTCGGATTATCGGCGGGTCGGCTCAAACACGGTCGTTCCGGACTTTGGCCCGACATTGGTCGATAGCACCGGCGACGGCATTAGAAACCAGCCTTTCGTGCCAGATTCTAACGCCCTGATGTACGGCATCATGGGATTCCTATATCCAACCTATGCGCCCACCGCTAGTACCAGAGATGTGTTTTATGACGGCCTGTCGATCGGCGGCACGGCGTCGCTCGACGGCGGCAATGGTCCGGAGCGCCCAGCGGGGACTGACACTGAGAACCACGAATTCTCGCTCAACATTGAACATGAATTTGGCAACGGGATGACCCTGACCTCAGTGACGGGTGTTTCTCAATACGAGTATAAAGACGGCATTGAGGCAGACTTCTTACCGTTGGAATTCATCGGTCGTAGTGATGACTCGGAGTTCGATCAGTTCAGTCAGGAGATCCGTCTGGCATCCGACCTCGACGGTCGATTTAGCTGGGTGGTAGGCGGTAATTTTGTTAACTCCACGCAAGAAATTGACCGCAGTGTGATGAGTGACGGGACATTTGGGCAGCCGGGCGTGGTGCAGGCGCTCGTCGGTTTGCCCAGTATCTGGTCATACAGCCCTGCTCAGCTCGCTGGGATCGAGGCCTCTTTTGGGCTGCCAGCT
>QOPK01000061.1 GCA_003331685.1 Halieaceae bacterium | reverse complement strand
TCGGTCAACAGCAGCGTGTTTTCCTCCACCAGGAAGCCTCCGCCGCCAATGGCAATGCCCACACCTTTTCCGGTGTCAGAACGGGTTTCGATGTACTGGATACACAACTGTATAACAGAGGCTGGCCTGTCGGCGGTTGCATCGAGGTCATCAGCGACCAATGTGGACTGGATGCCATGGGCGTGTTCATGCCCATGATGAAGCAACTATCCGGTCAAGGCCGTTGGCAAGTGTTTATTGATCCACCCTATACCCCTTACGCCCCACTCCTCGCCGGCGAAGGGATCGACCTTCAGGAAATCATGCTGGTACATCCCAAGAGCCGCGATGAGGTGCTGTGGTCAACCGAGCAGGCATTGCGAAGCAGCACCTGCAGTGCCGTATTTGTGTGGCTGGGCGCCACAGATTATCGCTATGCGGAACTACGCAAAATACAGCTGGCAACAGCCAGCCATGGGACACCGGCGATTCTCTTTCGCTCTTCTGAAGCACTGGAGCAAGCCTCCCCCGCCAGCCTGAAAATCCATATCGACGGTTACCGGCAAATCAGGATTCTCAAGCAACGGGGCGGGCGTCAAAGCCCGACCATTTCCCTGCCCACAGATGACTTACTGCTAGATTCTGCAGCGGCGTGGGCATCACTGGAACCGTCAGAAACCCTCGGAAAATCACCCGGCTTTCGGCCCTCAGCCTAAGCTGGCACGGGTCTCGTGCGGATCTGTACTTTACTCATTCCAGTATAGCGTCAGGGTACGTGAGCGGCTATCCTTGCGTCCGCTTCTGACCACCCCGAGGCTGTCATGCAGGACTTCCCCCACTACTACCGTTGTATCGCTACCGCCAACGCGGACCAATCCCGGGTGCGCGTTGCCAGCCAGGGTCTGGAAGACCTGACCACTGACGTGCCAAAAGAGTTCGGCGGCCCCGGTGATCAATGGTCTCCTGAAGCCCTGCTCATCGCCGCAGTCGCTGACTGCTTCGTACTGACATTTCGAGCAATGGCCGGGCAGTCTCAAATTACCTGGCACGCACTTGACTGCGATGCCACGGGCACATTGGAACGTGTCGACCGATCCACGCAATTCACCCGCATTGAGCTGTCAGTGCGCATCAGCGTTCCCGAGGATTTAGAAGAAGAGAAAATACTGCGGGTACTGAAAAAAGCCGAGGACACCTGCCTGATTACCAATTCACTCAATGCAACGGTGACACTCGACGTGGACATTACACGTCAATCTCATTGAATCATTCGCCGCGACAAATTCTCAGCTAAAAAAAAAGCCCCGCATATGAGGGGCTTTTTTATCTCTTGGGGAGCGGGCCGTTACTGCGCCACACTCACCACAACGTTACCGGAGTCTTCGATATCGAAGCGATCAGCATCCATAACCTTGGTCCAGGCGCTGGCGAAGTCCTTGATAAACCGCTGACGGCTCTCGTCAAAAGCGTAGAACTCCACCACTGAACGCAGCTCGGAGTTAGAACCGAATACCAAATCAAACTCTGTCGCGGTCCATTTGAGCTCGCCCGTCTGGCGATCACGGCCTTCGAATACATAGGCCTCGGAGGACGGGCCCCAAGCGGTATTCATGTCGAGTAGATTCGCGAAAAAGTCATTGCTTAGCACACCGGGGCGGTCTGTCAGCACACCTCGATCGCTGCCATCAGCATTGGCATTCATCGCGCGCATGCCACCCAGAAGCACGGTCATCTCTGACACCGTCAGATTGAGCATGTCTGCCTTGTCGATCAACGCCTGAGAAGGCGACATAAAGCCAAGGTCTGCCATGTAGTTACGGAAACCGTCGTGACGCGGCTCCATGACCGACCAGGAGGTATCGTCCAATGACCCTTCAATCGCGTCAACACGGCCTGGTGTGAACGGAATCGATACCTCAACCCCGAACTCCTCGGCCGCCCGCTCAACTCCGACGTTACCCGCTAGCACGATGACATCAGCAAGTGATACCTGCTTGCCGCGGGACAAGCCGCTGTTGAACTCGTCCTGCACTTCTTCCAGCACAGCAATCACCTCAGACAAGGCGTCGGGGTTATTAATCGCCCACTGGTTCTGGGGCGCCAGACGAATACGCGCGCCATTGGCACCACCGCGCATATCGGTGCCGCGGTAGGTCGAGGCCGAAGCCCACGCGGTGCTCACCAGCTGCGTATTAGTCAGCTCACTATCAACAATCGCCGCCTCCAACTTGCGGATATCGCGGTCGCTGATCAACTTGTAGTCGCGCTCGGGGAGCGGATCCTGCCAGGCGAGGGTCTCTGCCGGCACATCGTCACCGAGGTAACGAATCTTCGGGCCCATGTCACGGTGCGTCAGCTTGAACCAAGCCTTGGCGAAGGCCAGTTCGAACTCCGCCGGGTTCTGCAGGAACCGCTCTGAGATCTCACGGTAGCTGGGATCAAACTTGAGCGACAAATCAGTGGTAAACATCACAGGCGCATGGCTCACTCCCTCGAGATGGGCATCGGGTACTGTGCCCGCTGCCGCACCGTCTTTAGGCTGCCACTGCAATGCACCAGCAGGACTGCGCGTTTGCTCCCACTCGTAGGCAAACAGGTTCGCCAGATACATCATCGACCACTGGGTGGGGGTTGCGGTCCATGCACCCTCGAGGCCAGACGTGATGGTGTCCTCAGCGTTACCTTTGCCACAGGTGTTCTTCCAACCGAAGCCCTGCTCAACGATCGCCTCACCGGTCGGCTCAGGACCGACACAATCGCTCGGCTTGTGCGCGCCGTGGGCCTTACCAAAAGAGTGACCGCCCGCAATCAGTGCGACGGTTTCTTCGTCATTCATTGCCATTCGACCAAAGGTCTCGCGAATATCGTGTGCGGCGAGCACCGGGTCAGGATTACCGTTGGGACCTTCTGGGTTCACATAAATCAACCCCATCTGCACCGCCGCAAGACCGTTGCGGAGCTGCCGGCCCTCGGCATAGCGCTCATCGGCAAGCATCTTTGCCTCGGGACCCCAGTACACCCACTCAGGTTCCCAGTCATCTGTGCGACCGCCAGCAAAACCAAAGGTTTTGAAGCCCATGTTTTCCATGGCTACATTTCCGGCGAGCACCATGAGGTCAGCCCAGGAGATCTGGTTGCCGTACTGCTGCTTGATCGGCCACAACAGGCGACGGGCCTTGTCGAGGTTGCCGTTATCAGGCCAGCTATTCAGCGGCTCAAATCGCTGCTGGCCGCCATCGGCGCCACCACGACCATCCGAGGTGCGGTAGGTACCCGCACTGTGCCAGGCCATACGGATAAAAAATGGGCCGTAGTTCCCATAATCAGCGGGCCACCAAGGCTGCGAGGTGGTCAACGTCTCGTTGATATCCGCCTTCAATGCCTCTAGATCCAACCGCGCGAATTCCGCCGCGTAGTCGAAGTCGGCTCCAAGCGGGTTCGTGCTGCGCTCGTTTTGTCGCAGAGGCGTCAGATCAAGGCTGGCAGGCCACCAGGCCTGAGTGCTTTTGGGCGTGCTACGAGCGACCGAATCAATCACAGGCAGGGCCACCAGGGCCGCCGCCAGTGCGGTGTGCGCAAACGCCGTCTTTAAAATTGTTACTTTCATTGTGCTGTCCTCATTAAAAAAACAGTTACCCCAGCCCACATTTACTCACCCCAGTCACAAATTGAAAAGATGATTGTTTAGATAAAATAGATCGCTTTTTTCGATACACAAAAGCGCGGCCCAACGAATACCAACCGCCTCATGGCAAAGCCAGCTGCCTCAATGTCATAAACAGCTCGGTTTGGGTGGGACTGAGGGAGGAGTCCGGCGGGTGCTCAGCCCCGCCGGGCAGAACGGAGACTCAGCGACTCACGAGTGTCCGCTGAATCAAAGCCTGCACATGCGTCTCAAGCTGATCAAGCGGGACCGCACCCGAACCAAGTACGGTGTCGTGGAAGGCGCGGATATCAAACGCCTCGCCCAGAGCATCCTCAGCCATCTCGCGCAGTTCGACGATCCGCAACTTACCGATCATGTAGGCAGTTGCCTGTCCAGGCATTGCAATGTAGCGCTCGATCGCTCGCTGACAGTCATACTCGGCATTCGGAGTGTTGGCTATAAGGTAGGCCACCGCTTGTTCCCGGGTCCATTGCTTGTGATGCAGGCCGGTATCGACCACCAGACGCGCAGCTCGCCACAACTCCATCGCGAGCCGGCCAAAGTTGGAATAAGGATCCTGATAAAAGCCCATTTCCTTCGCTAAATACTCCGAGTACAAGCCCCACCCCTCGCTGAAGGCAGTAAAACGGGTGTGGCGCTGGAAATCCGGAATATCACCCAGCTCTGCTGCAATCGATAGCTGCAGGTGGTGTCCCGGTAAACCCTCGTGAAACGCCAGCGCTTCGAGGTCAGTAGTGGGCATGGAGTTCATGTCGTAGAGGTTTGCGTAATAGATGCCCGGACGAGAGCCATCTGGAGGGGGACTCTGGTAAAAGGCTTTTCCCGCAGACTGTTCGCGATAAGCCTCAACCCGTTTGACGATCAAGTCCGATTGCGGCAGCAAGCCGAAATAGTCGGGCAACCGCTCCGCCATCCTGTCGATCGCAGTGCGGGCAGCGTCGAGATATGCCAACCGTCCCGCTTCGGTGTTGTCGTAACGCAGAGACTCATCATTGCGGACCCGGTCGAGAAAAGCAGATAGCTCGCCCTCTTCACCCAGCTCAGCCATGACAGAACGCATCTCCCGATGTAACCGCTCTACATTGGCAAGCCCGGCCTGATGAATCGCTTCGGGAGTGAGATTGGTGGTCGTAAAATCCCGCAACCGGTTGGCGTAAAAAGCGTTGCCATCGGGAAATCGCCATACCCCGTCTTCTTGGGGCGCCACTGCCTGTTGAGATTGAACGGCCGTAATCAGGCGCTCGTAGGCGGGCTTTACAGCTGTCAGCATGGCCTCGCGCGCGGCCTCTCGCAACTGTTCCGCAATGGCAGGCTCCACCTTGAGCGCGGCCAGCTTGTCGTTGAAATCGGCCCAGATCACCGAGGGCGAACCCGACTGATCAAAGGGTGCGCCGACCAGAACATTACCGGCGGACGCTACAATTTGCGGAATCATCCAATCAACTAGATACAAGCCTTTATCCATGCGGATCTGGATCTGCTCGATCACACCATCAAAATAGTCGGGCAGGCTGTTCAGCCGAGCGATGTAGTCTTCGGCATCTTGTTCCGAATCAATCGTGTGCACATTGACTAGCAGACTGATCGGGCTGGTGTGCGGGCCTCGGAACTGATGAATCACATAGCGATGGTGCCGAAATGCTGCGCCAGCCAGCGTACGCTCCAGGTCGAGCCGATAGAGCCGGTAGGAAAGCTGCCGCGCGGGCGACAGTTGGCTGGTGTCGATACCTTCGAGAAATGCCAGACGTTGCCGGGTCAACTCAAGTGACTCGAGCTGGAAGGATTCGGAGACGTCGTTCCACTGATCCTGCTGATCTTTGATGCCGAGGTAGCTAGCGCTGGCTGGGTACCGGGCCAGATCAGCCTCCCAGGTAGCCGCAAAAAATGCCTCTAGTCGCTGCTGCTCGGCGGATATTGGTGGTGCGTTAACAACCGGCGACTCTGGTTCGTCTGTGGGCTTGCCACAGGACACCAGCAACACCGCGACGAGCAACCAGAGTGCTCGACAGGCAGGTGCGGTCCGCATCACAAACGATTGCAATATTCCTTGATACAAACGAAACATGGGGGCATTCCTCATAAAGAGAGTGTGAGCCTCACAAAACGAGACCAACGAAATGAATGGGCTTTTAGGGCCGTCAGGGCGGCGTATTGTCACAGAATTCATCTGCCTCGTGGATACTCCCAAACGGGGGTTCATAGATCCCATAATACTGTATAAAAATACAGTATTATGGCGTAATGTCGCTTTGGCTCTGTCTTCGCTTTGATTTATTGCCGCTGGAAGCCCTGCTGAAACAGCATGGCTATGCGAGTGATACAGCAACGGTTGTTGTCGCCCAGCGACGCGTACTGGTCTGCGACGAATCGGCCAGCCTTGCCGGCGTAATGCCGGCACACACAGTCAGTACGGCACAGGCGCTACTTGCTCACACCAAGCACCGCTTACTGGAACGTGCCCCGGAATCAGAAGATACCCTGCTCGAGCAACTCACTACCTGGGCCTATGGCTTGTCACCACATCTGGAACGCTGGCGAGATAATGCCCTGACAATCGAAATCGGTAGCTGTCTGCGCCTGCACCGGGGTCTTGGACCACTTCTAGAGCGGATCGATACGGAAATGAGCCTGCGCGGACTGACTGTCAGTGTGGGTATCGCTGAAACCCGTGACGCCGCCTGGCTACTGAGTCATGCTGAGGGCGATAGCGCCCGTCACCCCGAGCGACCCCTCACAGAGCGCTTGGCACCCTTGCCGCTACAGCTGATTCAGACCGACTTCCCCAAAATCATCAAACGGCTTGGGCACTCCGGCATACAGCGATTCGGACAGTTACTGGATATCCCGCTCCCCGCGCTCGGCAAACGGTGCGGTGAACCCTTTTTGAACTGGCTGAATCAGGTGCAGGGTCATCAACGGGAACCGGCTGTGACTTATCAGCCACCTAAGCGCTTTGAGGACACGCTGTGGTTCGGCTTTGACATACAGAACCGAAAGGAGCTGCACCCCGCCATGCAGCGCTTGCTGGCGCACTTCTGTCAATTTCTGGTGAACACACAACTCGGCACTGCCGCTATTGAGTGGCGTTATTTGCGGCCACAGCACTTAATACAAACACCGCTTCCATTACGAAAAACGCAAAAAGGCAGGCCCGCGTCACCGCGAGATTCACAACCAAAGGCCACTGCTTTCAAGGTGTTTTCCGACATCGCACAACACAATGCGAAGCTCTGGTTCGAGCTTTCTTGTTTACAACTGGACACGTGGTCACTGCCCGAGAATATCGAAGGGATCTCACTGGTCGTGGATCAACTTCAGGAGGCCTCTATCGCGCCGCAGGATTTATTTCATACCGGGGTCACGACAGCATCACGGCATGAGCTGGTTGACCGCCTGCGCAGTAGGCTGGGATTACAAGCCGTCGGCTATCTCGATTGCCGTTATGAGCACCTCCCGGAAAATGCCGTATTGGAAACGCATACCCTGAGCACCCGGGAAGACCGTAATAGCGACGCTTTAGGGCAGCGACCATTCTGGTTGTTACCAACACCACAGCCTATTCATCAGGATACCGAGCAGCTGTACTGGAATGGACCGCTCGATGTCCTCCATGGTCCGGAGCGGATTGAGGACCAGTGGTGGACTACCCCTGTCAGCCGAGATTACTACATCGCCCAGACACGCCAGAAACAACCCGTCTGGATCTATCAGGACCGGCACAATCGCCGCTGGTATCTACATGGGCTTTTTGCCTAACGCCGGCACGCTTTACTGCCACATGTAGCCGAAAGTGCTGACTTCAGCGGCCCTCGTCACGACGTTCTATTACCGACTGACGATCAGCGCTCTATCGGCTTGCTACATCCTCAGAGTCATTATCCAGCCAGATGAGCTCATCCGGATCGAAACCCAGCTCGGTTATGCGCTGTAAAAACTGTGCTCGTAACGCTTCGCTGACCTGGGGCGTTCGCGCGAGAAACCATAAATAACTGCGATTGAAACCCGAGACAAAGGCGTAGTCGTAGTCCTCACCCAGTTCAAAGACCACGTAGCTGCCATAGAAGGGACCAAAGAAGGACACCTTCAGGTGCGCGATGTCGGGAGATTGCACAAAGCGTGCTACGCCTTCCGCCTCGCGCCACTCGCCTTCCTCCTGATCGAATCCACGATTCAACACCGCAATGCTACCGTCGGGGTTCACGTTATAAGTTGCGCTGACTTCGCTCAGACCATGCTCAAAACTGTGGTCCAGCCGAGCAATTTCGTACCAGGTACCAAGATAGCGGTTTTGATCAAACCCGGTAACAGGATCAACCCCGTCGGGTACCCCGGTACAAGCCAGCAACCATAAAGAGAGCATGCCAATCAGGACATATTGGCCGCGGCGTCGGTCAATCACTTTCATGCTCCACTCCTGTGTCTGCTCATCCTTTGCTCGCTCCGTCTGCCGCGCCTATGAAAAACAGTCTACGCTATTTCACCGCGACCCTTTTCAGGGCAGCCCGTACACCGTTAGAATACTGTTTATTTATACAGTATTTATTGTGTACGCCGAACTTCATTGCCTAACCCACTACAGCTTTTTACGCGGCGCCTCGGCACCCGAAGAGCTCGTCGGCCGCGCAGCCAGCTGTGGCTATCATGCACTCGCCATTACCGATGAGTGCTCGCTGGCAGGGGTTGTTAAGGCACACGTCGCCGCCAAAGAGCTGGGGCTTAAGCTAATTGTTGGTAGCGAATTCACCCTGACCGAAGGTATTCGCCTGATTGCACTGGTTCCCAGCCGCGAGGCGTATGGGGAACTCTCGGGGCTCATCAGTCGCGCGCGCCGCCGCAGCGGAAAAGGGGAATATCGTGTGCACCTGCGCGACGTGATCTTTCACCTCAAACGCTGCCTGCTCATCCTGTTGCCGGATGACACCGAAAATCAGGCCGTTCATCTCCAGCAACTGGCAAGGCGGTGCAAAGGGCGGTTTTGGATCGGTGTCAGCAGGTTGCTCGGGAACGATGAATGGCGCCGCTTCAAACACCGCTATCACATGGCAAAAAACCTTCAGGTACCGATAGTGGCCTGTGGCGAAGTACAAATGCACAGCGCCAAACGCAAGGCGCTACATGATGTGCTGACGGCGATCAGACTCCAGACTTCAGTACAGCAACTAGGACACCGCCGGCTGATCAATAGCCAGCAGCATCTGCGCACACTGGATACCTTGCACTCGCTCTACCCCGAAACACTCATCAGCGAGACGCGTCATATCGCTGACCGCTGCCAGTTCAGTCTTGATGAGCTGCGCTATGAGTATCCGGAAGAGGTCGTACCGTCACACCACACTGCCAACAGTTATCTGCGACAGGAAGTCGCGGCCGGCGCCAGATTGCGCTGGCCAGACGGCGTGCCGGAGGCCATCCAGACGCGCATCCATCAGGAACTCGACCTGATTACCGAATTGTCATACGAATACTACTTTTTGACCGTCTACGACATTGTCCAGTTTGCCAAGTCACGCCATATCCTCTGCCAGGGCAGAGGTTCTGCTGCCAACTCCGTCGTGTGCTACTGCCTGCACATCACCGAAGTCTCCCCAGAGCAGGTCTCGCTGTTGTTCGAGCGATTCATCTCGCGGGAGCGGGATGAGCCACCTGATATTGATGTGGACTTCGAGCATGAACGGCGCGAGGAAGTGATTCAGTACATCTATGAAAAATACAGCCGTCGCCGCGCGGCGCTGGCCGCAACGGTGATCACCTACCGGTCTCGCAGTGCGGTGCGCGATGTCGGCAAAGCGATGGGGTTTGATGCCAGCTTTATCGATGAACTGGCGAGCTCTCTGGCGTGGTGGAATCGGGAGCGAGAACTGACCAACCGCTTTCAAAAACAGGGCCTGGCAAGCTCCGGACAACTGGCAGAACACTTTATGGCGAGGGTTCAGGAAATTCTGGGCTTCCCGCGCCATCTCTCCCAGCATGTGGGTGGATTTGTCATCAGCCGTGGGCCGATTTCGAATCTGGTACCCGTTGAAAATGCCAGCATGCCTGACCGCACGGTTATCCAGTGGGATAAGGAAGATATCGAGGCGTTGGGGCTATTGAAGGTCGATATTCTCGCCCTCGGCATGCTGTCAGCCATTCGCAAAAGCCTCGACATGATCAGCCGGGATCATCCTGATATCCGTCGCATACAGGATATTCCCAAAGAAGATGCCGCCACCTACAGAATGCTGCAAAAGGCCGACTCTCTCGGTGTATTTCAGATTGAGTCGCGCGCACAAATGTCGATGCTGCCACGACTGAAACCTGCCTGCTTTTACGATCTGGTGATCGAGATCGCTATTGTTCGGCCCGGCCCGATTCAGGGCGATATGGTGCACCCCTACCTACGCCGCAAGGCCGGACTGGAAGCGATCAGCTACCCCAACAAGGACATTGAGTCGGTCCTGTCGCGCACACTGGGTGTACCGATTTTTCAGGAACAGGTGATTCGTCTGGCCATGGTGGCTGCAGGGTTCACTGGAGGGGAAGCCGACGCTCTGAGGCGCGCCATTAGCAACTGGGGCAAGAACAGCAAACTCCTCAGCTTCGAGCACAAGCTCAAGCAAGGCATGATCAATAAGGGCTACACCGCAGATTTTGCAGATCGGTTGTTCAATCAGATCAAAGGATTCGGCGGTTATGGCTTTCCGGAATCGCACTCGGCGAGCTTTGCCCTGCTCGCCTATGTCTCTGCCTGGCTCAAATGCCATCACCCCGCCGCTTTCTATGTCGGGCTGCTCAATAGTCAGCCAATGGGCTTTTATTCGCCATCACAACTGATACAGGATGCGCGACGACACCACATCATGGTCTTACCCGTCGATGTGAATCACAGCAGTTGGGACCATCAGATCCTGTATTCAGCGGACCAGCAGCAACCACCCATCAGACTGGGATTGAGGCTGATCAAAGGGCTTAGTGAGGCAGCAGGCCAGCGTATTCACTCGGCACAGCGTCTGCGCACCTTTGCCAACGTCGCTGACCTGCGCCAACGCGCCTGCCTCGATCGCGGCGACATGGAAGCGCTCGCCGCCGCCGATGCACTCTCGGGTATCAGTGGCAATCGTTATCAATCTCACTGGCAAACGATGGCTCTGGAAGATCATCGCCCACTACTGCTGAACGAGGGTGCAGTGCAGCGCTCTCAGAACGATGCGGCCGTCACGGATGCGCCCACACTTCCCGAAGACGTCATCGCCGATTATCAAAGCACCGGACTAACCCTAAGGTCACATCCCCTGTCCTTGCTGCGCCAACAGCCCCCCTTTGACCGATGTCAGCGGCAAACAGAGCTTGAGACGCTGGGTAATCATCGCTTTGTACGAGTAGCCGGGCTGGTCACCTGTCGACAACGTCCCGGCACCGCATCGGGCGTGGTGTTTCTGACCCTGGAAGATGAGACAGGCAATATCAACGTGATCGTCTGGCCAGCGATTCAGGAGCGCTATCGAAAAAGCCTGATGACCGCCCGATTACTGTTAGTCAAAGGCACGGTGGAATCTCGCGACGGCGTGACGCATGTGATTGCTGGCACA
>QOPK01000060.1 GCA_003331685.1 Halieaceae bacterium | reverse complement strand
GTGGTGGGGATCAACAGACAGCGCCGGATCTGACGCGAGAAGCGAACAGGTTTATTGATAGACAATGGCTCAGAAGAACGGGAAGAAAGAAGAACGGGAAGAAAGAAGAACGGGACAACAGCCCAGCTCTAGTCTGAACCGAGGGGTATGCTCAGTTTGATCCCGTGAGCCTCGAGCATTGCGTTGGGCACCGGGCAATCCATCACCATTGCCATTCCTTTGGCTTATTGAGCATTCCATTCAGTCAAGATGACCCATATTTGGGCTCACTTGCCCGACGCTTGCAGCGCACTAGCGAGATTGACGAGGTCGAGCTTAGCACTCCAGTCCCCGAGAATTAAATTAGCGCAGGGGTTATCTGCAAAAGTCCCGAGGTTTTTGAGGCGCCGAGAGTGCTACATTTTGAATCTGAAACAGCGATTGGTGAAAGGATGCACAAGAAGTACTCGCTCGTTATCGGACTATTTTATGTCTTGCTCACGGCCTGCGGTGGGGGTGGCGGTGGTGGCAGTAGCAACACGCCGCCTCCTGCGCCTCCGATCGCAGGCGATGGCGACCCGAGCGGAGATAGCTCAGGTAATACCGGGGATTTAGATACCTGCGACGTGCCTTTACAAATTGATTTTGTCGAGGCGGTCACAGACAGCTGGTACCTCTGGTACGACGAGATGGCCGAGGTCGACAAGGCGGACTATGAGTCTGCCCAGGCGTATCTGGATGCGCGGCTGGCGCCCTTGATCGATGACGGGCGGGATCGCGGCTTCTCCTACATGACCACGATCACTGAAGACGAGACCAATATCAGCTCGGGTGCCTATGTCGGGTTTGGTTTTCGCTCTGACTCAACATCCCGAGGCTTGTTTATTATCGATGTTTTCGAGAGCGGGCCCGCCTGGGCAGCGGGCGTTAGGCGCGGGATGGAGCTTTTGGCTGTCGATACGGGTGACGGATTCGAGACGCTCGCGCAACTGAGTGAACGCGAGGCATCCAACGAGGAGATCTTTGGTTCCAGAGAGGTGGGCGTCGAGCGGGGTTTTCGTTTCAGCCAGAACGGTACACAGGTCGAGTTCTCTATTGCGAAAGAGGAACTGGCGCCCCCTGCGCTAGCCGGTGAGCCTTTGCTGATCGAGCGCTCGGGCCTCCCACCGGTCGGCTATTTGCACCTTCGGCAATTTATTGACGCGGCACTTACTCCGGAAGACGGCTTCTCCTCTCTCGCAGATGCCACGACCTTGTTTAAAGAGGCGAACGTGACAGATCTGATTATCGATATGCGCTACAACGGCGGTGGTTTGTTGAGAGTGGCCGACACCATGATGGACCTGCTGGCTGGTATGACGGCAGCCGGTGAGCCCTCCTTCAAGATTCAGGTGAATGACCAGCACCCCGAATTCAACGAAGATCGGGATTATTGGGGCCTTTTTGACGAGCTTCCAGATACGTTCTCTCCCATTCGGATCGCCTTCATTACCTCGCGCTCCACGGCCTCTGCCAGCGAGCTCGTCATCAATGGTCTCAATCCTCACATCGAGGTGGTGATGGTGGGCGGCAATACCTATGGCAAGCAGGTGGGGCAGGGTCGCTGGGACTTGCACGAGTTGGTGGAGGGTCTTGAGCGGGAAGATTGCGATGTGGCCTTGAGACTCACTGCATTTGAGATTGTGAATGGTGAGAACGAGGGCGGCTATCATCAGGTGGGTCTCGACGGCTCTGGTCGTTTCACCCTTTGCGTCGCCGAGGACGATATCTCAAATCCTTTTGGAGACCCGAAGGAGGCCTCGGTCGCGACCGCGCTTGATTGGTTCGGTGCCGGCTCCTGCCCGTCCTCGGCCTCGGGCAACCGAAATGGTGTGATGGCTAATCAGCGCGTCGCGTTGCCAGCCTGGTTGGAAGCGGAATATATTCCTGAGCGTGTCGACGCAAACCTGCGCTAGGTCGAGTTATGTATCCCCGGCTAGTTGGGACAGTGAATCAGTGAGGTCAATATCACCATGAATGACAGTGTGAGCTCCGGCGAGCTCTTTTTGAATATTGTGAGCAGTCGGCGTTCGATGCGGGACTTTAAGCCCGACTCGGTTCCGCAAGACATCATCGCATCGGTTTTTGGCGGCGCCCAGCGGGCCCCCAGTAACTGCAATACTCAGCCCTGGTTTGTGCACGTGGTCACGGGCGAGACGCTGGAGCAACTGAGGGCTGAGCTGCCCGCTAAATTTGCAGCGGGCGAGATTGCGCTCGACTTCCCTTACGACGGCCAATACGAGGGAGTCTATAGGGACCGCCAGTATGCCTCGGCGACAGCGCTTTACGATTCACTCGGTATCGCGCGTGAGCAAAAGGCTGAGCGTAACGCCTGGTTCATGCGCAACTTCAGTTTTTTTGATGCACCCGCGGTGGCTTTTTTTACCTTGCCCACGGGCTTTGGTCTGCGCGAGGCCTGTGACCTGGGAATGTTCGCGCAAACCGTGATGCTCGGGCTGACAGCGCATGGCTTGGGATCCTGCCCGCAAACTTCACTGGCCTTCCTTTCCAATGTGATTCGACCGACGCTGGGTCTCGGCAACCATGAGCAGCTGATGTTTGGCATGAGCTTTGGTTACCCCACCGAGGCCGCGGTGAATGAGGTGCGCACGGATCGGGCGGCGCTAGAGGACGTGGTGACCTTCCATTCCTGATTGCCCTTGTTCAGTGCCTTGGCGCGGACATGAACTCGGTCACGTTCAGGTTGAAGCCCGACAGCGCGTTGAAGTGCAGCGGCGCCGACATTAACTTCAAATCGCTGAGCCCAAGATGTTTCAAAATTTGCGCGCCGGTGCCGATCAGGCGGTAATTCTGGGGAGGCGCGGGCCGCTGCTCGGCGTGGAGGAGCTGATCCAGATCTTCGAGAATAGTGGCCGGCGTCTCAGCGCCCCCCAGCACCACCACCACGCCTCTGCCGGCAGCTGCGATGTGGCTCATCGCGGCCCTGTAAGACCATCCAGGCGCGCTCGAAGCGTCGAGCTGGGTGCCAAGCAGGTCGCGCAGGGTATTTACCGGCTGCACTCGCACCGGCACAGCACCCGGCTGACTGAGATCGCCAAGGCTGAGCGCAAAGTGCAGCATGTCGTCGATCAAGTCTCGGAAGGTATGAAGCGTAAAGGGCCCCCACTCGGTGTGGATCGACTCGGCACTGTGGAGCTCAATCGATTGCTCATGCAGTGAGCGGTACTCAATCAGATCGGCGATGGTGCCCATGTTAATTCCGTGCGCTTGGGCAAAGATCTCGAGCTCTGGCCGGCGCGCCATGGTGCCGTCGGGGTTCATAATCTCCACAATCACCGCTGCCGGTGACAGGCCTGCCATCCTCGCCAGATCGACACCGGCTTCGGTATGACCTGCGCGCTTTAGTACGCCGCCGGGTTTTGCCACGAGCGGGAATATATGTCCGGGCTGACGAATGTCTTTGGGGGTGGCGTTGTCTGCCACCGCCTGCAAGATCGTATGCGAGCGTTGCGCGGCGCTGACGCCGGGGCCGACCTGCTCGGTAGCGTCGATCGACACGGTGAAATTGGTCTCATGCTGGGAGCGGTTATCGCGAACCATCAACGGCAGGTTCAGCTGCCTTGCCCGCTCTGGTGTAATCGGCATGCAGATCAAGCCGCAGGCTTCCGAGGCAAAGAAATTGATGATTTCCGGCGTGGCTTTCTCGGCCGCGATTATTAAGTCGCCTTCATTCTCACGATCCTCATCATCCATCAGGATGACCATGCGGCCAGCGCTGATGTCATCGAGCAGTGTGGGAATGTCAGACAGCATCGTCAGGCGCTCGGTTAGGAAACGAGTTCAATCGCGACCGCGGTGGCTTCACCGCCGCCGATACACAGCGCAGCAACACCGCGCTGCTTGCCGTAGCGTTCTAGTGCATGCATCAGGGTCACGATGATCCTAGAGCCGGTTGAACCGATCGGATGGCCTTGCGCGCAGGCGCCGCCATGGACGTTGACGCAGGCGGGATCGAGATCCAGCGCGTGCGTTGTCAGCATGGTGACCATCGCGAAAGCTTCATTGATCTCCCACAGATCGACGTCAGAAGCGGACCAGCCTGCCTTGGCTAGCACCTTCTCTGCGGCGCCGATGGGTGCGAGTGTGAACTCCTCCGGTGCCAGGCTGTTCCGGGCATGCGCTACGACGCGGGCGCGCGGCTTAAGGCCATGGCTCGCGACGGCATCTTCGCTGGCCAGCAGCAGGGCACTGGCGCCATCGGAGATCGAACTAGAATTAGCCGGTGTGATGGTGCCGCCCTCGGCAAACGCGGGCCGGAGCTGCGGAATTTTCTCGAGGTTGGCTTTATGAGGCTGTTCGTCCACTAACACCGTATGCTCACCGCGCCGGGTGGTGATGGTGACAGGCGCTATTTCCCGGGCGTTAAGACCCTCATCAATCGCACGTTGTGCGCGCGTAAGACTCTCAATGGCAAAGGCATCCATGCCCTCGCGTGTCAGACCGTGTGCATCAGCGGTTTTTTGCGCAAAGGTGCCCATGGCGGCCCCGGTATACGCGTCCTCGAGGCCATCGATAAACATGTGATCAAACAGCTTGGTGTGTCCGAGCCGCTGGCCCTTGCGCCCGCTCATCAGAATCTGCGGCGCGTTCGACATGCTCTCAAGCCCGCCGCTGAGCACGAGCTGGTTTGTACCGGCGGCGATACTGTCGATGCCAAAAATGGTGGCCTGCATGCCGCTGCCGCAGGCCTTATTAATTGTGACCGCGCCAGTGGTGCTCGGAATACCCGCCGCGAGCATGGCTTGCCGCGCTGGGCACTGCTTAAGCCCCGCCGGTAGCACGCAGCCCATGAATACCTCATCAACTGCCTTGGGTGACACGCCGGCGCGCTCAAGCGTGGCGGCAATCGCGGTGGTGCCCAATTCATTGGCAGTGGCGTCAGCAAGGTCGCCCAACAATCCGCCCATCGGCGTGCGGGCACCGTCAACAATCAGTACATCTGACATGGCGGAGTTCTCAACAGATACGGGGCCGGGCATTTAGCCCGAACTGTGACCGCCCTGCAAGTTCAAAGGGTGCTGGCCTTTGCCGCAAACGACTTGTCGCGCACGGCGGTGCGAAATGCAGAGGGTGTCACCCCGGTTTGCTCGCGGAACATGCGGCTGAAATGCGAGGCATCATTGAGGCCCACTGCCACCCCCACCTCAGTGATGGAGAGATTTGTGCGGCGCAGAAGTGCCTGTGCCTCATCGAGCCTGCGCTGTTGCAGGTACTGGCCGATAGAGACGCCGGTGGCGGATTTGAAGCGTCTGATCAGTGTCCGCGGGCTGACGCCTAACTGCGCGGCCAGCGCGGTCATAGCGGGGGCGGCGCGCAGGTCTCGGTTTAGCTCGGTTTGCACGTCGGCAATGAGTTCATCGTGGTGCAGATCCTTTGGTGCACCGACCGGAGAGGGGGAAAAGCGCTGTCGAATTTCCGGTGAAAACTGATTCTCGATATAGCGCGCTACCCGAGGTGAGAACAGCTCACCACAGAGATACACCATCAGGTCAGCCACCGAGTTCACGCTGCTCACACAAAACACATTTTCAGACTGGGTGATCAGTTGACGGCGCTCCAGCTTCACCCGGGGGTAGCGATGCGCAAAGGTGTCGAACCACTGCCAGTGAGTGGTCATTGTCCTGCCTGTCATGCGCCCGGTCTCTGCCAGCAGAAAGCTGCCTGAGCCGACACTGATCGTAAGGCCCCCTGCACTAACGTATTGGTCAATGACTGCCATCTGCTCCGGTTGGCGGCGGAGCACTCGCTGCGGCTGCCTCCAGATGGCGGGCACAATCAATAGGTCGGGCTGGGTGAGCTCGCTGAGTGGCGTGGTCTCCAGCGTGAGTCCACTCTGGATTGTGATTGGACCGCCGGCCTGGCTGAAGCAACCAATATTGAGTCGTTGCCGGTCCGCGCGACCGAGTGCCTGTGCCGCACCGGTCAGAATCTCGAGCGGCAGCGTGAGCGAAGAGGCCAACATGTCCTCGTGGGTCAGTGCCGCGATGCAAAAAAGTGGCCCCGTATTTGGCGCAATTAACATAATATCTGGCGTTATACGCATAGAAATAACTCGTGTCGAGGATACACTGTGTGGCTTTCCCGGGTTCTTCCGCAGCCCGCGATCCTTAACAAGGTGGAGAACCCATGCTCAGACTGCCCGTCATGGTTGCTGCAGGCGGTATCAATAGCGCTGGCCGCACGTCCCGGCGGCACGCTTACCGGCGAATGATCTGGGATCACCTGTCGGCCACTGATCGGGCCGGGACCAAGGCCGCGCTGGCACAGATGATGGGCTCGGCCCATACCGATACGCTGCTCGAGCACACGCTGGTGCGCGAAATCGAAAAGGACTGGTTTGATCATCGCGCGGTGCCTTGGCACCGGCGAGCACAGGTGAGCGCTGATCAAGCCAAGGGGCTCTTCGACTACAACCCGGGTGGCATTGCTGACGGTGAAGTCGTCGGCGGGCAGATATCGCGCAAAGATGACAAACGTGTTCGAGTGGCGCTTCAACCCGAGTCCGACGTGTTGCTGCCCAGCACCCGTCAGTTCGACGTGAGCAGTGCCGGGCAGTTACCAACCGGGTTCAATCCAGGGGAGCTCTACCCCTCGCGTAATCATCCCCGCGCGGTGCAGATGACCGTGTTTGCCATGTCGGATGCGCTCGCGGACCTAGGGATGGATTGGGCTACGCTGGCCGGTAAGGTACCCGCGGAAGCCGTGAGCGTTTATATCTCCAGTGCTATGGGTCAGCTCGATGATGCAGCATCGGGCGGCATGCTGCGGGCGCGTCTGCAGGGGCGCCGCGTCAGTTCCAAACAGTGCCCCTTCGGTTTTGCTGAGATGCCGGGTGACTTTGTCAGCGCTTACGTGTTGGGCACTATGAGTGCGACTGGGCCCGCGCTCGGCGCCTGCGCCACTTTTCTTTACAACCTGCGCCTGGGTATTTCCGATATTCGCAGCGGGCGTTCACGCATTGCGTTCGTGGGCGCAGCGGAAGCGCCTGTGAATGTTGAGGTGATGGATGGTTATGTCGCCATGGGCGCGCTGGCCACCGACAAAGGGCTTCGGCAACTTGATGGTCTTGCCGAGGGTGAGCAGGTGGACAACCGCAGAGCCTGTCGCCCCTTTGGCGAGAACTGCGGCTTTACCATGGCAGAGTCAGCGCAGGTGGTGATCCTTATGGATGACGCGCTGGCGCTCGAACTGGGCGCCCCCATCCTTGCCGGCGCGCCGTTTGTCAGCGTGCGTGCTGATGGTGCCAAGAAGTCGATTTCTGGCCCGGGCGCGGGCAACTACCTGACCGTGGCAGAGTCCATGGCCACACTGCGGAATATCCTGGGTGACGAGCGGCTCAAGCATCGCGGCATGGTTCAGGCGCACGGCACAGGGACGCCCCAGAACCGTGTCACGGAATCAACCTTGCTCAATAAGGTCGCGAAGGCGTTTGGTGTATCGGAGTGGCCGGTTGCGGCGATAAAGAGCTACGTGGGCCACTCACTCGGCGCGGCGGCAGGCGATCAACTCACGGCGACGCTCGGTATTTGGCAACACGGGATGATTCCCCGCATCCACACGGTGGATGCGCTGGCCGATGACGTGGTGACCGATCGGCTCAGCTTTGCGCTCACCGAGCAGGACAGCTCAGAGCGGGATTACGCGCTGATCAACAGCAAGGGGTTCGGCGGCAACAACGCAACCGCTGCGCTATTGAGCCCGATTACCACGGAACGCATGCTGGCGCGTGCGCACGGTGAAGCTGAGATGGCCGCGTGGCGGGAACGTCGCGAGGCAGTGGCGGCGGCGCAGGCCGCGACAGAAGTCGAACGCATCGGCGGCAACTGGGCACCCAGCTATCATTTTGACGAGGGCGTCCTCACCGATACTGATGTCACCGTGACATCTGAGTCGATCGCCTTTGCCGGCCAGACCATCTCACTCAACGGGCGCGTGCCAGAGGGTTGGCAGATCGACTGAAGCCAGACATTTGCTACGCTAGCCCCGCTGCCATGAAAGCGCCGCTGCCATGAAAGCGCCGCTTCTATGAAGAGGAAGTACTGATATGTCCACCCTCGACACCTTGCTCAATCGCAACTCCCACCCCCGTCTGACCGAACCGGGTCCCGATGCCGCTCAGCTAGAGACGATTCTGCAGGCCGCTTTGCGTGCGCCAGATCACGGCCGGCTGCGACCGTGGCGTTTTGTGGTGATTAGCGGGGATCGTCGCGCGGCGTTGGGTGAATGCTTTAAGCGGAGTCTCCAACTGAAAGGCGTCACCGATGAGGCTCAGTTAACGAAGGCTATCAATGCGCCATTGCGTGCACCACTGGTGCTCGCCGGGCTGCTGCATGCTGTGGATCATGAAAAAATATCCCGCGACGAGCAGGGCCACGCAGTGGCGGCGTCCCTCCATGCGGCGCAGCTGGCGGCGGATGCCCTTGGCTTTGGCTGTGTCTGGCGCACGGGTGGCTATGCCACCGACCCTCATATTGTCGAGGCGCTGGGGGGTGACTCCGGTGATCAGGTGATTGGGTTCCTCTACATCGGCACCCGTGACGGCCCGAGTAAGCTGCTCCCTGATGAACCGCTTGAATCCCTGGTCAGCTACTTTTAAATTGCGCCCACATTCAGGGGTCGTGTCGGCACCATGTTAAGAAAACCTTGGCTGCACTTTTTGCTACTGGGACTGATGTTGTTCGTCGGTGGTCAGTGGCTTTTCCCTGAGCCCAAGCCGGTGTTGGGTCCTCCCAACCCTGAGCGGCTCAGAGCCATGGTGGAGAATTACACCCGGTTGGCCCCCGATGGTGCCAGTCCCGAATTGCTCGAGCGATTCATTGACACCGAGCTACGCGACGAGCTGCTGTTTCGGGAAGCACTCAATCGCGATCTCCAGTACCGCGACGCCGCGGTCGAACAACGGATCATCCGAAACATGCGCTTTCTCGATGCGAATACCGCCGCCACTGACCGTGAGCTGATAGAGCAGGGCTATGCGCTGCGGCTTCACCTTACCGACGAGGTCATTCGCAGGCGCCTGGTGCAGATCATGGAGCGGCTGATTGTTGCCACTCGATCCAGCCCAGCGCCGAGTGCTGAGGCGGTGGCGACACGTTATCAGCAAGACCTCGACAGCTGGCGTGAGCCCGCGCGGTATACCTTCAGCCACGTATTTCTCTCGGCTGACCGTGTGGCAGAGATGCCGGCATTGATGGCGCAGATCAATGCCGATGACCTGAGCCCCGACGCGGCGCGATTACTCGGCGCACCGTTTTTGTCAGGCTATGCGTTCCGCCGCCAGAGCCCTGAGCAGATGACCCGTGTGTTCGGTGCCGAGTTCGCCGAACAGGTCAGTGCCACTGAGGTCCAGGCCGGTGCATGGATTGGGCCGGTGTCTTCGGTCTTTGGCCAGCACTATGTCTATATCGAGGCGTTCGAGCCGTCGCGCACGCTGGCGCTGGAAGAGGTGAGCGTGCGCATCGAGCGGGATTTAGTCCGCGAAGGAGAAGAGCAGGCCGTTGTCGATTGGGTGGAGGGGACGATGGCGGGCTATGAGGTACGGCGCTCATGAGGGTGTGGCTGATACTGTGTAGCTTACTGATCGCGACCGACGCCGCCGCGCACCGGTTCGCGCCTTCGTTACTCGAGGTGACGCAGCTTTCCGAAACGGCCTTCAACGCCACCTGGAAAACGCCGCTACAAAAGGTCTCGGCGACACCGATTGAGCCGCGCTTCCCCGCCTCCTGTGAGATCACCTCAGCTTCACCCTGGATTCAGGAGGGCACCGGAGAGCTCAAGCAGATTCAACTTGAATGTCCGATGGGCTTGGTTGGGGAGACCGTGTCGGTCTCGGGATTGGGGCAAAATCAGTCCTCTGCGCTGCTACGCATCGCTTTGGCGGACGATATTTTTCATCAGGCTGTGTTTACCGCTACCGAGCCTGGCTTTGTGGTGCCCCAGGAAGGCTCTGCCGGCACGGTGGCCCTCGACTACACCTGGCTCGGCGCCGAGCATATCTGGGCGGGGCCCGATCACCTTCTGTTTGTCATGGGGCTCTTATTGCTCGTGGGCTGGAACCGGCGCCTCCTTTATACGGTCACGGCGTTTACGCTGGGGCATAGCGTGACCCTCGCCATGGTCACGCTAGGACTCTTCGACTACCCGGTCTCTTTGGTAGAGTTCATGATCGCTCTGTCGATTTATGTGCTGGCGGTGGAGCTAGCTCGGGGGTCGGCGGGCGCCTTGTGGCGGCAACCCTGGTGGCTGGCGGGTGGCTTTGGGTTGTTGCACGGCATGGGCTTTGCGGGCGCGCTGGCCGAAACCGGTCTGCCGCAATCAAACGTGCCGTTGGCGCTGCTGTTCTTCAATGTAGGTATCGAGCTGGGTCAGCTTGCTTTTATTGCACTACTGGTTTTGTTGGCGGCCCTCGGCGGTCGCTTGGTTGGCGAGCGAGTTGCGGCGCTGAGACCGTTGCCGGTTTACGTGCTTGGCGGACTATCAGCGATGTGGTGTATTGAGCGAGGGCTGGAAGTGCTGGCCTGATCAGGGGTTACCCGGCCAATTTTTCATCGTAATGATCGGATGAAAGGCTAGAGCAATACCCTCGTCGATGTGATTTTCGTTTTCCAGCACATCGCGGCGACGCACAAAAGCAGTGCCGCTGCGGGTATCCACCGCATCGGTGACGTCCATACCGCCTTCGCCTGAGAAGATGCGATCGAGCTCCATGTTGAACCAAGCGATTCGCATGGTGGCGGCTGCGACGGGTCGAGACCAGTCAAACTCCGCGGTGACGCCACTGCCAGCGCCCTGAACGGCGGGCTTTCGTGTGACGCCGTCAAAACGTGTCACGCGGTTGAGCCCCTGCTCGTAGTAGACGTCTTTCTCGATGATGTCGGTGAAGACAATGCTGCCGATGTCGGTTTGATCGCGCAGCTGGTCACGCACTGCCTGCACAATCTGGATAAACGATTTTTGATTGACCCGGCCGGTGGTGGGGTCAATAGGATCGCCATATATCAGTACCGCATTGTTCCAACGCTGCGAAAACTCGCGCTGAGCACGAACCTCGTACCCTGCGTCTTCGAGATATTCCTTTACCCGCGAGTCGACAAAGCTCTCGCGCTTTTCCAAATAGTTGCGCGACGGCCCACCAAGGTTCACGCTGGCGATCACCACGACATTACTGTCGAGCTGGTCAAATAACTGATCTGCAAAGATATTGGTCGGCGTGGTCGGGTTGTAGCCCCCGCCCACCGTTGCGGAACCGCACGCGACAAGCGCCGCCAGCACCAGTGCGGCGACCATCACGCGCCA
>QOPK01000006.1 GCA_003331685.1 Halieaceae bacterium | reverse complement strand
AACGGCGTCCATAGCGAGGGCACGAATGGCGTTGGCCAGTTCAGTTTGAGACGGCATGAGGGCTCCGAAGTCGCGAGGTTTGTAGTTTCAAGGAAGCGAGATCATTGGGCAAATTTTATAGCAGGCCGGTGGTCGAAGCCGTTGGTGCTAAGCAGGGCTACCCACGCCTCCCAACTTGCGTCGCATGCTACCCGATACTCGACATAAAAGCTCGACGGTCGTGATCCTCTGGCTGGAACTGCTGTCACCCGCGAATCATGCCGTTTGAATGGCGCGGCTACGTGGCGGCTGCGAAAATGCGCCGCCGTGATGTCCTTGCGCCATACACCGCCCCGGGCAGTCAGTGTCGCTTATTGGCTCGGTGGATTCACAAAATCAATCCACCCCGTAAAGATCATTTTTTCATGGCTGTTGGACACAACGCCATGGTGCATATGCGTCATATCGCTTGGCCAGACGATTAATTTGCCTTTCTCACACGGAGTGATCACCTCTTGATGAGGAAACGCTGTGCCACCGCCGGGTGTATCGGTGAGGTACAGCATCCACACCAAGGCGCGCTGACAGTACTCGATACGATCACGTTCACAGTGAACAGCGGGGTAGCCTCCTCCCTTTGGATACCACTGAATATTGGCATGCTGAGAGAACCACAGTGCGCCCAGGCCATCGGCACCGGTACTGTAGTAATAAGTCTGGAGATACGTTTTGACATGCTCAATGAGACAGTCGAAAAAAGTATCGAACTGGCCATATGACTTTATAGAAATAGTGATATCCAGAGAGTCCTTCATGGCTTTATCAATACGCGGATGTTCGCCGAGTCGGCCGGGCTGTGCATGATGTCGGTTACGCTCGAAGAACTCGACAATCTCGTCACACACCGAGGGGTCGATTTCATAAGTTTCGATAAAAGTACTGACAGCCATAGATTTGTTGCAAAGCAGGCTTTGAGACAACCATGATTCGCTCATGCTCTCTCGAAGTTAAACAATAAACAAGCGATACAATCCAGGCTGGGCTGCTGGAACCGAGACAGAGAGGCATTACGCAACATGGTAAGGCACGCATCCACTGCGCTTGTTAACACTGCGATCAGCGAGCTCAGCAACATCCCATAGCCTCAGGCGTGCTGATCAAGTCGATAACTTTGGTGGTAACGGGTCGTCCAGAGCCGCACCAAAGAGGTGTCGAAGGGGCTCTTCGTAAAGCCGCCAACGGCCCGTCCGCCCCCTGCCCAAAGGCTCTCTTATTTGCCAAACGCTCGCCGTGCGAACCGAATTATCGAGTTTGTAAAACTCCAAACAAGCCGGATCCCATTGCTCTCCAAGCCACCCAAAAAGGGCCTGGAGCGTCGAGTGAGGATCATCCACCAGTGCTTCGTAACTGACCTTATTTACCCTGTCAGGGAGTGCCTCAACCCAAAAATCGGCTACTTGTTGACAAAGGGCGATCTGGTCGGCAATAGCCGCGGGTTCCGTGGCATAGCCATGTTGGGGGTGGAGGCGCGTCCCATAAACCGAGATAAGGGTGTCACGCCAATCGCGCTCAGTGACAAGGATTTTGGCGTCAGGAAGCACATCAAGGATAGTGGCGATATGAAATAAATTGTCCGGGCGCTTATCAGTCACTCTCACCCCCGAGGGAATACCCCTCTCATACAGGTGTTTCTCCCACCGAGCCTTAATCTCTGCTCGTTGAGTGGAATTGGGCAGCCGACCCGGGTCCAGCATTCCGCCACCCAGTGATTGGATCTCCCTTGGCCAGAATTCCGACTCACCTAAGGGCCTGAATTGCGCATGAGCCGCATGAATTTGTTCGAGCAAGGTAGAACCTGTGCGAAGCATCCCAAGAATAAAAACTGGCGCGCTGTCCCCGGCAATACTTGAGGCACGAAGAAGAGGATGAGTTTCGAGCTGGCTCATCACCCGATGACGATACTGGGAAGAAGACCAAGCCGGCTGCTTGAGCCTGTCGGACTCATTAGCCTGAGTCAGTGATTCCCATGCTTCTACATAATACCCTTCCCGCTCCTGCAAACGCGACACCCCAAAAAGCGCGTCGACGTGCGCCCCGGCGAGGTCACGTAACTTTTGCCCGACCGCGGAAGACATTGTCAGCGTTAGATCAGCCTCAACCAGACGGGCAAGCGCATAGGGATCCCCGGGAGAGAGCGTCGCAGCGCGCGCAAAAAGTTGACAGGCCAAATCGCGATCACCTGTTTGCTCCGCGATATGAGCACGGTTAAAAACGGCGCGATAGTAATCGGGGCGAATTTCAAGAGCGCGATCAAGCCATTTGACTGCCATGAATGTGTTAGCAAGACGCTCCGAATAGACGGAAGCAAGGTTGCTCATTGCCTCTTCGGGCGCACTTATACCCAAGGCTATTGAGCCCTCGTAGGCTTTCACAGCCTGCGTGTAAAGACCGGATTTATTAGACCACCAGCCAAGATTAAACCAAGCAGTCGCATCGTTAGCGTCTGCAGCCACTTGTGCCTGCCAATGCGCTAGGTGCCGGTGAACATGCTCCATGACTTAGTTTAACAAAACAAAAAAAGCGGGCATGAAGCCCGCTTTGTTTTTCGCAGCATCTGCTGCTCGGTACGCCCGCCTCTTAGAAGCGGAAGGTGGCCTGTGCGAACAGATACTGACCCAAGGTGTCGTAAAAACCAGCAATCGCGTTGGCGTTGCTCGACAAACTACCCCCAACCAGCGGGGGCTCTTCGTCGAGCACGTTGTTGATACCAACGAGGAGCTCGGAGTCACCGAAGAAACGGAACGTCGCGTTCAGATCGAGGTAGCTTTCAGAGCCAGAAATATTGCCCTGAGCGATTGAGTCAGCGCCCTCAGATCTACTGCTGGTCAGCGCCCCATCGTAGTCAACACCCTCAAAGTAACGCCAGCGTGCCGTGACGGCCCAGAAGCTATTGCTATCGTAGCTAGCGCTCAATGTATGACGCCACTCAGGCTTCGGAAAACAACGGCTACTCAGCAAACCGACGCAGTCGTAAGCCTCGCCCGGCAGGATTTCGATTTCCCAATCCATCAGGTAGGTGCCGGCCAGATTGACATTAAACGTGCCGCCCAATGCGTCCGTCATCCAAGATGCGGCAACGTCGACACCTGAGGTGACACCCGTACCAATGTTTTGCAAGCCATTGAACACGCGAGGGATTTCACCTTGCCACAGGTTGCCGGTGGGGCCCCGTGTGATCGCATCACACAAGACACCGTTAGTGGCACACTGCCGCACAATGTTCTCGGCACCTACCGTTGCGATAGTGTTTTCAATCTCGATATCCCAGTAGTCCACGGACACGGTGAGATTATCGGTAGGCGTCAATACAACACCCACAGTCATGGTATCGGCCTCTTCGACATCGAGGTCCACATTACCGCCTGTGACTTGGTTGTATTGATCCGCAGGGCTCTGGACCACGCTGCCGTATTGAGCCGCGGTTACGCCGGTCAGTGCGCACTGCGCAGCGGTATACTCTGGCGTGGCGCCTGAGCAAGGATCAGTGCCAGCCCACAAACCCAGGTTGTTGACTGAGTACAGCTCAGCAACGTTGGGAGCACGAACAGCGCGGTTATAGCCAGCACGCAAGCGAACCAGATCAATGGGCTGCCAGTCCAAACCCACTCGGTAGGTGTCTTGCCCACCGACAGTGCTGTAATCGGAATAGCGGTAAGCCAAGTCACCAGTGAGATTCTCTGTCAGAGGGATGTTGGCCTCGGCAAAAAACTCAGTAACCGTGAAGCCGCCACCCAGTGATGGCGTCGGTCCACCCTGCCCTAACAACTGACCCTCGGCAAAGACGGTGTCAGAGGTTCGGTCAAAGTCTTCACTTCGCCATTCGTAACCGACGACAACTTTAATCGGGTCGGCATTACCAATCGAGAACAGGTCACCCGTCACGTAGCCGTTGATCACTTCGGTGATGCTCTGAGCACTCAACATGCCAGTACCGGTCAGACTGTTAGCTTGCTCTGGCGTTACGCCATTAGGTGTAAAGACGGAGTAGCCTGGACAACCATTGTCACACGCATCTTGGTTCAAAACTGCCGTGATATTGGGGGCAAAGAAGTCGTTGATATACGTTGAGTTCTGACGCGACTGCGCGTGCAGGTAGCTCACATCGTATGACCAACTATCGGTGAGGTCGCCCTTACTCCCCAAAACCACGCGGAAACTGTCGTTTGAGAAGTTATTGGAACGGGGTCCACCCTCAACGTTACGTTTGCCGACGTAAAGTCCGAACGTATCGTAGCCCGGTATTTCATTGGCCAGATCGGCTGCAAATGCCTCGGGCAAGTCTTCCAGACCCAGAATATAAGCTTCGACAAAGAACGTCCCGGATTCTGCAATCTGCGCCCGCGTCTGTGCGCTGGAGACCATCATCTCTAAGTAAGGCGTGAAATGATCGTTGATCTCGTAATCAACAAAAGCACCTGCGTTCCACTGAGTCAACGGACGCAAAAAGTGGTTGATAGGCGCGTAGTTGTAGCGGTTTGTGCCATCCCAAGGAGTCAAACCCCCACTTGAGTTGACGTTACCAAAGAAATTGCCTGCGTCGAAATTCAGAGCGCCGTCCACGTAAGGGTAGATATCAAAGTTAGGCACGATAGCGTTAGCAGAGCCACCGACACCTAAGCCTGAACCGGTCAGGGCACCTGCTGAGTAGTCACGAGCTTCCTGACGCAGTTCTTCCTGCTGGCGCCAGCTGGCATATACCGTGGCGTTACCTCTGCCATCAGCGAAGTCCGCACCCATGGCAATATCGATCTGATCGTTGATGCCATCAGGGCCTTCTGTACCGGATGGGTAATCGAAATTACGACCATCCAGCAGGTCCTGAATGTAACCATTGCTGTTGTCATGGCGGTAGCCACTCCAACCTGCACGAAGTTCAATGCCATTCATGCGTCGCGTGATGAAGTTCACAACACCCGCTACCGCGTCCGCGCCGTAGGTGGCCGATGCACCACCAGTCAGAACATCCACGCGCTCCAGGGCTATCGTTGGAATTTGTGAAATGTCAGGTGCTTGTTCTGAAGCGGCACCCGCTGTCATGCGACGACCGTTTACCAGCACTAGGGTGCGCTCTACGCCAATTCCGCGGAGGTCGACCGTTGCAGTACCGCTGGAGCCGTTTGAGATATTGGCGTTCTGGCTTGTCTCAATAGAGGGGAGGCTGTTCAAAACGGCTTCGATATTCACGAAACCGAGATTCTTGATGTTCTCTGCAGTCACAACGGTAACCGGGCTGGTGGCCCCGAAGCCATCATTGCTCGTAATACGAGTACCGGTGACAATGACTTCCTCAGTTATTTCATCTGCCGTTGCGTCGTCCTCCTGACCGAGAACCATACCACTTGTTAGGCTAGCTGAAAGAGCGGCTGCTACGGCAATGCTTAGTCGCCGCTTATTGAGTGCGTTCATAGGGAACCTCTTTTCATGTGTTGAAGTGGGCGCTTCTGTGGGAACAGAAGGTTAGACAATATTATCATACTCTGATGAAGATCAATAGAGTGAGCTGAAAGCTACCTGCATATGACATATTTACGTTTTTAAACAGGAACTTCCCCAATTTAGCCCAGCCATTAGCCCGCGATTCACGCCGCTGCGCCGAAAATTCAAGAATCAGTCGATGCGATACACCCCCACCGTGCGCCCCGAGGAGAGCACCGTCAGGGTCCACAACCCCATAAAGTTCTTCTTGACTGCGACTGCTTGCCCCTTGGCCGTGTGTCGGTAATTGCTGCCACTGCGCTGCCGCCATACTTGGCCGTTACTGAGGGTAAATACCGTTTTCCCGCTCCAGCCAGAGAAGGGGCCGACAATTTCGGCCTCGAACGGTTCGCTGACCGCAAGCTCAGGTGGCGCTTCAGCAATCTCCTGCTTCGCCGCCTCCACCTCAATTGCAACGCGACGCTCAATTTCCGCCTCGCGCTCCGCCGCATCGGCTTGAAGCACCTCCTCTCGCACCTCTTCTCTCACCTCGGCGCTGACGCTCTCCTCGACCTGATCAAACCGTTCTATGAGCCATTGATTCAGTGCGTCGAGCTCATCCGCGGATAAGGAGTCGATCCCAGTTGCCCGCCGCTCTTCAGCCGACATCTCTCCCTGAATGGTGCCGAAAGCGCTGCCATCACGCCCCTCAGCGAACCCCTGCGGCGCGAGCCCCAGCACGACTAATAGGGATAAGAGGTGATAAATGTGCATGTAACGTCCCATTGTTCAGTCCTTTATTAACACGCTCAGGCGCAGAGTTCCGCTCCGGCTATTGTGAGGGCGGCAGCAGTTCTTCCACTCCTGAAGGCGCTCCTAGCAATAAAATGTCGGCTGGCCGCGATGCGAATAGACCGTTGCATACTGCGCCTGTGATCTGGTTAATACGGCCTTCCATGGCCACAGCATCCTCGATCACCATACCGTGCACGTCGAGTATCAGGTTGTGGTTATCCGTCATCACCCCCTCGCGCCAAACAGGCTGCCCTCCCAGCGCATGGAGCTCCCGCGCGACGTGACTGCGCGCCATTGGAATGACCTCTACCGGCAGAGGGAATGCACCCAGGACTGCCACGCGCTTACTCACATCGGCGATGCAGATGAAGCGCCGTGAAGCAGCGGCGACTATCTTTTCCCTCGTCAGCGCTGCGCCACCACCTTTAATGAGGTGAAGCTGGGAATTGGCCTCGTCAGCGCCGTCGATGTAAACGTCCAGTGGACCGACACTGTTAAGGTCGACGACCGGCAGGCCCAGATCAGACAATAATGACGCTGAACGCTCCGAGCTAGCCACAGTGGCTTCGATGCGTGACTTGAGTTGCGGTAGCAAGCGAATAAAGCACTCTGCCGTCGTGCCCGTTCCGATGCCAAGCAGAAGTTTGTCACTGTGCTCCGCGGCGACGCGCTCAAAAGCGGCCTCAGCGACCTTCTCTTTCAATAATTGTTGGTCCACCCAAGCTCCTACAGTGCCGACCATTAGTCAGACAAGAGTATATCGCCGATGCCCTCCAGCAGGACGGCTTTTCGATGTCGAGCCATTGGCGGCGCTTTGATCTATCCGACTATCCCATAGGAGAAGTGCTGTCGGTACCTCAACCCAGCGCTTCAATGGCTAGGGGAAATGTTCAACACCCCAAGCAATGGCTCCGTTAGCCTCGCGGGCTTTCATCAATAATTTTTGATGAATCAATGTGAAGGTGCTAGCCTTGCGCCATGCCTCAGAAAGCCCAAGTCATTGCGCTGGACATTCAGCGCGCGCCTGTCGCGGTCAGCGCAAAAAACGCCGAGTCACTGAACACGCTTTTCAGTGCGCTGGCGCACCCTTTAAGAATGCAGGTATTGAGGGTTATGAGGGCTGACTCGTTTAGCGTGTCAGAGCTGTGCGCCGCATTCTCTGTGCGTCAAAGCGCACTGAGCCATCACCTCAAAATTTTAACCGAATCCGGTTTTCTGGCCCGGCGACACGAGGGCACGGCGAGTTTTTACCGGCGGCAACTGCCCGAGGGCAGACACCAGGCACTTCGGCAGCAGATTTTGGATCAGATCGACGAGGAGCCGATGCCAACCGACCTCACATCCGGTCTGGAAGCGGTTCAGCGTCTCCGAGAGCGGCAATCTGCGGCATTTTTCCGCGACCGTGGCAAAGAAATCCGCAAACAGCAGGAATCCATTACCTCATGGGAGGATTATAGTCGCGCCACGCTCCACTTGCTGGATCGCGCTGGTAACTTCGAGCAGAGCGCGGTCATCGAGGTGGGACCAGGCGATGGCGCCTTGCTCAGCGACCTCGCCCAGCGTTCAGCCACAGTATGTGCACTTGATAATTCAGAGGAGATGCTCTCTGCGGCGCGGCACAATACCCAAGAGGTCTCAAATATCGAATACCTCCTCGGTGAACCTAAAACACTGACCAAGCAGCGCCATACGTTCGCAGCTGCTGTGGTCAACATGGTGCTGCATCATGTCGCTGATCCAGCGGCGCTGCTGCGCGATACGACCCTGCTGCTTCGGCCGGGAGGGGATTTAATCATTAGCGACCTCTGCCCCCACGATCAGGCTTGGGCGCGAGAGCATTGCGGCGATCTATGGCTTGGTTTCTCACCCGAGGATTTGCGAGCCTGGGCAGTTGCTGCTGGTTTAGAGCACTGTGCCGAGCTCTTTTTCGCACAACGTAACGGTTTCCAAATTCAAGTGCAGCATTTCAAGCGCTGCTAAACATTTTCAGGAAGTTTTGCCATGCGCGACTATTCACTTTTCACGTCGGAATCCGTGTCCGAAGGTCACCCCGACAAGATGTCGGATCAGATTTCCGATGCCATTCTGGATACCTACCTGACTAAAGATCCCGATGCGCGGGTCGCCGTTGAGACACTCGTCAAAACCGGCATGGTGGTGGTGGCAGGAGAAGTCACAACGGCGGGTAACGTGACCCCCGGCGAGCTCGAGGAAGTCATCCGCCAAACCATACTGGACATCGGCTTCGACTCTTCTGAAGTGTGCTTTGATGGCAACACCTGCGCCGTTATCAATGCCATTGGCCAGCAGTCCGCCGATATCGCGCTGGGGACGCACGAGTCCGATGAAGCCAACCAGGGTGCGGGTGATCAGGGTCTGATGTTTGGCTTTGCCTCGGATGAAACCGACGTGCTGATGCCGGCGCCGATTCACTACTCGCACAGACTGGTGGAACGGCAGGCTGAATTACGCAAGTCGGGCGCGCTACCTTGGCTGCGGCCCGATGCGAAGAGCCAGCTCACGATGCGCTACGGCGCCGACGGCAAACCCGAGCGTGTGGAAGCTGTTGTGCTGTCCACCCAGCACGATCCCGATATCGCACAGGAAGACCTCCGCGAGGCGGTACGAAGAGAAATTATCGAACCGACTCTGCCCGCCGAGTGGCTGCATGCCGACACGCTCTACCACATCAACCCAACGGGTAATTTTGTCATCGGTGGCCCGCAGGGTGACTGCGGCCTGACGGGACGCAAGATCATTGTCGATACCTATGGAGGGATGGCGCGCCATGGTGGCGGCGCTTTCTCGGGCAAGGACCCTTCCAAGGTTGATCGATCCGCGGCCTACGCCTGCCGGTACGTGGCCAAAAATATTGTCGCCGCGGGCCTAGCCCGACGGTGTGAGGTTCAGGTGTCCTACGCCATTGGTGTAGCTGAGCCTACGTCGATCTCGGTCAACACCTCTGGCACCGCCACATTGGCCAACGACGCCATCGTGGCATTAATCCGCGAACACTTTGATCTGCGCCCAAAAGGCCTTATCAATATGCTCGATTTGAAGCGCCCCATTTACCGTACTACCGCGGCATACGGCCACTTTGGCCGATCGGGCGACAGCTTCACCTGGGAGCGGACCGACAAAATCGATGCGTTGCGCGCGGCCGCCGGCCGTTAACCCTCAAACCCTGAGAGAAATCGTTATGAATACAGCTGTTGAGCAAAGCGTTTTCGCCGACTACAAAGTCGCCGACATTCACCTCGCCGATTGGGGTCGAAGAGAGCTGGATATCGCCGAGAGCGAGATGCCCGCGCTAATGGCGCTGCGGGAGCACTACCGCGACGCACAACCCCTTGCTGGCGCAAAGATACTGGGCTGCATCCATATGACGATCCAGACCGGCGTGCTGATCGAGACCCTCGTAGCCCTCGGTGCTGAAGTGCGGTGGTCTTCTTGCAACATCTTTTCAACCCAGGACCACGCCGCGGCCGCCATCGCTGCTGCCGGCATACCCGTGTTTGCCTGGAAAGGAGAAACCGAGGAAGAGTACGACTGGTGCATCGAGCAGACGATCCTCGCCGACGGCAAGCCTTGGGATGCCAACATGGTGCTGGATGATGGCGGCGATTTGACCGCCATGCTCCACGAGCAGTACCCGGACATGCTAGAGCGTATCCACGGTATTACCGAAGAGACTACCACCGGCGTGCATCGCCTTTACGAGATGCTCGCCAATGGCGACCTGAGGGTCCCTGCCATCAACGTCAACGACGCCGTGACCAAGTCAAAGAATGATAACAAGTACGGGTGCCGACACAGTTTGAACGATGCGATCAAGCGCGGCCTCGACCACCTACTGGCGGGGAAACGCGCTCTGGTCATCGGCTATGGCGATGTTGGCAAAGGCTCGGCCCAGTCGCTGCGCCAGGAAGGGATGATCGTGAGGGTCACAGAGTGCGACCCGATCTGTGCCATGCAGGCCTGCATGGACGGTTTCGAGGTGGTATCTCCCTTCATTGATGGCGTCGACGACGGCTCTGACAGCTGCATCGACACTGGCCTGTTAGGCACCACCGACATGCTGGTGACCGCAACGGGCAATTTCAATGTGTGCACAGCCGCCATGCTGCGGGCACTGAAATCCGGCGCTGTGGTCTGCAACATCGGGCACTTCGACAACGAAATTGATACCGCCTATATGCGCGCCGAATGGCAGTGGGAAGAAATCAAACCGCAGGTGCACAAGATTGTGAGAAATGCCGAAACCAATGATCATCTGCTGCTGCTGTCTGAGGGCCGCCTGGTGAATCTGGGTAACGCGACGGGCCATCCCTCGCGGATTATGGATGGGTCTTTCGCGAATCAGGTACTCGCACAGATCCATTTGTACGAAAAGCGGTTCGCCGATCTGGCGAGCGACGCGCGCTCAGAAGCCATCACGGTAGAAGTGCTTCCCAAGCACTTGGATGAGCAAGTTGCGACATATATGGTGCAAGGCTTTGGCGGTGTAATGACCAAGCTGACCCCAAAACAGGCTGACTACATTGGCGTGGGCGTGGACGGCCCTTTCAAAACCGATAGCTATAAGTACTGAGCAGGTCGCGCGCTGCTGGCGACGACTTGCTAGTCAAGCTCAACGGTGACGAGGCGCTGAGACGCTGGCGCCTCCATATCTCCCTTTGAATCAGCGTACACTGGCGCCTCATCTTGAGGTGTGAATGTGCGCAACCCCAGACTGTTCACTGACCAATCGTTGACTCCCGGTGATCAAGTGGTCCTGAAGGGCACCGTCGCCCAGCATCTGGGACGCGTGCTCAGGGCCCGCACCGGAGAGCACATTGTGTTGTTCAATGGCGATGGGCAGGAGTTTGCAGCTCAGGTGCTCACCGTCGGCAAACGCGAGGTCACCGTCGATATTGGCGCAGCCGCCATACCCCAAACGGAGTCGCCGGTCTACTCCATGCTGGGCTTGTGTCTGAGCAAGGGCGACCGATTTGATTGGGCGATTCAGAAAGCAACCGAGTTGGGCGTGGGCGCCATCGCATCGCTCTACAGCGAGCGCGTTGACTTCAGCATTCCCCCAGATCGCATCGAAAAGCGCATCGCACACTGGCAGCAGATTGCCATCAGTGCCTGCGAACAATGTGGGCGCGTCAAAGTGCCTTCGATAACATCACCTCAACCTTTGCTGTCCTGGATAGGGAACGTATCAGCAGAGCAAAAGTGGGTGCTTCACTGCGCCGACGATACCGGCGCGCCTGCAACAACCGTCAACAACGGTGCTCCCCAGGATGCGGCGCTACTCATCGGCCCCGAGGGCGGACTGACCGATCAGGAGTTTGCTGCCGCAAGCGCAGAGGGATTTCAGCTGCTGCAGCTTGGACCACGGGTACTGCGCACAGAAACAGCACCGGCAACGGCATTATCCGTTCTCAGTGTTTTCTGGGGTGAGATGCCGTCCCGAACGCAGGGCTACAAGCCATAGACCCGCCGAGCGTTATCCTCTAGAAAGCGCGACCGCACCTTGTCATCAAGGCCTAGCAAGTCGAGGCTGGCCAGTGCTTTAGCAGGCGTAATCATCGGATAGTTACTACCAAACAGCACCTTTTGACTGCCGTGATGCTTGAGGTAATCCACCAATTGAGACGGATAGCGATCCACGGTGTATGCCGAGGTATCGATATACACATTGCGGTGTTTGGTCGCAACAGCGATCGCCTCATCGGTCCACGGGTAACCAATGTGGCCTCCAACAATGGTCAATTCCGGGAACTCCAGGGCGACTTGGTCGAGATAGATGGGCCTGCCAACTTCCGACGGCATCAGCGGTCCGGTATGGCCAATTTGGGTGCAGAACGGCACGCCCATCTCGCAACACGCGACATACACCGGGTAAAAACGCCTGTCAGTGGGCGGCAGAGACCACAGCCACGGCAGAATGCGAATCGCCTTGAAGCCGAGCTCCTCCACACAACGCCGGATCTCTCTCACGGCTTCCATGGGTTTACTGATGTCGGCTGAACCGACACCGACCAGACGGCCGTCGGACTCTGCAACGAAACTCGCCACCTCATCGTTGGAAATCATGACGCTGTTGGGGCCATACCATGCGGTTGTCAGCGCTGTAGAAATTCCCGCGGCATCCAAAGCGGCGACAGTGTCGGCGACGGTGGGCACTGTATCCAGGTCCGACCTCGTCCAGCGGCGCAACGAGTCAAACATCGGGTCGCCAGAGTGTCTGGCTGTCGGGTGCTGTATCCAAGCATCAATCATGCGAGCTCCCTCTGTGCGGCTCTGTCTCAGGCGTTTCGGATATGCCGCAGGAAGCTAAAGATTGTTCTGCATGCTGTGCGCGCACCCATTCCAACCACGCCGACGCCGCGTTTAAAAAATGACTGGTGCGGGGCGAATGAAAAATCTCAAAGGCATGCTGCGCACGAGGCAGCTCTGCATAGACGAGCGGCACACTGGTGAGCGGCGCAAATTCAGCAACGAAGCGCCGCACTTCCTCAACCCATACCAGCGAGTCGTGGGTTCCCTGAACAATACAAAACGGGGGGGCTGCCTCGGCGACGCCTTCACGATGGATCCAGGAGATGGGCGAGCCATCCTCGAACACTGCCGGTGCCGCCTCTCGGGTTTGCTGGATGATCTTTTGGCTGATGAATCCATCCATACTGGCCTGCTGGCGAATGCCGTGCCGGTTGGTGAGATCCACAACCGGATACATTGCCAACACACCCTGCACCGCAGTATCCGCGCCCTCAAAGCCTACCTGCCAGGCGGCATGACCGGAGGAAAGGCCTGCTAGGAGAGAGAGATGCCCCCCCGCTGAGCCTCCCGTGACGACGATGAAGTCCGGGTCACCGCCGTATTCCTCGATGTGGGTTTTAACCCAGGCAATGGCCTTTTTGACGTCGATTATTTGGGCAGGGTAGGCGTCCCGAGGGGCCAGCCGGTAATTGATAGACACCCCGACCCAGCCCAGCTCAACCATGCGGTGCAGCAGCGGCTGTCCTTGATGGGACTTGTGACCCATCATCCAAGCGCCGCCATGCACATGCAGCAATATCGGTCGTCGCGCTCCCTGAGTCACCGGGGTGTAGATGTCCAGCAACCCCCGCTTTCCTCCCGTGGAATAACTCACATTGCGCACATAGCGCACGCCGGGGCGACGAAAACGAAACGGCCATAACCACTCTCGGCTATGAATCTGTTCGGTCAGCCTGGCCCGCCTTGGCTCCGGGATGTGATTCAAAAAATCCGCGCCGAGCGCAACACGCAGCGCCCGATGAAAAGCCGTACCGGCATCAAAGCCGTCCCTGAGCGCCCACGCCAGCAGACCCCAGGCCGCCAAAAAGCAGGATAGTCCGAAGGCAAAGCCTGGTGCCCCGGTGCCGATCAATAGCACGCAGAGTGCGACAAAAACCATCTGCGACCCAATAAGCCAGGCGGCCAGCTCGCCGGTTACCCATCCGGAAAAGAACCAGAGCCAGACGGCCCAGCCGATCTGGCGAACCTGCAGCACCGCAGTGACGGCACACAGCAGGCTCACGCACGCGACAATGACAAACAACAGGTCCATAGCGCTCCTCAGAAAACCACAAAATACCCCGCTTTTCGGGCGGTGAGAGCTTGCGGGGAATTGCTGTGGATCGCAAGATATCCAGCCCCGTTCCAAGAAGGACCGCGAATGAGCCTCAAGCTCGGTGTGGTAATGGATCCCATTGCCTCCATTCACTACAAAAAAGATACCACTTTGGCGCTGCTGTGGGCGGCACAGGACCGTGGCTGGACACTGTTTTATATCGAGCCGGACGGCCTGTTTCTCGACGCAGAGCAGCCCATGGCTACTGCCCGCCCCCTGACGGTTCATCGCAATGCTGAGCACTGGTGTGATCTCGATAACGAAACCACGCTGCGGCTCGCCGAACTCAACGTGGTACTCATGCGCAAAGACCCGCCTTTCGACATGGAGTACATCTACGCCACCTATCTACTGGAGCGGGCCGAGCGGGAAGGCACCCTGGTGGTTAACCGCTGCCAAAGCTTGAGGGATTGCAATGAAAAGCTGTTCGCCACTGAATTTCCAGAGTGCTGCCCACCGCTTTTGGTCAGCCGCGATATGGATCGCTTAAGAGCCTTTCACTCACAACACGACGACGTGATATTCAAACCATTGGATGGCATGGGTGGCAGTGCGATCTTCCGCGCGCAGCCCGGTGACCCGAATGTCAGCGTCATTTTGGAGACGCTCACCCAATCCGGCAGGCAAACAATCATGGCACAGCAATATCTACCTGCCATTCAAGAGGGTGACAAACGAATTCTGATGATCAACGGAGAAGCTGTGCCGCGGTCTCTGGCAAGAGTCCCTCTTGCAGGCGAGAGTCGAGGCAATCTCGCCGCCGGTGGTTCCGGCAGAGTGCAGCCGCTCACAGAGCGAGATCAGTGGATTGCCGATCAAGTTGGGCCTACCCTCAGGGAGCGCGGGCTCTACTTTGTTGGCCTCGATGTAATCGGCGACTACCTCACCGAAATTAACGTCACCAGCCCGACCTGCCTCCGGGAAATCGAGGCGGAGTCTGGGCTGGATATTGCAGGCCAGCTTCTCGACAGCTTGCCGCTGACAGGGGCGCCCTCCTGAACCGCATAACACCCGCGGTAATCCTGGCTCCTCGCACGGGACTGCCACCCGCTTTCCTGCTATCGCTGGGCATCCACCTAGTGGTGATTTTTGGCTTCCTGATGTCTCCAGCGGGAGACTCTGCACGAGAGGTCGCAAACCGTGCAGTCACCGTACTCCTAGCGCCCGCCGCCGAAGCACCTGAGGTCGCGCAAGCTGAAGCCACGGCGAATCAACTCGGTTCTCTCTATCAAACAGCGCCCATGACGCCGCCTACACAAGAAACGCCGCTCCTAGAGCGAACTGGGCCTGTCTCAGCTTCGATGATGCCATCTGGACTGACCATGTCGGCCGCTGCCAGCCCCCAGCAAGCCTCTATGGCCGCGCGTGCGGCGCTGGACGCCGACTATCTGCTTCAGTGGCAAGCCGACATCGAGCATTTTGGCAACGCCTACTATCGGAACCTGGCACTGCGCCATGGTGATGGCGATGTGCGACTCAAGGTGAGCGTCCGCAGTGATGGCTCCTTGCAACAAATTGATTTATTGGAAAGTTCAGGATCCGTGGCGCTAGACCGAGCGGCCGTCGATACCGTCGAGAAGCTGGCGCCCTTTGCACCTTTTCCGCGAGCATTGGCGCGCGAAACACAGCAACTCGATATCATCCGCACCTGGCAATTTCGTCGCTGACGGAGCCAGCCACCATGTCAAACCAACGCGCAAACCTCAGTCAATCGCCGGAATCGCTACGGGGGCACTTCCTCATGGCCACGCCCGTGATTGGCAGCGGCTTTTTTAACCGCTCACTCACTTATCTTTGTCACCATGACGAACAGGGCGCGATGGGCATTGTCGTGAATCGCTGCCTGGATGTTGGGCTTAGCGATATGTTGACCCACCTTAATATTGATATCTCTTCAGCGTGTCCAGACACCTCGATTCTGGCGGGCGGGCCAGTAGCCACCGATCACGGTTTCGTCTTGCATCGCGGCGAACGCCACTGGGAGGGAAGCCAGCCCGTGACTGATGAAATGAGCCTCACCGGGTCGCGGGATATTCTCTGTGCTATCGCGGCCGGCGAAGGCCCCGAAGATTATCTGGTGGCGCTGGGCTATGCCGGCTGGTCAGGCGGCCAACTCGAGGCCGAAATGGCGGAAAACAGCTGGCTGACCGTGAAGGCAGACCCCGACATTCTGTTCCGGAGTGCCGTCGAGGATCGCCTGACTGCGGCGGGACGACAATTGGGTATCAATATCGATCTGTTAAGTACTGAAGCGGGGCATGCCTAATTGTGACCGCCCACGAAACTGTTTTGGCAATTGACTACGGCTTGCGCAACATGGGGGTGGCGGTGGGCAACACCCTGTCGCGAACGGCGCAGCCGTTGGCGATTATCGGCGCACGAGACGGGGTGCCGGACTGGGACGCACTGACCAAATTAGTTGAGGAGTGGCAACCACAGCGGGTGGTCGTCGGTCATCCCCTTAACATGGATGGATCAGAGAGCGACATCAGCCAGAGAGTGATGAAATTCGCGCGTCAGATCGAGGGCCGGTATCAGCGTATCGTGACCTTGGTCGACGAGCGGCTCTCCAGTCGCGAAGCCAAAGCGGCCGCATTGGCATCGGGGCACAATGGCGATTTCGCGGCCAAACCAATCGATGATGAAGCCGCGACCATCATATTGACTACTTGGCTCAACGAGCAATAAGCATCAGGACGTAATGCTGTCAGGTTGCCGCGCTTTCTCGCGTGCGGCCTCCACCGTAATAAGGCGCTTTTCGACCAGTCCTTGCAGGCACTGATCCATGGTTTGCATGCCAATAGCTTGGCCTGTCTGAATGGCCGAATACATCTGCGCCACTTTGTCTTCGCGAATCAGGTTTCGGATCGCCGGTGTGCCGCGCATGATTTCGTGCGCCGCAACCCGACCGCCACTTTTTTTCTTCAGCAGGGTTTGTGAAATGACAGCCTGCAAAGACTCCGACAGCATCGAGCGCACCATGGCTTTCTCGGCCGCTGGAAAAACGTCAATCACACGGTCAATCGTCTTGGCCGCAGAGGTGGTATGCAGCGTGCCGAAGACCAGGTGACCGGTCTCTGCCGCCGTGAGCGCCAAACGGATCGTCTCGAGGTCTCGCATCTCGCCCACCAGAATAATGTCCGGGTCTTCCCGGAGCGCTGAGCGCAACGCCTCTGAGAAGCCCAGCGTGTCGCGGTGGACCTCGCGCTGATTCACGAGACAACGCTTGCTCTCGTGCACAAACTCAATCGGATCTTCGATCGTGAGGATATGGTCGTAGCGGCTGTCGTTGATGAAGTCGATCATCGCAGCCAACGTGGTGGACTTACCTGAGCCCGTCGGCCCGGTGACCAGCACCAGACCTCTGGGTATCATGGAGATCTCTCGGAACACCTGGCCCATGCCCAGGGCCTCCATTGAAAGCACCTCCGAGGGAATCGTTCTGAATACCGCGCCCGCGCCGCGGTTCTGATTAAAGGCATTGACACGAAAGCGCGCAACGCCGGGCACCTCGAAAGAAAAGTCCGTCTCCAGGAACTCTTCAAAGTCCTTTCGCTGACGGTCGTTCATAATGTCGTAGACCAGCGCCTGCACTTCCGCGTGATCCTGGGCGGGCACGTTGACGCGGCGAACGTCGCCGTCCACCCGGATCATCGGAGGAAGGCCTGCCGAAAGATGCAGGTCTGACGCGCCCTGCTGGACGCTGAAAGCGAGTAAGTCAGTGATATCCATTTCACATTCTCCGCCAGTGCCGGGCTAGCACATGGCGAATCAACTTCCTTATGATGCCACCATGATGCCGACTGAACTTAAGCGCAATATATCAGAAGTGGACCGCCGGATTCGGGCGGCGGAAAAGGCGTCGGGGCGCGCTACAGGAACCGTTTCGCTGCTGGCAGTCAGTAAAACCAAGCCCTCCGAGCTCGTCCGACGGGCCCATGGGTTCGGTTTGTCTGCGTTTGGTGAAAATTACGCACAGGAAATGGTAGAAAAAGCGGCTGCGCTCGCCGACCTGCCGCTTTACTGGCACTTCATTGGTCCAATCCAGAGCAATAAAACTGCCTTGATCGCCGAGGTGAGTGACTGGGTGCACAGTATTGATCGCTTAAAAGTAGCCCGCCGACTCAGTGAGCAGCGCCCAGACGACAAAGCCCCACTGAATGTCTTGGTGCAGGTCAACACCTCCAACGAGGACAGCAAATCTGGCGTTGCACCCGATGCGGCACCTGAGCTGCTCGCAGCCATCAACGAACTACCGGGGCTGACGCTACGCGGATTAATGACGATTCCCGCTGCGACCACTAACCAGGCCGAGCAGCGCGAGCCCTTTCGTCAATTAAGCGAACTTATGGCTCAGCTGTCTGACTCCCTGCCCCAGCTCGATACTCTGTCTATGGGCATGTCGGGAGATCTGGAGGCTGCTGTCAGTGAAGGCGCGAACATCGTTCGTGTCGGCACAGATATTTTTGGGGCGCGGTATAATTAAGCTCGTTTGTGACGGATACCCACCTTCCCATGTCATCTGAAGTGGCACCTGTTATCGCATTTCTAGGCGCCGGAAATATGGCCAGAGCCATGATCAGCGGTCTGATGGCCGAGGGAATTTCTCCAAGCCGCCTCCGAGCCAGCGACCCCAGCGAGGCAGCCTTGTCGCGCCTATCAGCCATGGGTCTGTCACACGTCAGCACCTCACCTGACAAGCTGTTCGAGGATGCAAACTTGGTGGTGGCCGCGGTAAAACCACAAGTCATCCCCGCCGCGCTGACTGCGATTAAAGACCAGCTGGGGCCTCGCACTGCGCTGCTCTCTATTGCGGCCGGGATCCCAATCAGCTCGCTCCAGTCTCAGCTGGGCGGAGACGCATCGATCATTCGCTGCATGCCCAACACACCAGCCATGATTGGGTTGGGTGCGAGCGCATTGTATGCACCCGACTCCGTCGATGCTGCCCACCGGGAACTCGCCGAACAAGTCACCAACGCCGCGGGTAAAACGGTTTGGGTGGCTCGCGAAGATTTGCTCGATGCGGTAACCGCCGTATCGGGCAGCGGCCCGGCCTATTTTTTTGCACTGATTGAAGCCATTGCTAAGGCAGGGAAGGAGCTGGGGCTTGAGGAGGAGGTTGCGATGGCGCTGACGGTGCAGACCGCTCTCGGTGCCGCATCGTTGGCAGCTCAGGCCAAGGAGCCGGTTGCCACGCTACGCGAAAATGTGACCAGCCCCGGCGGCACCACCGCGCGGGCGCTGCAATCACTTCAGGCCAATGATTTTGATGCGGTGGTAGCAGAAGCAGTGCGGCAATGCGCCGCGCGCGCTAAAGCCTTAGGAGAGGAGTTCGGCTAATGACTGCCGGCACGGAAATATCGCTGTATCTAATTCACAATCTGGGCGCACTGTTGCTGTTTGTGGTGATTCTGCGCGGGGTCCTTCACGCATCTCGGGTGAACTTCTACAACCCCCTGTCACAAATGATTGTGAAACTGACCAACCCGCTGCTAACGCCCCTGCGCCGGGCGCTGCCCGCTACCGGCCGAATTGACTGGGCTGTGTGGGTACTGGCTGTGCTCCTGCAGTCACTGATTCTGATGGGTATAGCCTGGATAGGGGGAGAGCGCTGGGCGCTACCCGGCCTCGCAACCGTCTTGCTCTGGGGTCTCATCGGCGTCGTCGCGCTGCTGGTGAATCTATACTTTTTTATTTTGATCGCCATGATTATTGTCAGCTGGATCGCACCCGGAAGCCGCCATCCCGCTATCGAGTTGATCTGGCAGATCTCCGAGCCCGTCATGGCACCCCTGCGCTCACTGCTCCCCAACATGGGCGGCATCGACTTCTCGCCCATCTTGGTGTTCATCGGTATTAACGTCGTGCAAATCGGTCTGCGACACGCCGCGCTCACCGTGGGCTTACCTCCGGGCCTGGTTTTCGGGCTCTGATATGAGCGAGACGCCCTCCGCCGGCAGCGTCGGTCTGGTCACGCCACAGATCGCCAGATGCGACATGCCTTTCACTTTCGCCAACGGTGCTGTGCTGACCAGTCACGAACTGGTTTACGAGACCTATGGCGAACTGAACAGCGCCGGCGATAACGCCGTGCTGATCTGCCATGCGTTATCGGGTTCGCATCACGCTGCAGGGTTCCACGCGGGCGACGACCGCCGTCCCGGCTGGTGGGATCTGGCAATCGGCCCGGGTAAGCCGATCGATACTGAGCGTTTATTCGTGGTCTGCTCTAATAATTTGGGATGTTGTGACGGTTCCTCAGGCCCCAATACGATCAACCCAGACACAGGAAAGTCCTGGGGCGGTCAATTTCCACAACCCCAGGTTCAGGATTGGGTTCGCAGCCAGAAGTGGCTGGCCGAGCACCTGGGTATTTCACGCTGGGCCGCCGTCATAGGTGGGAGTCTGGGCGGCATGCAGGCCCTTCAGTGGGCGATCGATTTTCCCGAATGGGTCGAGCACTGCGTCGCACTGGCCGCAGCGCCGGGCCTCACTGCGCAGAATATTGCCTTTAACGAAATCGCGCGCCACGCCATCCTCTCCGACCCCGATTGGCATGGGGGCGACTATCTCGCAGCAGGTGCACTGCCAACGCGGGGCGTTGCACTGGCACGAATGGTCGGCCATCTCACCTATATGTCTGCCGACGGCATGAGTGACCGATTTGGCCGGGAGTTGCGAGAGAACAGTTTTGCGTCAGACGACAACGCTGAGCGGGTCTTTCAGGTAGAAAGTTATTTACGACATCAGGGCAGCCGCTTCTCTACCCAATTTGATGCCAACACCTACGTCCTGATGACGCGCGCGTTGGACCTGTTTGATCTGGCGGGAGCGCACGGTGGCGACCTCACCGCTGCCCTAGCACACGCTCAGGCCAATTTTCTGGTGGCCTCGTTCAGTTCGGACTGGCGGTTTCCGCCTCAGCGATCAATCGAAATTCGAGATGCGCTGATGGCAGCGGGCAAGTCCGTCACCTACGCCAACATCGAAACCGATAATGGTCACGACGGGTTTCTGCTCCCGAATTCTCATTACGAGCAGCTGTTGGGTGAGTGGATGCGCCGGGTAGGTCCATCATGACGCGATTGGATCTGAACACCGTACTCGACTGGATTACACCGGGTAGCCGTGTGCTGGATCTCGGCTGCGGAGATGGCGCCTTCCTAGCGCGCCTGCGGGACAAACGGGACGCCAGTGGTGTTGGCGTGGATATCGACCCCAACAATCTCATCGCGTCAGTTAGCAAGGGGCTGGATGTCATTCAGGAAGATATCAACGACGGCCTGCATTGCTTCTCGACCAACGGATTCGATGTCGTCGTGTTGGCGCATGCCCTGCAAGAGCTGACACATCCGCATATCGCGCTGCAGCGTATGGTCGATATTGGTGATGAGGCCATTGTGTCCTTCCCCAATTTTGGACATTGGCTGTGCCGCCTGCACCTGGGATTGAAAGGACGCATGCCCATGTCTCGGGCCATGCCGCGGCACTGGTACGACACCCCCAACATCCACTTTTGCACCGTCAAGGACTTTGAGTCGCTGTGTTCAGAACTAAATATCCACATCATCGAGCGAGCGACCATTGCCGGGGCCGCTCAGCGCCCGTTGGACAAATGGTTCCCGAACCTGTTTGCCACCAGCGCGATCTATCGCATCCGCCGCTCTGGCACCTGATTGCCGGACTGCTGCTGGCGTGCTGGGTACTGCCAGCCGCGGCACAGCAGTCGACGCGATACGAACAGTTCGAGCTGCACCACAGCATTGTTTACACCACTTTTCTTTCGCCAGAAGTCGCTGCCGAATACGGCATTGCGCGCGGGTCAGACAAGGCTATCCTGACACTGTCGGTCCGCGATGCCGACGCCGGAGACATCGCGGGTCGGCCGATGAAAATCGAGGGGCGCACCTGGGACTTGATCACAGGTGGTGACATGCGGGTCAAAGAGATTCGCGAGGGCCGTGCCACGTATTACATCGTGCCGTTTGAATTTCTGGATCGGGAATACCGGTTTTTCGAGTTCACCTTTCAGCCGGACGGCGCTGCCTCGGCTTTCGAGCACAAAATGAAAGTGCAACTGTGGCGCCAGAGCTGAGCGATGTCCGACGACGCACGACCTCGCTTGATCATTGCCAGCCACAACCCAGGCAAAATCCGTGAGTTTCAGGCAGTGCTGGGAAGCCAATGGCAGGTATGCCCCCAAGAGGAGCTGGGTGTAGGCGACGCGGAAGAGACAGGCAGTACCTTTGTCGAAAACGCATTGATCAAAGCCCGTCATGCCTGTGCGCAGACCCGCTTTGCCGCGCTGGCCGATGACTCTGGACTGGTTGTGCCCGCTCTTGGGGGTGCGCCCGGACTCCGATCAGCGCGCTACTCCGGAGGCGACGACGCGGCCAATAACGCACTGCTACTGGAAAACATGGCAACACTTGAGGCTGAGGATCGGACAGCCTTCTACGTTGCAGTGCTAGTGTTACTGGAACATGCGGACGATCCCACCCCCCTCATTGCTGAGGGACGATGGTACGGGCGCATCGCTACCGCACCCCGTGGCGCCGGAGGCTTTGGCTATGACCCCCTGTTTGTGGCAGATGGCTATGAACAGCATGCCGCCGAGCTGTCAGCAGAGGAAAAAAATCGCGTTAGTCACCGCGCACTGGCTGTTCAACAGTTACTGACACAACTGGAAGCATGATCAATCCACAGGCGGTGCCGCTTTCGCTCTATATTCATTTGCCCTGGTGCACCCGCAAATGCCCCTATTGCGACTTCAACAGCCACGAAGGCTTTACAGATTCCCTACAACAACCCTACGTCGAAGCCCTTCTGGCTGATCTCGACAGCCAGCAGGGGTGGTGGCACGACCGACCTATCCACTCTATTTTTATTGGCGGCGGCACACCCAGCTTGTTTGAGGGTCACTGGCTTGGCTCGCTCATCGAGGGGATATCAATTAGGGCAAACCTGCCCCGCGATGTTGAGATCACGCTAGAAAGTAATCCCGGCAGCGCTGAGCGCGACCGGTTCGCCAAGTACCACGCGGCTGGCGTGAACCGGCTTAGCATTGGTGTACAAAGTTTTGACGACCGCGCGCTCAAGACCTTGGGGCGGATTCACTCAGGCGACGACGCTCGCCACGCACTGGACATGGCCGCCGCGGCCGGCTTCCAGCGGTGGAATATTGATCTGATGCATGGATTGCCGGGGCAGGACGCGCAATCGGCAGCGTCAGACCTCACGGAGGCAGTGGGCAGAAGCGCTGGCCATATCTCCTGGTACCAGCTGACGATCGAGCGCAACACCCGCTTCTGGTCGAGCCCACCGGCTCTTCCAGACGAGAGCGCATTGGAATCGATCCAGCAGGCGGGCGAAGTCGTTCTCGCTGACGCAGGGCTTCATCAATACGAAGTGTCTGCGTTTAGCCGAGAAGGAGAAGAAAGCCGGCACAACCTGAACTACTGGCGCTTTGGCGATTACATAGGGCTGGGAGCAGGCGCCCACGGAAAGATCTCCCTGTCGGATGGCACCATTATTCGCACCCAGCGCACCCGGGCACCCGCAGACTATCTTGCCGAAACGACTTCGTCGTTCCTGTCACCGCCGCAGGGTGTCGCGATTCCCCCTGCGGAGAAGATCACCGAATTCGCTATGAATACGTTACGGCTCAGATCGGGCGTGCCGGTCGCTCACTTCACACAAACGACGGGCAGTGCTGTCGACCAGCTGACCGCCGCGGCAGAGACGGCCGTATCCCGTGGCTGGCTGGAAGCACCTGGCACCGGTCGATTTGTGACGACGCGGCTGGGGTATCAGTTTTTAGATAGCGTCATCGAAACCTTTCTATAGCCGGCCCCGCAAAGGGCGATAGATCAAGGCGACATCAAGACACTGGGGCAGCGGGTCAGTAGCAAGCCAAGATGAGGCGTAGCTGTAGCGTCACCGACGCTTATGATAAATCAGGTCTTGCACGACATGTCCCAACCGTTCGCCGCGCGTCTCAAATTTGGTGGGGGGTCGGTAGTCCGGTCGAGGCACCGCAGTGGCCAGCTCGCCTGCCGCGTTCACAAGGAGCGGCTCGGCATCGAGCACTTCAAACATGTGCTCGGCATAAGGCACCCAATCGGTGGCGAGGTGCAGATAGCCATCTGTCCTCAAGAGGGTCGCCAGATTGTGAACCAGCCTAGGCTGAATAAGCCGCCGCTTGTGGTGGCGCTTTTTATGCCAGGGGTCGGGAAAGAAAATGTGGATGGCGTCCACTGTATTCGGTGCCAGACACCGCTCCATCACCTCCACGGCATCCTCGGCATAAACGCGTAGGTTTCGGGTTTCAGAGACTAGAAGTTGAGATAACAGTCTGCCGACACCCGGCCGGTGAACTTCTATACCAATAAACTGAGCGGCGGGGTCGGCCTGTGCCATCTGTAGCAGGCTATCGCCCATGCCAAAGCCAATTTCAACAATGCGTCGACCTGCAAAGCCAAAGCTCTGGTCCCAGTCGAGCTGCCCCGCCTGCAGCGTGAGACCAAAGCCCGGAAATCCGTCTTGCCAGCCACGCTCCTGAGCGGACGTCATCCTGCCAGCACGCATCACAAAGCTGCGAATACGACGGGTCAGCGGGGGCTCGGAGGATCCCACGGCGTCAGGTTGAGGCGAGATAAATCTGTCAGGTCGTGGCTACGCGACCATGGCGGTGCGCAGTTTTTTCATCGCGTTGGCTTCCAGCTGCCGAATGCGTTCAGCCGACACCTCATACTCCGTCGCCAGCTCGTGGAGGGTAGGCTTATCATCTGCCAGCCAGCGACGTTCGAGAATATCGCGGCTTCGCGCATCCAACTCTTTCAGCGCAACCTGCAGTCGCGCCGAGCTGTCTTCTGCAAAGTTCTCCGCCTCGACCAGCTGACCAGGATCCGCCTGACCGTCTGTCAGAAAATACTGTGGCGCCTGCCAGGCATCGTCTTCATCACTGTCAGTCGGCGCATCGAAGGCCACATCCCGGCTGGCCAAACGACCCTCCATACGCGTGACCTCTGCCTCATCAACGCCGAGGTCAGCGGCGATAGCTCGGGTTTCCTCAGCTGACAGCCACCCCAGCGCTTTTTTCTGGCTACGGAGATTAAAAAACAGCTTTCGTTGAGCCTTGGTCGTCGCGACTTTGACAATGCGCCAGTTGCGGAGGATGTATTCATGCATCTCGGCCTTGATCCAGTGCACTGCAAAGGAGACCAGTCGCACGCCTTTGTTCGGGTCAAAACGCTTTACTGCCTTCATGAGGCCAACGTTGCCCTCTTGGATCAAATCAGCCTCAGCCAAACCGTAACCGGAATAACTGCGGGCGATGTGTACGACGAACCGAAGATGCGCGAGCACCAGCTCTCTCGCCGAATCAACGCATTCCTCATAAAACAGGCGCTCTGCCAGCTCGCGCTCCCGCTCTGCGGACAGCACGGCAATGCTGCTCACCGCCTGAACATAGGCGGGCAAATTGGCGCCTGGCGCCATATTCAGCACTGCACTATTGGGCAGCGCCAGTGCACGCATTGTGTCGGTCATGTCAGTCGCCTCCAAACGGCTCGCGGGCGCGTATTTTAGCACTCTCCAATGCAGAGTGCTAAACCCTGAAAAATACCAAATTTCAGCGCCTTAGCGGCACTCACGGCGCGTCAAGGCGGCTGAAATAGCGTGCTGAAGCGGTCCAAGAGGTCAACCAGCCCAGACCTGCGCCTAGCGCAATCAGTGCTGACGGGTACCCGGCGCCCGGGCTCTGAATCTGGCCAGGACTGCCGTACAGGGCAAATAACGCGTTGACAGGGCCTGCAATCCAGAGGCTCAACACCCACAACATCAGCCCGGCGAGTACCCCGCCGCCTGCACCAAAATATAAACCCGTATATAGAAAAGGCCTGCGGATAAAACCCGGGGAGCCGCCGATCACGCGCAACACCAAAATTTCCTCGCGCCGGGCATCGATCGCAAAGTGCAGCGTATTGGCCAGCGCAAGAATCGCGCCGAGCACCATGGCAGCACCCAAAGCGAGACCCCAGCGCTCTGTTGCGAGAAGAGCCTGGTCGAGGCGGCTCATCCACTGATTGTCGACAATGGCCCTGTCCACGCCTGACAGATCGTCGATTGCTTTAACCAGCTGGCTGAGCGCCATGTTGGTGCGGGGTGCTGCAGGTGACACCAGTAGCGCGTGCGGTAGCGGATTATGATCCAGCGATGTCAGCAGGCCTGACAATCCGGTTTGCTCGCCAAATACCACCAACGCCTCGTCCCGACGCACCAAGGTTACGTCTTCGACGCCATCCCATGTGCCCAATTCGTGCTGCAGGGCCTCGGCCTGCTCGAGGTCGAGCTCACCGTCCAACATGACCGATACCTGCGCCGGTCGTTCCAGATCGGGTATCAGTGGTCTCAAATTATCAAGTGTCAGCAGCATGGCGCCGGGCAGCGCCAGTGAGATCGCCACAACGAGCCAGACCATGCCTGTTGCGGCGGGCCTGGCCATTAATTTTTGCCAGCTGCTGGTGGCAGCAGCCTGATGTTGCGAGCGCCAAGCCGCTACTCGACCCCATTCTTTCCTGGTCTGTCTCGCTGACGAACTCATTCAACCGGCGCGCCAGCAAGACGCCCGTCTTGAAGTGTGATGATCCGATGCCGGAGCCGGGAAATCAGCGGCAAATCGTGGGTCGCCACCAGCACCGTTACGCCCACCTGATTGAATGCCTCAAATAACGACATGATCTCGGAAGACAGCTGGGGATCCAGATTCCCCGTTGGCTCATCGGCGATGAGGAATTCAGGCCTGGCGACAACCGCCCGCGCGATGCCTACCCGTTGCTGCTCCCCCCCGGACAACACAGCGGGATTAGCCTGCTCATGGGACAACAGACCCACCTTGTCCAGCGCGGCTCTCACCCGGCGAGCGGTGTCGGCGGGGGAGAACCCTGCCATTACCAGAGGCAGCGCCACATTGTCGTGCACACTGCGGTCAAAGAGCAGCCTGTGGTCCTGAAACACCACTCCGAAACGTCGGCGATAGCGCGGCACCATGCGCGACCGGATCTTGCTGGTCGGCTCACCATTCACGCGGATGTCTCCGCTACTGGGCCGATCCAGCAATAATAGAAGGCGCAGCAAGGTGCTCTTGCCCGCACCCGAGTGACCGGTCAGAAAGGCCATTTCTCCCCGCTCAATCGTCAAATTGAGATTGCGTAGCGCGTCCAGATCACCAAAACGGCGACTCACCCGCTCAAACTCAATCACTGCCGCACTTCCCTAGCCGTCATCTAACAGGGCATCAACAAAGTCCCGGGCACTGAAGTCACGCAGGTCATCGGCTTGCTCGCCCACGCCAATAAAACGTATTGGACGCTTCAACTTGTGTGCGATGGCGAACAGCACTCCGCCTCGTGCGGTGCCATCGAGCTTGGTTACCGCGACACCTGTGATACCGACGGCCTGATCAAACTCTACCGCCTGAGAGACCGCGTTCTGGCCGGTGCCCGCATCCAGCACTAACAGCGTTTCGTGGGGCACACTCTCGTTCTGTTTGCGCATTACTCGCACTACCTTACTGAGCTCATCCATCAAGTGGGACTTGTTCTGAAGCCGCCCCGCGGTGTCTGCGATCAGGACATCCACATCTCGAGCCATAGCCGCCTGCAACGCGTCAAACAAAACTGAAGCGCTATCGGCGCCTGTGTGCTGGGCAATCACCGGCACATCATTGCGTTCGCCCCAAACCTGCAGCTGCTCGACTGCTGCCGCCCGGAAGGTGTCGCCGGCAGCCAGCATGACGCTGTGCCCCTGTTGCTTGAAGCGGTGCGCCAACTTGCCAATGGTCGTCGTCTTGCCGGCCCCATTCACGCCCACCACCAGAATCACAAAGGGTTGATGCGCCTTGATGCTGAGTGGAGACTCCTGATCGGCCAGTAGCTCGGTGAGCGTTTCCTTCAAGGCCGACATGACCGTATCCTCGGCAGACAGCTCACTGCGACCAAGTCGCAAGCGGAGTGAATCCAACACCCGATCAGTGGCCTCTAGCCCCAGGTCGGCCATGATCAGCTGTTCCTCAAGCGCCTCCAGGAGTGCCGGGTCCAATTGCTTTTTGCCCAATACGAGACTGGCAAGCCCCTCAGACAACTGCCCGCGGCTGCGGCTGAGTCCGATTCGCAACCGCTCAAAAATACTCGAACCCGTGTCTGATGCCCCATCGCCTCCAGCCTCGCCTGCCGGTCCAGAGGAAGCGTCCGCTGCCCGCTCTGAGCGCGAGGCAATATCGCCAGTGGACAGTGGGGTGCTTGGGTTATCGTCGTCAGCAAGCGCCTCGGTTTTGATCTCATCAGGCTTGGCGCGGCGTTTGAATAGCTTCATGATCACTCTGACTCGGTTGGGCGTGGCATAACACTGACGCACCGTTGATTCACAGGCAGTCTAGCACCCAGAAAAACAGGAGCCAGCATGCGACGTGGCGCCAAACAGGCTACCCCCCAGCTCCGGGTCATTGGTGGACGATGGCGTGGGCGGAAACTCCAGTTTCCGGATCGGCCAGGCCTGCGACCCACGGGAGACCGGATTAGGGAGACGCTCTTCAATTGGCTGGGGCCACATCTTCAAGCTGCAAAGTGTCTCGACTTGTTTGCCGGTTCCGGCGCGCTGGGCATCGAAGCACTGTCCCGCGGCGCGGCGCACTGTGACTTTGTGGATGCTGACCAGGAAGCGGTCACAACCGTGGTCCATCACCTCAACACTCTCGACGCAACAGAGTGCAGCACTGTGAGCTGCGACATGGCAGAACACTATCTGCGGCGAACCAGCGACACGTGGGACATTGTATTTATAGACCCCCCTTTCACT
>QOPK01000059.1 GCA_003331685.1 Halieaceae bacterium | reverse complement strand
TACGGGGCTTCGTCGGTCTCGGGGTTATAACGGTATAGGCTGACATTTAGCATCTGCTATCGCTCCTGAAAAACTCAGTAACTTCTCGCCTTCGGTTGGAAGGTTTCAACGGTTTGCGGGGTAAAGTTGACGCTGCGCTTGGATACTTGCTTGCCCTCACTGTGATAGAGGGAATGACACAGCCAGTTCTCGTCATCTCGTTCAGTGAAATCTTCTCGCGCATGAGCACCTCGACTCTCATCTCGAGCCTCGGCAACCACCGCAGTGGCTTCAGCGGTTTCAAATAAGTTCTGCAGCTCGAGACACTCGATCCGCGAAGTGTTAAAGGCACTTGATCGGTCAGCCAGTGCAACGTTCTCTACGCGCTCTCGCAAAACAGCCAGCTTGGCGATCCCCTCGCGCATGAACTCACCTGTGCGGAACACGCCAAAGTGGTTTTGCATGATTTCCTGTAGCTCTTGTCGCAGTGGTGCCACTTGCTCGCCCTGCTCTCTGGCGTTGAGTGCCTCAAGCCGCGCACCAGCCGCCTCAATGTCAGTTTGCGACGCATCCCGAAGCTCAATGCCCTCTCGCAGCGACTTCTCTATAAACAGACCAGAGGCCCGCCCAAAGACCACAAGGTCCAGCAAAGAGTTGCCGCCCAGTCTGTTCGCACCATGGACTGAGACACAGGCCACTTCGCCACAGGCATACAAACCTGGAATGACCGCGTCGTTGCCCTGCCCATCGACAGTCAAGGCCTGGCCATGGACGTTGGTGGGAATACCGCCCATCATGTAGTGACAAGTCGGTACGACAGGGATGGGCTCCTTGACGGGGTCGACGTGAGCAAAAGTGCGGCTTAATTCGCAGATCCCAGGGAGTCGGGATTCGAGAACTTCCTCACCGAGATGATCCAGCTTGAGCTTCACGTGATCACCGTTAGGGCCGCAGCCCCGACCCTCGAGAATCTCGAGCACCATCGATCGCGCCACAACGTCTCTACCCGCCAAATCCTTGGCGTTAGGCGCATATCGCTCCATGAAACGTTCGCCGTCTTTATTGATCAGGTAACCACCCTCACCGCGACAGCCTTCCGTCACCAGTGTGCCGGCACCGTAGATTCCAGTCGGATGGAACTGCCACATCTCCATATCTTGAGCAGGTACGCCCGCGCGCAGCGCCATACCCATGCCATCACCGGTATTGATGTGAGCATTGGTGGTGGAGGCATAGATCCTGCCAGCACCGCCAGTAGCGAAGACCGTCGCCTTGGATTTCACATATACGGTCTCACCCGTTTCAATGCAAATAGCGATCACACCCACTACCGCACCATCCTGGTTCTTCACCAGATCAACGGCGAACCACTCGTTAAAGAAAACGGTCTCGTTCTTGATGTTATTTTGATATAGCGTATGCAAGAGTGCGTGGCCGGTGCGATCAGCCGCCGCACACGTCCGCGCAGCCTGCCCCCCCTCGCCAAAATTCTTCGATTGCCCACCAAAGGGTCTTTGGTAAATGCGACCTTCCTCGGTGCGCGAAAACGGCAGGCCCATATGCTCCAGCTCAAATATCGCCTCAGGACCCACCGAGCACATGTACTCAATCGCGTCTTGATCGCCGATATAATCAGAGCCTTTCACGGTGTCGTACATATGCCACCGCCAATCGTCCTGAGGGTCAGCGCTAGCAATCGCGCAGGTGATACCTCCCTGCGCGGACACAGTGTGTGAGCGCGTTGGAAACACCTTGGAAATGACGGCAGTCTTGTAGCCGGACTGGGCCAACTGCAGCGCCGCGCGCATCCCAGCGCCGCCACCGCCCACAATTACCCCATCAAAAGAAATCGTTCTCATAACTCTCACGTGTATCCCGGGAGCCGCTTCCAGCGCCGCTCCTCTTGTTTACAGCTGATGCAAGACGCCTCAGCTCCAAATAATGACAATCACCCAAATCACGTAACCGACCAAAGCGAGTGATGCGCCCAGCTGGCAAAACAACCTGATGAAATTCCCTTTCGGCCCCAACATTCTCTCAGTCAGGTAATCCGTGAACACTGACCAGAGGCCAATCCAGCTATGTGCCGCCAGTGACAGTGCTGCCATCAGGGTGAATACCTTCATCCACGTCTGGTCAAACAGCAATCGCCACGAAGTGTAGTCAACTGAACCCAGTAACTGGTAGGCGACAACAATAAAATATGCGAGCAGCACCAGGGAGGTGACTCGCTGAATCAGCCAGTCAGATAACCCGGTTCGGCTGAAGCTTGTGACAGAGGTCACCATATCAGCAACCCCCACACGGCTGCAGCGGCAGCCGCCAGCACAAAAACAATGCGCGCACCCAAAACACCACCGCGCATCGTCTCACCGATGCCCGCATCCATAACGAGGTGCTTGATCCCGGCAAGCGCATGGTAGGTCAGCACCGATGCAATACCCCAGCTAACCAGCTTGGCTAGCGGTGACGACAACATCGCCGCCATCGCGTTGAAGGAGGCTTCAGAGGCGAGGCTCTGATCGAGAGCCCACAGCATCAGGAAGCTGGAAAAAAACATCAACACCCCGGTCACGCGATGTGCGATGGAGGCATAAGCGGTCACTGGCAACTTAATGGTGCCAAGGTCCAGATTGACAGGGCGCGTGTCTCTTGAAGTCGGTCTCACGTTAAATCTCAGAGTAGTTACAGTTGTGGCGGAGGCTCGGGTGGGTGACCCAATGTCTTCTGCGGTCGGGAGTATAGGTGGGCTCACAATTGATTACAATTTGGCGCCTCGGTCTCCGATCCGCCTGCAGAGTTGATTCATTCAGCGCGTTTCAAATTGACATGTCAGGCGCTCAGCATTAGTTTGGCACCCTCTTATTTCACGCGGTAGTAAGCCTCTATGTCCGACAAACACGCCACCCTGAACCTCACCCATGAGGATGGAACTCAGCAGGCCATCGATCTGAGCGTGCACTCGGGCACGTTGGGCCCTGATGTTGTGGATGTGGGCAAGCTGACCGCCAACGGTTACTTCACCTATGACCCCGGTTTCACCTCGACGGCGGCCTGCGAATCGCAGATTACCTTTATCGATGGCGAGAAAGGGGTTCTCCTTCATCGGGGCTATCCGATAGAGCAGCTGGCCGAGCATTCGGACTATCTCGAAACCTGCTACCTATTGCTCAATGGCGAGCTGCCGACTGCCGAGCAGAAAGACGAGTTCGTGGGCATCATGACCCGGCACACCATGGTGCATGAGCAGATCCGAATCTTCTTCAACGGCTTTCGTCGTGATGCGCACCCAATGGCCATCATGTGCGGTGTGGTCGGAGCGCTTTCCGCGTTCTATCATGACTCTACGGACATTTCCGATCCATGGCATCGCGAAGTAGCAGCGTTCAGGCTGATCGCCAAAATGCCCACCATTGCAGCCATGAGTTACAAATTCTCCATTGGCCAGCCATTCATGTATCCGGATAACAGTCTTGATTACGCTGCTAACTTCTTGCACATGATGTTCGGCAATCCCTGTGAACCGACAAAGGTGTCACCCACCATCGCACGTGCCATGGATCGGATCTTTCTGCTCCATGCCGACCATGAGCAGAACGCCTCGACGTCCACCGTGCGCCTCGCGGGCTCCTCGCAAGCCAATCCCTTTGCCTGCATTGCAGCAGGTATCGCGGCACTCTGGGGTCCCTCCCACGGCGGCGCCAATGAAGCCGTAGTGAAAATGCTTGAAGAGATCGGTACGGTGGACCGGATCGACGAATACATCGCCAAAGCAAAAGACAAGGACGATCCGTTCCGGCTGATGGGATTCGGACACCGTGTCTATAAGAACTTCGACCCCAGGGCCAAAGTCATGAAACAGGCTGCGGATGAGGTCCTGGCAGAGCTGGGCATCGAGGACGAAAATCTGGAAATTGCCAAACGACTCGAAGAAATCGCGCTCAAAGACGAGTATTTCATCGAGAAGAAGCTCTACCCCAACGTCGATTTTTACTCCGGCATTATTCTAAAAGCGCTCGGCATCCCCACCTCAATGTTTACGGTGATCTTTGCCATTGGCCGAACGGTAGGCTGGATCGCGCACTGGAACGAAATGATCAGCGGTGCCTATCGCATCGGCCGGCCTCGTCAGCTCTATACAGGGCAGACCCAGAGAGATTTCGTCCCGCTGGATAAGCGGTAAGCCGATCTATGGCGGCGTCTGCGGTGATCACAGGCTCGGGGCTGTTCACCCCAGCTGAGAGCATCAGTAATGAGGAACTGGTTGCCTCGTTCAATGCCTGGGTCGATCTCTACAACACGGATAACAATGAGGCGATAGCAGCGGGCGAATTGGAGGCCAAAACTCACTCTTCAGCGGAGTTCATAGAAAGAGCATCGGGCATCAAATCTCGCTACGTCATTAATAAAGCCGGCATTATCGACCCCGAGCGTATGGTGCCAGAGATTCCAGAGCGGCATAACGACGAGCCGTCTGTCATGTGCGAAATCGCCTGTAAAGCAGCCGAGCAAGCCATGGCTGAGGCAGGCATTAGCGCGCGTCAACTGGACGCTGTGATCGTTGCCGCCTCCAACATGCAGCGCGCCTATCCCGCGATGGCAATCGAGGTCCAGTCGGCCCTTGGCGCCAGTGGTTTCGCCTTCGACATGAATGTTGCCTGCTCCTCTGCCACCTTTGGCATACAACAGGCCAGCGACGCAGTGAAATCCGGCAGCGCAGCACGTGTATTGGTTTTGAATCCTGAGATCTGTACGGGCCATCTCAACTTCCGCGATCGTGACTCACACTTTATTTTCGGCGACGTGGCCACGGCGGTATTGGTCGAGAGTAATGCCACAGCCGCCAGCGAATCTGGCTGGGATATTCTGGATACGCGCCTGCAGACGCTATTTTCCAATAACATCCGCAACAACTTTGGCTTCCTGAATCGCGCCGACGAGAGCGGGATTGGTCAAATCGACAAGTTGTTTATTCAAGAAGGTCGCAAGGTGTTCAAGGAAGTATGCCCTGCGGTGGCCGAACAAATCACGGGGCAACTCGCCGACATGAACATTGCGGCTGACGACCTGAAACGGATTTGGCTGCATCAGGCGAATCGAAATATGAATGATCTGATCGCTCGCAAGGTTTTCGGAAGATCGCCCACAGAGCAGGAGTCGCCAACGATCCTTGATGAGTATGCCAATACGTCATCGGCCGGCTCGGTAATTGCGTTCCACAAGCACAACTCGGATCTGGTGGCCGGCGACCTGGCTGTATTGTGTTCGTTCGGCGCGGGCTACAGTATCGGGTCTATTGTCCTCCGCCGCCGCTGAGCGAGCTCAGCCGGTCTCCGTCGAGACGATCTCTCGCATCACAAGCAACAGCCGCTCAGCTTGCGCCATAGTGCCCACTGAGATGCGCAACCAGTTCTCAATGCGTTGCTTATCCCAGCGTCGTACCAGAATGTCCCGGGCACGCAGAGCGTCGAAGATTTGCTTGCCGCCGAGTGACTGGTGCTCTGTAAAAATAAAGTTAGCCTGCGATGGAAGCACCTCGAAACCGATCGTCTGCAATCCAGCAATCATGACCTCCCGGACCTCGCGAACTTGCTGTGAAGCATCCATGAGCCACTGCTTGTCTTGGATCGCCGCAGCCGCCACTGCCTGAGCAATAGCGTCCAGAGGATAAGAATTGAAGGAGTCCTTCACACGATTCAGGCCTTCGATGAGACCCGGTTGCGCGATGGCGTAGCCCACGCGCATACCCGCGAGCGCATGGCTTTTGGAAAGGCTGCGGGTCACGATGAGGTTGTCATGGTCCGCAACCAAGGGCACCGCCGTTTCTGCACCAAAACCAAAGTAGGCTTCATCAACGACCACCAACCGATCATGGATTGAATCAACAAGCGAAGCAATGTGATCGGGCTTAAGCGCCCGCCCTGTTGGCGCATTGGGATTAGCGAGCACAATCGCGGCATCATCGTTTTTTAATGCATCGACGTCCACCGAAAAATCTGCAAGCACCGGCACTTCTGCAAGGTCCGCATCGTAGAGCCCCGCCCAGACCGGATAAAAGCCATAGGTCGTATCCAGCGTCTGAACCCGTCTGCCTTTCAGCAAGGCAAACCACAGGTGCGCAAGCACCTCATCGGAGCCGTTGCCGACGAATATGTGATCTGGCGGAACTGATTCGGCAGCAGAAATCACAGATCTTAATGCTGACGCAGTGGGGTCGGGATAACGCCTTAGCGCTTCACCCGAGGCGCTCTTTAGCACGGCCAAAACCGATTCAGCGGGTGGCAAAGCATGCTCGTTGGTGTTGAGCTTAATCAGCGTGTCCGAAGTCGGCTGCTCTCCCGGCACATAGGGCTTCAAGCTCGATATCTTGTCGATCCAGAACCGATTCATAGGTGCATTCCGACGTCAAGGGCTCGCCATGCTAACTGTTAGCCAACTTAAAGTCAGGTTGATACCGAGGCCTCACTGCTCAGAGTTGGCTCTTCGGCTCTCTGTTGAGCAGACATCACACGCTACGGCACGCTCGCTGGGAAAGACCAACCGAAACTTGCTGCCTCGACCCAATTCGCTATCGATAAACAATTTTGCGTCATGCGATACCGCAACATGCTTGACGATCGCCAATCCTAGACCGGTGCCTCCTGTAGCCTGACTGCGGCTTTTATCGACTCGATAAAAGCGCTCTGTCAGACGCGGAATGTGCTTGGCGTCGATTCCCGGCCCCTGGTCTTCTACAAGCAACTCAGGACCGACAATTGTGTCCGACCATTGTATCGAGATCGACGCCTCACTGTACTTCAGAGCATTCACGACCAGATTACTGATGGCACTGCGCAACTCCGCCGCATTACCTAGCACGCAGAGGGCGGAAGAAGTCACCAGCTTAATTTCCCGATCAGGCCAAGCGGCCTTCAACTCATCACACAAATTAGCGAGCAGATCGACCAGATCAAGCTGGTCATCTTTACGCTCCCCTTCCACGCTTTCTATTCGAGATAGCCAAAGTAGATCCGAAATCAGACTCTCCATGCGGGCGGCCTGGACGTCCATAGAGCCGAGCGACCTTTGAAGCCGTGCATCAGATTCTGGCACTAACGCTTGCAGTGTTTCTATGTAGCCCTTGATCACCGTCAACGGTGTGCGGAGTTCGTGGGACACGTTGCCCACGAAATCCCGCCGCATGCGCTCCAGCTTGTCCTGTTCGGTGACATCTTTCACGAATACCAAGCGGTCGTTGACCCCAAAACGCGAGAACTCTAGCTGTAAACAGAATTCAGGATCTGGCCCTGGCTTGATCCGCAAAGGCTTTTGATAGTTCTCATCCCGCATGTAGAGCTTAAGCGACTTGCCGGGAGCAACTTCAGAGAATGGTTTACCCTCCTCGTCGTCAAACCTGATCCCCAACAAGTATTCGGCGGCATCATTGCACCACACCAACCGCCCATCTGAGTTGATAATTAGCGCCGCATCCCGCATAGACGCCAAAGAGTCGGTTAAATACGATTGTGACCGTGCAGGGGCCTTACCGCTGAGCGTGTCGCGGCCTCGGAGAGCATAAACATCACGAAGAATACCCCCAAGCCCCGGGTTTGAGATGGGAGGCATCTGCTCAGGATTAGCAAACCAGTGGTATACCCTCGTCAGCTTCCAGCCCCAAAAAATTACCAGGACGAGAGCCGGCGCCAACAAAGCCAATTTCCAGTCCTGCGTTACTAGCCAGATCCCACACGCTGTAAACAATGCCGCTATTAATCGGCGCGACTCCAGAGCTACGAAGCCAGACGTGGTCACGCCACCGCCAGATCGCGGGGTGAGAAACGATAACCCGTACCCCTCACAGTCTGGATCAAATCCGCATAAATGGGATCACCTGCCTGCAACGCTTTTCTCAGGCGACGAATGTGCACATCGACCGTCCGTTCTTCTACATAGACATTCGCACCCCAAACCCTGTCCAGTAGTTGCGCACGCGAGTAAGCCCGCTCCGGATGAGACATGAAAAAATGCAATAGCTTGAATTCTGTGGGCCCCATCTCGAGCGCTTTTTGGCTTAGGAGCACACGGCGACTGTCAAATTCCAATACCAGCTCGCCAACGCGCAGCTCGCTGCCTACCTCCTCGCTGGAGGAGCGGCGGAGTATCGCCTTCATCCGCGCAATAAGCTCCTTAGGCGCAAACGGCTTGGTGACGTAATCATCAGCGCCGACTTCCAGCCCTTGAACAACGTTATCTTCGTGGGTCTTGGCTGTCAGCATGATCACGGGCAACGCCTGGGTAGCCTCTTCCTTCTTGAGGCGTCGAAGCAGCTCAATACCGCTCCCGCCGGGCAGCATCCAATCCAAAAGCACCATATCCGGTGATTCGTCCGTGATCAGTCGATATGCTTCTTGAATATCGGCCGCCTCGAGACACTCAAAGTCGGAGATCTCGAGGGCCAGACGCAGCATCTCGCGGATACTTGCCTCGTCGTCGACAACCAGTACCTTTTTCGCTGACATACCGCCTTCGTCTCCTCACTGATATAGAGTCTAAAAGCCTATATTACATGTCAGTAATGTGACATTCGCATGACAGCCTTCGCAATGCTAGCGGCCGCAACTTACCACCAATCGAGCCAGCCCCTGGGCTCGAGCTCTTCAGCACACTGTTGCAACTGAGAATTGTAGCGCTGGGCCTGTCGATCCACCTTGCGCGCGACGTCGATGAGCCAGTCCTTGCTGCGGTAGCTCTGCTTTCGGTAACCGCCATGCCCCTCGTGGTAGGCGAGGTACAAGCGGAAGGCATCCTGCTTGCTGATACCCAGCTCTTTATTGGACACATCGTTGTACCAACCAATGAAGTCGATGGCGTCACCAAAATCGTCCCGGTCCGCGCCGTAGTTACCGGTGCTGCGCTGATACCAATCCCAGGTGCTCTCCTTGGCCTGTGAGTATCCATAGGAGTCAGATGGACGTGGCCCCGGAATCACGCCAAATATTTTTTTACGCGGTGGTTTTGCCGTCGCGACGAAGCGGGATTCCTGATACATGAATGCCATCGACACCGAAATGGGCACACCCCATCGCGCCCTGGCATCCTTGGCATCGCCATACCAACCAGATTTCTCTCTGAAGATGTCGCAGACATTGCCGACCTGTTCGGGCGGAGACGTTACACAACCCGATATAATCAGCAACACAAGCGCGGCGATGACCTGTCGCGATTGATTGACTAGTTTCATTCCATCCCCTCCAGCATCGCGAGCCACTCGGTCTCGTCCACAATCGATATGCCCAGCTCTTCCGCTTTTTTGCGCTTGCTGCCAGCGCCCGGTCCGGCCAACACGTAGCTTGTCTTCGTAGACACGCTACTGGCGGTCTTGGCGCCCAAAGATCGCAGTCGCTGCTCTGCATCACCCCGGCTCATAGACTCAAGCTTGCCCGTCACCACCCAGATGGTGCCAGACAGCGGCCCCTCACCACTGGCCAACTTCATGGGTGGCCAATTGATCCCGAGGGCTAATAAATCCTCGACAACTTGCTTGTTACGGTCATCGCAGGCAAAACCCCGAATATGGCGCGCGACAATGGGTCCCACGTCATCGACCCCTTCCAGTAGGTCAGTCGACGCGGCCAGCAAGGCGTCCAATTCCAGAAAATGCTCTGCCAAGGCGCGCGCAGTCGCCTCGCCGACCTCACGAATACCCAGAGCGTAGATGAACTTGGGCAAGGTCGTTGAGCGCGATTGATCGATCGATGCCAGCAAGTTCTCGCTGGATTTATCGCCCATGCGCTCAAGCGCAGCCAATTGGGGCTGGCTTAACCGAAAGATATCGGCGACGCTTCCGACGAGGCCATCATCCACCAGCTGATCGATCAGCTTGTCGCCCAAGCCCTCGATATCCATGGCTTTACGCGACGCAAAATGGCGAATCACTGCCTTTAGCTGGGCGCCGCACGCCATGCCACCAACGCACCGAATCACCGCTTCGCTCTCTTCGCGCGCCACATCGGATCCGCAGTCCGGACACTGACCGGGGAAAATGATCGGCGCGCGCTCAGAGCTCGAGCTCGACGTATTGCCCTTCACTACCGATACAATCTGGGGAATCACATCACCTGCTCTGCGAACGACAACCGTATCGCCCACCTGAACGCCAAGGCGCTCAATCTCATCGGCATTGTGGAGCGTGGCATTACTGACGGTCACGCCTCCCACAAACACCGGCTCGAGGCGGGCAACCGGCGTAATCGCCCCCGTACGACCTACCTGAAAATCAACGCCCAACAACTGAGTGCTCACCTCCTGGGCCGGAAACTTGCGAGCAATCGCCCAGCGGGGGGCCCTAGAGACAAAGCCCAGCTTCTCTTGCTCCGCTATGCCATTGATCTTGAAAACAATGCCGTCGATATCAAAAGGCAACGTATCGCGCTGCCGGGCGAGCGCCTCGTAGTAGTCGTCACAGGCGGCTATGCCGCTAACCGTTTGCATGTACTCGGAAATTGGCAGTCCCCACTCGCTGAGTCGGCGCAAGATGGCGTCGTGAGCAGCGGGCAAGTTACCCTCCACCGCACCGACCGAGTAGGCGGTAAAGGCCAGCGGTCGTTTTGCGGTAATCCGAGAATCCAGTTGCCGGAGGCTCCCGGCAGCCGCGTTTCGCGGGTTGACGAATACCTTTTCATCGGTGGCTCTCGCCTGCGCATTCATTCGCTCAAAGGCATCTCGCGGGATCACGACCTCGCCCCTGACTTCAAGGTACGGCGGCACTCCATCTCCACTCAGCATTAAAGGCACGTTGCTGATCGTGCGCACATTCGCTGTGATGTTTTCACCGCGGGTACCGTCACCCCGAGTCGCCGCCAGTACTAACGCGCCGTGCTCGTAGACGATACTGACGGCCACACCGTCGAGCTTGGGCTCGCAGCAGTAGGCCACGTCGCCAGCACCCAGCCGCTCCGTGACGCGGCGATGGAAGTCGTCCATGTCTTCGGAAGAAAACGCATTGTCGAGGGAGAGCATAGCAAGACGGTGCTCCACCGACTCAAACTCACTCAATGGCGCTGAGCCGACGCGTTGAGTCGGTGAATCAGGCTTCACCAAATTCGGAAACTCCCGCTCGAGCGCCTCCAGTCGTTTCATGGCCTGATCGTAATCTGCGTCTGGCACCACCGGCGCATCGCGCTCGAAATACGCCTCCGCCCAGCCCAGAAGTTGCGCTCTGAGGGCTGCTGCTTCCTCAACCGGTGAGGTGGTCATGGATCAGTTCCGACGAACGAGCAGGCGTCTTTCCAGTTCCCGGATTTGCTGACGCATATGCTCGAGACTCTGCCGGGTGATCACACTACGCGTCTCATCCTGAATATCGCCACCGAGACTTTTGGCGACGACCTTGACCGTCTCGTACATGTAGTCAAAGGCCTTCAGCATGTCAGAGGGGCCCGGCAACGTGACAAAAAAC
>QOPK01000058.1 GCA_003331685.1 Halieaceae bacterium | reverse complement strand
CGTAGCGCCTCGCGCCATGCGTGATGTTCCTCGGTGAAATGCGGGTTGGGCAACCGAGCACTGTCAAAATCGAGACTCATGGTCAGGTCCTGTTATTGCCTTGTGAGTGCGCCGCGATCGGGTCCGGCGAGCCCTCGTTTTACGCACTGATCAGAGACGAGTCAATTCGCGTATAAGGTACAATCGCGGCCCGAGTGATCTTGCGCTGGGGCGCGCAAATCAAGCCAACAGCGCTCAGGAACCCACTATGAAATACCTCGGCCAGTCCGATTATCAGCATGCGACCGTGCCGCGGATTGGCGTCCTGCTGACGAATCTCGGTACGCCTGAGGCTCCGACCGCCAAGGCGCTGAAGCCCTATTTGAAGCAGTTTTTGTGGGATCCTCGTGTTGTAGAAGTGCCGCGACCCATTTGGTGGCTGATTCTGAACGGCATCATTCTCAATACGCGCCCCAAACGCTCGGCCGAAGCCTATTCTGCGGTCTGGAATGAGCGTGGCTCACCCCTACTCGCGCATCTGGAGGATCAGGTAGCCGGCGTAGCGGAGCAACTCAAAAGCCAACATGGCGATCGTTTTGTGGTCCGGGGCGCCATGCGTTACGGCTCACCCGCAATCGCCGATGTGCTGACCGAGATGTTTGAAGCGGGGGTGCAAAAACTGGTGGTACTGCCGCTCTACCCGCAGTACGGGGGGCCGACCACTGGCTCAACATTTGACGAGGTGAGTAGCGACTTAACGCGGCGACGTTGGCTACCCGCCTTGCGCTTTATCAGCTCGTATCATGACGACTCGCGCTACATTGCCGCCGTCGCAGACAGCATCCGCGCCCACTGGGCAACCCATGGACGCACAGACAAGCTGGTGCTGTCTTACCACGGTATGCCCAAGCGATATCTGGTCGAGGGCGACCCTTACCACTGCCAGTGCCATAAAACCTCTCGACTGATTGGCGAGAATTTAGGGCTGTCAGAAGACGAGATGATGACCACGTTTCAATCGCGGTTCGGGCGCGAGGAATGGCTACAACCCTACACCGACGAAACCCTGGAGGCGCTCCCAAGCCAGGGGGTGACAGCGGTGCAAGTAGTGTGCCCGGGCTTCTCTGCCGACTGTTTGGAAACGATTGAGGAAATCGGCATGGAGAACCGGGACATTTTTCTCGAAGCCGGCGGTACGCGTTATGAATACGTTCCCTGCCTCAATGCCCAGGACGGTCATCTGGCTGCCCTAACAGATGTCATCAACGATGAACTGAATGGCTGGCTCGATACCGAATCAGATCCCCAGTGCACCGAGCAATTAGCCAAAAACCTGGGCGCAGAGCGCTAGAAAACTCTCAGTGCGCGGGCTCGAGCCAGCCCAGCGCAAACGCAATGCCTACGCCTAGCAAGAAGAGTAGTGTGAGCCGCAGCCGGTCATGACTGTGAAACTGCACCTCCGGCAATAAGTCACCCAGCGCGATACAGATAAAGGCACCGGCGGCGAACGCAAGACTGGCAGGCAGCAGGCCGTCATAGGGGACTAGCGCCGAGGCACCGAAGTAAAAGACGGCTGCAGTCAGCGGACACAGGAGTGCGAAGACCATACCAGCAGTCCAGCGACTGATTGAGGACCAACCCCTCGCGCCCATCACCGTGTCGATAGATAACGCATCCAGCGGCTTGTGGAGCAAGATCGCCAGGAACACGCCTACTCCGGCCAATGCCGATCCCTGCACCGCCCCGATAAGCACCGCGCCGAGGGCAATGCCATCGACCACCGTGTGCACACACAGCCCCGCGAACAACCCAATAGCGCCCAGCGCCTGCTCAGGGAAGTGGGCATGATCGTGGGCATGCGCGTGATGATGTTCATCGGCCGAGGACAAATCACAGTCCGCCGCAGCGCTCGCGAAATCGTGCTGATGAAAATGAAACCAGCGCAATAACAACAGCATGAAAATCAGACCGGACAGAGTCCAGACCATGACAGTGTCAATTGCCTGACCAGCGGTGAAGGCATGCGGGATTAAATGCAGCAAAGCGACACCCAGCATCAATCCCGATATCAGGCTCAACACCATCTGGGTGCGCGTGTGGGTCATGCGAAATAGCCTAGGCAACCCGCTCCCGAGGAGCGACGCGGCGAACAGCGCCGTGCCATACAGCGCCAGTAGCGACGTGCCGTCCATGATCCTAACTCCCCACCAGATTATCGCGGTGAATCAGCGCTTCTTCGCCACGGTAACCCAACACTGACTCGATGTCGGCGGAACCCTTGCCGGCCAGCGCCCTGGCTTCTTCACTTGAGTAGTTCACGAGACCCCGCGCGCGCTCCCGACTGGCGCCATCTACACAAGACACCAGATCACCGCGCTGGAAATCCCCCGCAACACTGACAACGCCAATAGGGAGTAGCGACCGGCCTTGATCCAGGACACCCTTCACCGCCCCGTCATCCAGCACCAGACTACCCTGGGCGTGGAGCAAACTGGCCAGCCACTGTTTACGCGCGCTCTGGGGTTGCCGTTGGGTCTGTAAGAAGGTACCCAGCAATGCGCCCCCCGCAGCCTGAGTTATGGCATCGGGCAGGCGTCCGTTAGCGATGACTGTCGCGGTGCCTGATCTGGCGGCGAGGCGCGCCGCACTCAGCTTGGTCGCCATACCTCCGCGACCGAGCGCGCTGCCGGCGCCTGCAATCGCATCCAGCGAGCTGTCGTGAACATCTGCTGTCTGAATAAGCGCCGCGTCAGCGCTCTGCCGCGGATCGCTGTCCATTAATCCGTCCTGGTCCGTGAGGATCAGCAAGGCGTCGGCATCGACCAAATTGGCCACCAATGCCGCCAGCGTGTCATTGTCTCCGAGACGAATCTCATCGGTCACCACAGTGTCGTTTTCGTTCACGATCGGTAGCACACCCATAGCCAATAGCGTGTTGAGCGTGCTTCGCGCGTTGAGATAGCGATCCCGGGCCCGCACGTCTGCGTGACTCAACAATATCTGCGCGGTGGTCACACCGTGCGGGCTAAGATGCTCCTCATAGGCGCGCACCAGCGCGGACTGCCCGACCGCCGCGGCGGCCTGCGACAAATGCACTTCGTGGGGACGCTCTGCGAGATTCAGGCGTGCGAGGCCCGCCACAATCGCACCGCTGGACACCAACACGACGTCGCAGCCCCCTGACCTCAACGCAGCCAGCTGATCTGCCAACATCTTGACCACTGACGCATCCAGACCACGCCCGTCATTGGTCAGCAGAGCACTGCCTACCTTAACGACCCAGCGTCGGGCATCGGCAAGCCGCTGCCGATCAGTCTGTTGAACCGCATCGATCAATGTCGGTACTCCACTTCCATTTCGTTATCGTCGTCATCAAGCCCGTCGCGTGACCGTGCCCGCGCGGCCGCTCTGGCCACCTGCAATGAAGCGATGCGCTCACGGGCTTCCTGCTGCATCTGCTCTTGTGCCGCGTGCTCGGCCTGCTCCGCCTCTGGATTTTCTCGCAACGCTTCGGCCTGAGTCTCCAGATGGGTCATCAGGTCTCCGCATAGCGTTTCCGTGTGCTGCCGCGCGACGGCGGAGATCTCATACACAGGGCCGTGCCAATTCAGGGCCGCCACCACGCGCTCCCGACAGTTAGCGACCGCATCGCTATCAAGCAAATCAATTTTATTCAGCACCAACCATCGGGGCCTGGCGGCCAGTGCCGGACTGAAATGCTCCAGCTCACGGACGACTGAGCACGCGGCGTCAGCCGGATCACTGCCGTCAATCGGCGCAATGTCCACTAGGTGCAATAGGACTCGATTACGCGTCAGATGTTTGAGAAAGCGAATACCGAGGCCGGCGCCCTTTGAAGCACCCTCGATCAACCCGGGGATATCTGCAGCCACAAAGGAGCGATGCGCATCCACCTTCACCACACCTAGACTCGGTATGAGGGTCGTGAAGGGATAGTCCGCGACCTTGGGTGTCGCCGCGGATACGGCGCGGATAAAGGTTGATTTGCCCGCATTGGGCAGCCCCAGTAGACCCACGTCAGCGAGCACTTTGAGCTCTAACTTTAGCTTACGCGACTCACCCTCTGTCCCGGGCGAGCTTTGCCGCGGCGCCCGGTTCACACTCGATTTGTAACGCGTATTACCCAAACCATGAAAACCGCCCTGCGCCACCAGCAACCGCGCGCCGGGCTCACGAATATCACCCAGTACTTCACCCGTTTCCTCGTCAAGCACGGTCGTACCCAGCGGCACGGGTAACACCAAGTCCTCACCCGATTTCCCTGAGCAGTTGCGCCCGCGGCCTGCCTCGCCATTGTCGGCGCGAAAACGGCGGGTGTAGCGATAATCGATCATAGTATTGAGCGCCACGTCACCCTCGAGCAACACCGAACCCCCATCGCCACCATCACCGCCGTCCGGCCCACCTCTGGGCACGTACTTTTCGCGGCGAAAGCTCACACAGCCATTGCCGCCCTTTCCTGCGGTGACTTCAATTGTGGCTTCGTCGACAAATTTCATGATCTGGCCTAATAGGTTCGCACTGGCGCCATGGCAAAAAAAAACCCCGCCGGGTGACGAGGTTTCTCTGATCCTGAGGCGTCCGGTTTACGCCGTTACGATACGGACCTGCTTACGATTCTGCGGGCCGCCGTTAAAAAACTCTACCTTGCCATCAGCGGTAGCATAGAGCGTGTGATCCTTGCCCACGCGCACGTTATCGCCCGCGTGAAAGCGCGTGCCGCGCTGGCGCACAATAATGCTGCCCGCGGAGACAGCCTGACCACCGTAGGCCTTGACACCGAGCCGTTTGCTCTCGGAATCGCGTCCGTTACGTGTACTACCACCTGCTTTTTTATGTGCCATCTCTCGTGTCTCCTGTCAGCCGCTGATCGCCGTAATCTTGACTTCGGTATACCACTGCCGATGTCCCGTCTCTTTACGGTGATGCTTACGTCGATTGAACTTCACGATGCGAATCTTCTCGTGACGGCCGTGTGCCACAACTTCCGCCGTCACCTTGCCGCCTTCCACCAGCGGCGCGCCAATCTTGACGTCGCTACCTGATCCCACCATCAACACTTCGTCGAATTCGATGGTCTCGCCCGTAGCGGCCTCAATCTTCTCGAGCTTGAGCTGCTCGCCCTCTTCTACACGGTGCTGTTTGCCACCGCTCTTAATTACTGCATACATGCTGTTTTCCTCTCAGTTAGCCTGCTCGCAAAGGGGACCGCGCTAGCGCGGGGCAGAGTCCAGGCACCGAAACCCGACCACAAGGTCAGACCAAGGGCGCGAAAGATACGCGCTCACGGGGTGAAGCGCAAGTGGGAGAAATAGGCCTTAAACAGCCCAAAAGCCGCCCCGGGGGCGGGTTTGGGGGGATTTCCGCGCGGCCGGCAAGGCGAACGAAGCGTGGCGGGCAGTGCGCGGCCGTCCTATACTTGCAAGCATATTGAGGGATCTGGTGTGAATGTAGCCATCAAAGACAGCGTCGCAGCCGAGTTTGCGCAGGTTGATGATGTCATCGTCGAGCTACTGCAGTCCGACGTGGAAATGGTCGAGAATATTGGCCATTACATCGTCAAGGCAGGAGGCAAGCGCATGCGACCCCTGCTGGTATTGCTGTCTGCGAAGGCCTTGGGCGGTATTGAGGATGCCCATATCCGCTTTGCCGCGGTAGTGGAATTCATTCACACGGCCACGCTTCTACACGATGACGTAGTGGATCTCTCCACGCTACGGCGTGGCATGCCCACCGCAAATGCTGAATTCGGCAATGCCCCCAGCGTTCTAGTCGGCGATTTTATTTATACTCGCGCATTCCAGCTGATGGTTGGGCTCGGCAACATACCGCTGCTGGCGCACATGGCGGAAACAACCAATACGATCGCTGCGGGCGAGGTCATGCAGCTCGTTCACGCGGGTGACCCCGATACCCAGGCAGAGCAGTATCAGGAAATTATTCGCCGCAAAACCGCGGCACTATTTGCGGCTGCTTGCCACGGCGCGGCGCTGTTACACAAAGCGAGTGCTGACAAGGCCGATGCGCTATACGAGTTCGGCATGCACCTCGGTATTGCCTTCCAGCTCGCGGACGATCTGCTCGACTACGCAGGCGACCCCGACCAAACAGGCAAGAACGTCGGTGACGATCTTGCCGAGGGAAAGATCACCCTGCCTCTACTGCACGCGATAAAAGTGGGTAATGACACCGACCGGCGCTTGGTGGCTGACACCCTGCGCAATAAAGATGGCAGCGCCTTTGCTGACATTATGGCGGTTGTGCGGCGGACCGGCGGTATCGAGGCAACCCGAGCGGCGGCGCTTGCGCATCAAAATCAGGCGATGGAAGCGCTGGCGGCTCTAGGGCAGAACGAGGCGACCGTCGCATTGAGCGAAATGGCAGGTAGAGCGGTGGACCGTCGAGGCTGATGGCCATCGTCCCCACCGCGTTACATGACGCGCTGACACAGGCAGCTCGAGCGCTGAGGTCCCAGCGCATAGAAGACCTATTCGATACAACACCCGATCGCACAAGCCGGTATCGCTGTGAGGCCGCGGGTCTCACCCTCGATTATTCTAAGCACCTGCTGGATGACGACGCCTGGCGGACTTTGTCTAGGTTGATTGACACCTATGCGCTCTCAGCTGCATTCGCCTCGCTAATCGGTGGCGAGATAGTCAACACATCGGAGCACCGCCCCGCACTTCACTCATTGCTGCGCGGCACCGCGAGCGATCAACACCCGGAAAAGTCTAAAGAGGTCGAGGAAACGCTATCCCGGATGGCAGCGCTGGTTGAGAGCATTCACAGTGGCGCGTCGACAGGCAGCACGGGAGAGCGCTTTACGGATGTGGTCAACCTCGGCATCGGCGGCTCCGATCTGGGTCCGCGGCTCGTCTGCGCTGCGCTCCACACCCATGCCGCGCCGCTCAACGCGCACTTCGTTGCCAACATCGATCCCGATGATCTCGATGGCACGCTGGCACCGCTTAACCCTGAGACAACCCTGTTTGTCATTTGCTCAAAGTCGTTGTCGACCGAGGAGACCCTCTCCAATGCCGAGCGGGCCATTGACTGGCTCCAGGCGGGGGGCATTCAAGGGCAGGCTTTGGGTGCGCATCTCATCGCAGTGACCACTCAAGTAACCAAGGCTGGGGACTGGCACATTCCACCAGAGCGATGCTTCCCCATGTGGGACTGGGTCGGGGGGCGCTATTCGTTGTGGTCCGCCATTGGCATCAGCATTGCTTTATCGCTGGGCTGGCAAAGCTTTCAACGCCTTTTGGACGGCGCGCATTCGTTCGACATGCATACCGAGTCCGCGTCATCCACTGACAACATGCCCATGGTCATGGCGCTGTTGGAGCTCTGGCAGACCCACTATCTCGGCACCAACACCCATGTTGTTCTGCCCTATGCCCAAAAGCTCGCTCATTTGCCGGACTTCCTGCAGCAGCTGAGCATGGAGAGCAACGGCAAGCGCGTCTCGCCAACCGGAGAGCTGTTTGAACACCACACCGCGCCAGTACTGTGGGGCTCTGCCGGTACCATCGGACAACACTCCTATTATCAGTTGCTACATCAGGGCACGCGGTCTTTTAGCGCCGACATCATCCTGCCACTGCGCTCAAGTGAGGGAGATCGCAATGCGCGTCGCGCCCTCGCCGCCCACGCTCTGGCCCAGAGCCGCGCGCTGATGGTTGGCCGGTCATCCGAGCAGGCCCGCCAGCTGGGCGCTGAGCGCGGGTTTGATGAGTCAGCCAGTCGGCAATTCGAGCTGCCGGGTAATCACGGCCATTCGCTGCTCATCATGGATGCCATCACGCCGGAGTGTCTCGGCGCCCTGATCGCTGCCTACGAGCACAAAACATATTTTCTGGCGGTGCTGTTGGAGATCAATCCCTTTGACCAGTGGGGTGTTGAACTGGGCAAGGTGATTGCGGGGCACATGCAGACCGTGCTGAGCAGTGATGACAGTGATGTCGAAATGGACCCCTCTACGCTCGCTGCAGCATTGGCCTGGCGCGCGGCCAACACTGACTGACTTTTCAGGCGTCAATGAGCTTCAGCAATTCCTCAGTCTTCTCTGCCATCAGCGCCTGATCATCCCGGGATTCAACATTCAGCCGCACCACCGGTTCGGTGTTAGACATCCGCAAATTGAAGCGCCATTCTGCAAATTCTACGCTCAGGCCATCGAGCTTTTCCACGGCGAGCGCTGTGGGCGCGTAACGCGCCTCCACCGCCGCCAGTAAGGCCGCTGGATCGGTCACCTCGCGGTTGATCTCTCCGGAGCAGGGAAAAGCCGCCTCCCGTGCTGCCACCAGTTCGCCCATTGACTGACCTGTCCGGGACATCAACTCGGCAATGAGTAGCCAGGGGATCATGCCGCTGTCGCAGTAGGCGAAGTCCCTGAAGTAATGGTGTGCGGACATCTCGCCGCCGTAAACGGCGTCGACCTCGCGCATGCGCTCTTTGATGAAGGCATGTCCGGTCTTGCTGAGCACCGGCTCGCCGCCCCCGATCCGGGCAATGTCCTGGGTGTTCCAGGTCAGTCGCGGGTCGTGCACGATACGTTGAGGCCCCAACTGGGACAGGAATGCCTCAGCGAGCAGCCCTACAATGTAGTAGCCCTCGACGAAATGACCGGCGCTGTCGAAGAAGAAACAGCGGTCAAAATCGCCGTCCCAGGCAATGCCAAGATCCGCCTGCTCGGCGACCACGCGATCGGCTGTGGCGGCACGGTTTTCGACCAATAACGGATTAGGGACGCCATTGGGGAAATGGCCATCGGGCTCGTGATGCACTTTGATGAACTCGAAGGGCAGGTGCGGCTCCAGTGCGTCCACCACCCGACCCGCGCCGCCGTTACCCGCCGTGCAGACAATTTTCAGCGGCTTGAGCGCCGTGACATCGATATAGGACAGCAGATGCTCGACATAGGCTCGCTGGGTATCGGCAGCCGCCAGTGAACCTCGTGCGTCTGCGCCGGTGAATACGTTGGCCTCGGCTAGCGCACGAATCTGCGCAAGGCCTGAGTCCCCTGATATTGGTTTAGCGCCCTCACGGACAAACTTCATGCCGTTGTAGTCTTTCGGATTGTGGCTGGCGGTAACGACGATACCGCCCCCGACACCGAGGTGCGCCGTTGCAAAGTAAATTTCTTCCGTGCCGCACAGGCCAATGTCCTGCACGGACACACCTTGCTCCAGCAGCCCGTCAATGAGCGCGGCTTTGATCGACTCACTGGTCAGGCGGATGTCGTGACCGACTACGACCGTCCCCGGCTGAATGACCTCGGCATAAGCTTTACCGATACGCCGGGCGATATCCTCGTTAAGCTGGTCCGGTATCCGCCCGCGAACGTCGTAGGCCTTGAAACAGTCTAAAGCGCCCGTCATTCAGGCTGACCGTAGTACTGCTCAAACACATACTGGGTAGCGTCGACAAAGCCCGGCACACTCCCGCAGTCAAAGCGCAGACCCTCGAACTGATAGGCCAACACCCGGCCTTCCCGAGCCTGCGTCTGCAACGCATCGGTGAGTTGCACCTCTCCATTTTTTCCCGGAGGGGTGCTGCGAATGATGTCGAAAATGTCCGACGTCAGGATATAGCGTCCAATCACTGCGAGATTGGACGGAGCCTCCTCAGGCGAGGGTTTTTCGACCATCTCGCTGACGCGGGTGAGCCCATCTCCTCCCGTCGCACCCGCCACCACTCCATACTTTTCGACCTCTTCTCTCGGCACCTCCTGCACAGCGACGATGGAACACTGATGCTCCTCATAGAGTGCCGCCATCTGCGCCAACACGCCGGGACCGCCTTTGTTGAGGCAGAGGTCATCGGACAATACAACGCCGAAAGGCTGATCACCGATCAGCGGCTCACCGGTCAAAATGGCGTGGCCCAGACCCAACATTTCGCGCTGGCGCACCATGGTGAAGACGCCACGATCGATCACATCGCGGATACCCGAGAGGTACTCCTCCTTGGAGGATCCGGCGATCTGATGCTCAAGCTCATAACTGATATCAAAGTGGTCCGCGATCGCGCGCTTGCCGCGGCCAGTGACCAAGGCACAATTGACCATACCCGCCTCAATGGCCTCCTCGACCCCATATTGCACCAAAGGCTTGTTCACGATCGGAAGCATTTCCTTGGGCATGCTCTTGGTCGCTGGCAGGAATCGAGTGCCGTACCCTGCAACGGGAAATAGGCATTTACCAATCATGTCGGGGTCTCCTCCCTGCCGTATACATCGTCAAAGCGCACAATATCGTCTTCACCTAGATACGATCCGGACTGCACTTCGATCACTTCTAGTGGTTCTGCGCCGCGATTGGCAAGGCGATGCTTCATACCTATGGGAATGTATGTGGATTGATCAGGGGCCAGGGTCAGCTGCTCCTCACCCCTCGTGACATCGGCCTCTCCTGACACCACGACCCAGTGCTCGGCGCGATGGTGATGTAACTGCAGCGACAAAGTCTGACCCGGCATGACCGTCAACCGCTTGACCTGAAACTGCTCGCCAACCACCAGCGATTCATACGATCCCCAGGGGCGGAACACCTTCTGGTGAATGGAAGCCTCCGGTCGATTGGACGCAGCGAGCGCCTTCACCACCTGTTTGATGTCCTGCACCCGATCACGAGCACCGATCATCACCGCATCGGCCGTCTCGACCACTACCAGATCCTCAACACCCAACGCAGCCACCAAGCGACTTTCGCTTCGCACATAGTTATTGCGAGCATCGTGCAACAGCACATCGCCCTCGCTAACGTTACCAGCGTTGTCCGCCGCGCCGATTTCCCACAGCGCCGACCAGGCGCCCACGTCACTCCAACCACAGTCGAGGGTCGCCACGCCGCCAGCCTCAGTATGCTCCATGACCGCATAATCAATGCTGTCTGAGGGGCTTGCGAGGAAGGCCTCTGTATTGGGACGAATAAAGTCGAGATCGCGTTCCGCATGGGCCATAGCCTGCTTACAGGCCGCGAGCATTTCAGGCTGATGTCGGCCCAAAGCCTCGAGGTAACGATCTGCCCGAAACAAAAACAGGCCGCTATTCCAACAATACGCGCCGTCGGCCACATAGCGCGCCGCGGTGGTCTGGTCGGGCTTCTCGACGAATTCCGCCAGACTGAAGATCCCGTCGGCCAGCGCCTCCCCACAGCGCACATAGCCATATCCGGTCTCAGGGCGGCTGGGCACGACGCCAAATGTCATCAATTTGCCGGCTGCTGCGGGGGCCATGGCCCGCTCTACCGTTGCCCGAAATGCTGCGGGATCCGTCACATGATGATCGGCAGGCAACACCAGCAGTAATGCCTCAGGATGCTGCGCCTGAGACTGCAATGCCGCCAACGCGATGGCGGGCGCGGTATTGCGCCCGGCAGGCTCAAGAATAATCGTAGGGCTCTCAGCACTCTCGCCCCGCAGTTGTTCGGCCACCATAAAACGGTGGTCTGCATTGCAGACCACGATAGCGGGCCCACAATTCAGGCCTTCAAGCCGTCGCTGGGTCTCCTGTAGCATCGAACCTTCGCCCCCCAGAGGCAGAAACTGCTTGGGTCGGGCGGCTCGAGAAACCGGCCACAGGCGGCTACCGACGCCACCGGAGAGCAAAACGGGTATCAGCATGGGTCTGGTGCAGGGTGATGTCAGGAGCA
>QOPK01000057.1 GCA_003331685.1 Halieaceae bacterium | reverse complement strand
ACTGCAACAAAACATCTTTAGTGTGAGAGACGTTGGTGCACTTGCCGCCAATTAACGAAAACATAACGCGGGGAAAACGCAATGAAACACTGGATCAACACATTGTTAAGCCTGTTCATCATCGCAGCGATGAGCCCGGCGCACGCACAGCAGGATATGCCGCAAATGGCTGCCATCGAGAGCTGGGGCTGCCAAATGAACGAAGGCCAGTCCATGTCGGATCTCATGAAAGTCGTCAACGACTGGAATGAGTGGTCTGACGACAACGGTATTGACGCTTACTCGGCATGGGTGCTGAACCCCATCTTCAAGGCCAACGCTGACTTTGTCCGCGAGGCGGGCTGGTTCGGCTACTCACCTAACTTCACCGAGATGGGCAAGGTCATGCAAACTTGGATGACAAAGGGCCAGAAGCTAAACGAACGCTTTAACAAGGTGTGGACCTGCGGCTGGCACAGCGAAGCAGCGACCATGCTGGTGCGCCCACCCGCTGATGGCCCCTCCTCAGCCGTCGTCAGCTTCAGTGATTGCACGCTCAATGAGGGTGTCACCCCACCCGATCTGATGGCAGCGACTGCCAAGTGGAACGCCTATCTCGACGAGCAGGAAGTCGCGGCGGCGATCGCTTATCACTTCCCCGGTCACGGTAACCCAACCGACATGACCGCAGACATGAAAATCTCTGTCTGGAGACCCAGCCTAGAGACCTATGGTCGTGATGCTGATCTGTACGTGAATGGTGGCGGTCGACAGATGGACGATGCCATTTTTGGCCAGATCATGAGCTGTGACAGCCCGCGCATGTATGCGGCGACCCTCGTTCGCGCGGGACAGGCTCAGTAACGCTCACCCTTTGTTTCGCCTTGACCACCAGTTGAGGCGAAACACTCTCGGGGAGGTCCGTCACCGACGGACCCCCTCTTCTCTACCCTGATTACGTCGCCGATTGACGGCCGCCGCAACACGCTCATATTTTGCTATCGCCCCTGCAAATTCCGCTGGCGCACGCAAGATTTTTGAGGTATTTCTAACCCTGATTTTCGTCCCGGATAACAGCACAACCGGGCGGGCGCTGGCCGACTTTAGGGGGGGACCTGACGATGGCGAGACGTGCGGGAGGCAGACAGGCGCGACATGCTCAACGGAGCGCGCCGCTGGAAGAAGCCATGAAGCCTGTGCGGCCAGGTGAACGCGGCGGCCGCTACCATCCTTTCACGGATGAGGATCTCGAAGCCATCGTCGAGAACATCTACCGTATTCTTGAACAAGTCGGTTTCAAAGACGCCACACCACACTGTATTGAAAGCTGTGAAGCCGTCGGCGCAGTGCTGGGTGAAGACGGCCGCTTGCGCATGCCCCGCGCTGTCGTCGACGCCGCACTGAAACAGGCAAAACGGAATCTGACGCTCCACGCGCAAGATCCCGAATTTGATCTGGACCTATCTGGATCACGCGTGCACTTCGCTACAGCGGGCGCTGCCGTGATGATTGCCGATTCGATCAGGAACGAATATCGCGACTCCACCACCCGAGACCTCTACGACCTCGCGCGCATTGCCGATAACTGCGAGCACATCCACATGTTCCAGCGCATGTGCGTGCTGCGCGATCTGGACAACACCTACGAGATGGATCTCAACACTACCTACTGTTGCGTAGCCGGCACGCGCAAGCACGTGGGCGCAAGCTGGAGTAACTGCGACCATCTGGGTAAAGCACTGGAGATGCTGCACATCATCGCTGGTAGCGAGGCCGCGTGGCGGGCGCGGCCTTTCGTCAGCCAATCAAACTGCTTTGTCGTACCGCCCATGAAGTTCGCGCAAGAGGCACTCGAGTGCCTGCGCGTCGCGGTCGAGGGCGGCATGCCAGTACTGCTCCTGTCAGCGGGGCAAGCCGGCGCCACCACACCCGCAACGCTGGCCGGCGCTGTCAGTCAGGCCTGGGCGGAGTGCATTGGCGGACTGGTGTATGTGAACGCCATCGAGCCCGGCGCACCCGCAATCATTGGCGCCTGGCCCTTCGTCTCAGATCTTCGAACTGGCGCTATGAGCGGCGGGTCGCCAGAGCAAGGACTCATCTCCAGCGGCTGTGCTCAGCTGGGCCTCTATTTTGATTTGCCCTTCGGCACCGCCTGCGGCATGACCGATGCCAACATGCCTGATTTTCAGGCAGGTGCGGAGCGCGCTCACACGCTGATGCCGCCTGCCCTTGCCGGCGCCAACCTCATCTACGAGGCGGCCGGGATGTACTCAAGCCTGCTCGGCGTTTGCCCCGAGAGCCTGATACTCGATAACGATGTACTGGGGGCAACGCTGCGAGCGGTGCGGGGTATCGAGGTTAACGAGAAAACGCTGGGCTTTGACGACCTCGCCCAGGTCTGTCTCGGAGATAAAGGACACTATCTTGGTTCAGACCACACGCTGGCGGTGATGCAGAGCGAGTACCTCTACCCCGAGGTGGGCAACCGATTCAGTCCCACAGTGTGGGAGGCCTCCGACAAACCCTTGGCGATCGACAATGCCATCCGCACCCGCGATCACATCCTGGCCACCTACGTGCCGACCCACATACCGCCAGAGGTCGACGCCGAGATCCGCGCCAAGTTCCCGATCCGCTTGATGACGGAAGACCTCGTAGAAAGCGCCTGAATCAACTCGGCGCACGTTTGGGAACAGTCGATCCATCGCCGTCGCCGGCAAGGCGTCGTCAGTAACGATTGACTAAAAGGGGCTCCCTAGCGCCGAATCTTTGCGTTATCGGGGTCGTAAAGCGGTCGCAGTGAGACGTCTGCTGAGAATCGCTCACAGGCAACTTCCACTTCATACGTATCGCCAAGCACTGAATCAGCCGGCGCACCGGTCCCTGCACTCACGTAACCGAGCCCCACCGCACCGCCAAGGGTGTGCCCGTAGGCAGCGGACGTGATGTGACCCACAATCTCATTGCCCCGCCAGATCGGCTCGTTGTGATAGATCAGCGGCTCGGGATCATTGAGCTTGAGCTGCACCAAATGCCGTGAGACACCCTGCTCCTGCTGCATCAACAGCGCATCCCGTCCGATAAAGCCGCCCGGCTTATCGAACTTGATCACGAAACCAAGCCCCGCCTCCAGCGGCGAGTCCTCATCGGTGATGTCATGACTCCAGTGGCGGTAGGCTTTTTCCAGCCGCAGTGAATTGAGCGCGTGGTAGCCGGCATGCGCCAGCCCGACCGCCTCGCCCACCTCAACAATGCGGTCATACACATGCTGCAAAAACTCGGTCGGCACGTAGAGCTCCCAGCCCAGCTCGCCCACAAACGTCATCCGCGATGCCCGCACCATCGCAAAGCCGAGTTCGATTTCGCGACTCGTCGCAAAGGGAAAGCCTGCGTGGCTCACATCGTCTGGTGTCAGTGATTGCAACAGGTCTCGCGCTCGAGGCCCCATGATCGACAGCACCCCCATGCTAGACGTCACATTGGTCAGCACGCAGTGTGCGTCATCTGGAAGCTGTCGCTTCAGCCAGTAAAAATCGCGCGCCTCGGTCTCGGCACCACCGACAATCATGAAGGTCATCTCGGAGAGGCGTGTGACCGTGAGGTCCGCCTCGATGCCACCGCGATCGTTTAGCCACTGGGTATATACCACCCGGCCCACAGCCACATCCACGTTGTTGGCGCAAACGCGATTCAACACCCTCACCGCATCGCGGCCTTCCAGGCGAAACTTGGCGAAGGATGACTGATCGAACAGGGCGACGCCCTCGCGCACAGCACGATGCTCCGCCGCCGAGTGCTCAAACCAGTTTTGTCGGCCGTAGCTATATTCATATTCAGGCTCAACGCCTGCGGGGGCATACCAGTTGGGGCGCTCCCAACCAAAGGCCTCGCCATGACAGGCACCGATCGCCGCGAGCCGATCATGGATCGCTGATTTGCGCACACCGCGCCCGGTTTCATATTGGCGGTAGGGATAATGCGTGGCGTAGAGCAAACCGAGGCTCTCGCTGACCCGTGATTGAAGGTACTGCCGGTTACCCTGAAATGGCATGTTACGCCGCACATCCACCTCCCACAGATCGACCGGCGGTCTGCCGTCGCGAATCCACTCGGCGGTGACCTTGCCCACACCACCGGCTGACTGCAGGCCGATCGAGTTGAGTCCTGCTGCGACAAAACAGTTTTTCAGTTCGGGCGCCTCACCCAGGTGATAACGCACATCGGGCGTAAAACTCTCGGGGCCGCAGAAAAACTTTTGGATGCCCGCGCGTTCCAGAGCAGGCAGGCGCTTCATCGCGTCGTGGAGCACCGGCTCAAAGTGATCAAAATCACCGGCAATCTCATCAAAGCAGAAATCCTCAGAGATCCCCTCCATGCCCCACGGCTTGGCTGACGGCTCGAATGCGCCAACCAATAGCTTGCCAGCGTCATACTTATAGTAGGTGCAGGCATCGTAATCACGCAGTACGGGAAGCTCCGGGTTCAGCCCCTCTACCCCCTCAAACAACACGTAGTAGTGCTCGCAGGCATGGAGCGGCAGGTTCACGCCCACCGACGCCGCAAGATCACGTGACCACATGCCGCCGCATATCGCCACGTACTTGCTTCGGATCTCACCCTCGGCCGTGCGCACCCCGGTGACCTGGTCTCCGTCACGGAGAATCGCCTCGACCTTGGTGTCAGTGAAAATCCGCGCGCCGCGGCTCTTCGCCCCTTTCGCCAGTGCCTGGGTGATATCCACCGCGTTGGCATAGCCATCGGAGGGAATATGAATGCCGCCGTAGAGGTCATCGGTCTGTATTAGCGGATATTTCTCGGCAATCTCAGCCACCGACAGCACGTTCACCTCGAGCCCAAACACCTTGGCCATGGAAGCACTGCGCTTGAGCTCCTCAAACCGCTCCGCGGTCGCCGCGATCGAGATCGAACCGCACTGCCGATAACCAGTCGCCTGGCCGGTATCTTCCTCGAGTCCGCGGTACAGCTGGCTCGTATAGCGCGCGAGCTGGGTCATGTTGATCGAGGTACGAAGCTGCCCCACCAAGCCCGCCGCGTGCCAAGTGGTGCCGCTGGTCAATTCTTTTCGCTCAAGGAGCACCACATCCTGAATGCCCGCCTCGGCGAGGTGGTACGCCACTGACACACCGATGACACCACCGCCAATAACAACGACCTCGCAGCGATCCGGTAATGCTGCCATCAGCTGGCCAGCCGCTCGTTGGCAGGGTCGTAACTGGGTTCAGCCAAGACCGTGGCGCGACAACGCGCATCCAGTAACCCAATATCGATCAACGAGCCCGGCGCGGCCTGCTCCGGCGGCACATAACCGAAGCCCAAACTCTTCTCTACCGCATAGCCATAGCCACCCGAGGTGGTGACGCCCACGCAGGTGTCTCCAAGGAAAATGGGCTCACCACCGCGGACATCGGCGTCCTGCGCCTCCACCTCGAAATACACCAGACGCAACGGGCCGGCTTCGTTAGTTTCGGTGGCGGCTTTTCCGACGAAGTCTTCCTTGGTACTCGCGTAGAAGCGCGCCATATCGGCCTCGGGCATCGTGACCTCATTGGTGAGCTCCGCACCCCAGCCTCGGTAACCTTTTTCCATGCGTAAGCTGTTCATGGCATACAGCCCAAAGTCAGCGATGCCATGCGCTTCGCCTGCAGCCCACACCGCTGCATAGAGCGCCGGCAAATCCGCCATGGCCGGGTGGAGTTCCCAACCAAGCTCACCCACATAGTTGATGCGCAGGGCTAGCGTCGGGATCCCTGTGATCTCGATCTGCTGTGCAGTACGCCAGGGAAAATCTGCGTTCTCCAATGAGGCGTCGGTCAGACCACCCAGCACGTCTCGTGCCTTGGGCCCGGCTAATACGATGACACCGCGCTCTTCGGTGGTATTACGAATCTCGACCTGCTCACCCGCCTGTACCTGCTGCACCAGATGATCGAGATCTCTGAGCTCGGCACTGGCCGCAGAAAGCAGGTAGAAGTGCTCGCCAGAAATCCGAGTCACGGTCGCCTCGCCAAGGATGCGGCCGTTTTTCGAGAGGAAGTGCGCCAGTGCAATGCCACCATCGCGCCGCGGCATACGGTTGGCCAACACACGATTCAAAAACGCCTCAGCGTCGGCCCCGGTTACGTCATATTTTGCAAAACCGGTCAGGTCGATGAGCCCTACCCGTTCGCGCACGGCTGTGCATTCGTCGCGCACCACCTCGAATACATTATTGCGCCGGTAACTGTGATCCTCCTCGCGGCCATCGAGGGAAAACCACTTGGGCCGCTCCCAGCCAAAGGTCTGGGTGTGCACCGCGCCCTTGGCTTTTAACGTCTCGTGAAGGGGGGTCAGCCGGCAGTCCCGGGCCGCAGGGAATTCTTCGCCGGGCAAGGGCGTGGCATAGGTCAGGCCATAATCCTGAAAGCCCTTGGCGTGCATATAAGCGCGATCAGCAAAGTCACCGAAGCGCCGCGGATCAAAGCCCGTCATGTTGATCTCGGCATCGCCGTAAATCATCCACTGGGCAAGGTACTTCCCACAGCCAGCGCCCTGCGCAATCCCGAAGGAAGAGCCACAGCAGAGCCAGAAGTTCTCGATGCCGGCGACCGGCCCCAATAAGGGCGGCCCGTCAGCTGAATGGGGGATGGCACCATTCACGATGCGCTTGATCCCCGCCTCCAACATGGGCGGCATGCAGTTCATCGCCCGCTCCAGCCAGGGCATGAGGCGGTCGAGATCATCGGGAAATAACTCGCTGTCAGAGGACCACGGCGGCAAACCGTCGGGGCCCCAGGCCTCCGTCAGACCTGTCGACTCATAGATACCAATCAGACCCGACTTCTGCTCCTGACGGATATAGGCCGATGCGTAGGGGTCACGCATCACCGGGAACTCCTCGTCCCGGTCGATGAATTCCTGAATCGCACCGGTAACAATGTAGTGGTGCTCCATGTTGCAGATCGGCAGATCCGCGCCGACCATCTGCGCCACTTGGCGTGCAAAGCTGCCCGCGGCGTTCACCACGATTTCACAGGTGACCTTGCCCTGCTCGGTATCGACCTCCCACTCCCCCGAGGGCAAGCGGTTAATATCCATCACTCGGTTGTGGCGCACAATCTTGACGCCCATGTCGGTCGCGCCCCGGGCCATCGCATTGGTCAGGCCGGATGGGTCGGCATGGCCGTCGTCCATCGTCCAGGCGCCGGCAATCACGCCCTCAATATCGTAAAACGGATTGAGCTCTTTAATTTTGGCTGGGTCGATGATCTCCATGCGGAAGCCGACGTTATCTGCGATGCCCTTCATGGAGTGGAACCAATCGAGATCAGCTTGCTGGCGCGCGATGCGAATACCGCCCGAGGCGTGCCAACTCACATATTGGCCGGTCTTTTCCTCGAGGGTGGGATACAACCGATTACCGTAGTCGTGAATCTTGGCGAGGTTGTAATTACCGACCAGGCTGGGGCACTGCCCAGCCGCGTGCCAGGTCGAGCCAGAGGTCAGTTCGCCCTTCTCGATCAGCATCACATTGCTTTCGCCTTCCTCGGCAAGGTGATACGCGAGTGCCACACCCATGATGCCGCCCCCGACAATCACGATACGGGCTTGAGAATCGATCGACATACCACACCCCCTTTCTTATGCTCGGGAGCCTACCTCTCCTCGTGAAAAAGCGTCAATCCATTTACGCAGAACTGCCTACGTCGAGTAATACCCATTTGAGAAACTGCCCTAACCGCATCAACACCATTTTCCGATTTTTGATGTCGCTTTTGGTCTGATCGGTGTCGGTTTAATCCAACCCTACAAACCCCAATCACTCCACAGTAGCGCCCATAATTTGAGGGGGCTTTGCGGCGAAAAAAGTACCGTTTTACAGGCTTTGCCAGTAACATGGTGCGACGCTTTCGGGTTTCGTCTTAGCCCGGCACTATCGAGCAGCAACACTCACTGAGGTGGCTCGATGAGACCGGAATAAAGGCAAGAGGTGAGCAGCACCTCGTTATGGAAGTAGCGCGATGAGTGAACGTGCGAACAGGAGAAAAGGCGGGGGTCGGGCCGGACGACGTGAGGCTCGGGGCCAGTCTGCCACAGCCGCTGCACCGTTTATCGAACGCAACATCCCTTACGTTGAAATTCTCAGCGAAGAAAACCTGCAACTGATCGAGCACAATGCCGACCGGCTATTGGCAGAAATTGGCATCGATTTCCTTGACGACCCCGAAGTCCTCGAGTTGTTCAAGGAAGCCGGCGCGGACATCGACGGCACCCGGGTTCGCTTCCCCACCGGCATGTGCCGGCAGATCATCCAGGCAACCGCACCCAGTGAGTACGTGCAACACGCTCGCAACCCTGCGCGCAGTGTGACTATCGGCGGCAAGCGCACGGTGCTTGTGCCCGCTTACGGCCCGCCCTTTGTGCATGACCTCGACAAAGGCCGCCGCTACGCCACTATCGAGGACTTCCAGAACTTCGTGAAGCTCGCCTACATGGCACCCGGCATACACCACTCGGGCGGCACCGTTTGCGAGCCAGTAGACCTACCAGTGAACAAGCGCCACTACGACATGGTCTACAGCCACTTCAAATACAGCGACAAGCCGCTCATGGGCTCAGTCACGCATTGGCGCCGGGCACAGGACTCGGTGGATATGGCCAAGATCGTATTCGGCGATGAGTTTGTCGATCAAAACTGTGTACTCACTAGCCTGATCAACGTGAACTCGCCGCTAGTATTCGACGGCACCATGCTGGGCTCGCTCAAGGTATACGCCAAGAACAATCAGGCGACAGTGGTCTCGCCCTTTATCTTATCGGGGGCCATGTCACCCGTCACGGTGACCGGCACCGTCACCCAGATCCTCGCCGAAGCCATGGCCGGCATCGCACTGACCCAGCTGATGCGACCCGGGTGCCCGGTGATCTTCGGCACCTTCGCAGCGGCGGTCTCCATGGCCACAGGCGCGCCGACATTTGGCACACCAGAGCCCAGCATGGTGATTTACGCGGCCGGTGCACTGGCTCGCCGACTGGGCGTACCCTTCCGCAGCGGTGGCGGGCTCTGTGGGTCCAAGCTACCCGATGCACAGGCGGCGTATGAGGCGGCTAACACGCTGCAGACTTCAGCACTCGCCGGCGTCAACTTTATGTTGCACACCGCTGGCTGGCTTGAGGGCGGTCTCTCCATGGGCTACGAGAAATTCATCATGGACTGCGATCAGGCGAGCATGCTGGCCGTACTCCTAAACGGGGTGGATGTGTCCGAGAACGGTCAGGCCATGTCGGCTTTTGAAGAGGTGGGCCCCGGCAAGCATTTCCTTGGCTCGGCTCACACACTGGCCAACTTCGAAACCGCCTTTTATCGCTCCACCGTGGCGGACAACAACAGCTACGAGCAGTGGTCTGCCGAGGGCAGCCTCGATACGGCGCAGCGCGCCAACGCGCTGTGGAAACAAATGCTGGCCGAATATCAGGCTCCAGAGCTGGATCCGGCTATTGATGAAGCACTGCAGGCGTTTATGACGGAACAAAAAGCGTCATTTGCCGACCGGGATTACTGAGAGGAGATCCTGCCATGTCAGACGAAGAAGACGATATCGTTCTTTCGGAGCTCACGGACGAAGACCTTGTCCAGCAGATGCACGATGACCTATATGACGGCCTGACGGAAGAAATTGTGGAAGGCACACAGATCCTGCTGGACCGTGGGTGGGGCGCTGAGGATGTTCTGGCTAAAGCGCTAGTCGACGGCATGACGATTGTCGGCATCGATTTCCGTGACGGCATCCTGTTTGTGCCCGAAGTGCTGCTCGCCGCCAACGCGATGAAAGGCGGCATGTCGATCCTGCGACCCTTGCTCGCCGAAACCGGCGCCAAGCCGATCGGCACAATGGTCATTGGCACCGTCAAGGGCGATATCCATGATATTGGCAAAAACCTGGTCGCGATGATGCTTGAGGGCGCCGGCTTTGAGGTCCACGATATCGGCATCAATAATTGCGTCGAGGATTACCTGGCGGCGCTCGAAGAACACAAACCTGACATCCTGGGCATGTCGGCCCTGCTCACTACTACCATGCCTTACATGAAGGTGGTGATCGATACGCTGACAGAGAAAGGCCTGCGCGATGATTACATTGTGCTGGTCGGTGGCGCACCGCTGAACGAGGAATTCGGTCAGGCAGTGGGCGCAGATGCCTATTGCCGCGACGCTGCCGAGGCCGCTACCACCGCCGTGAGTATGGTGAGTGAGCGCCGGTTGGCGCAGAGCGCCTGACCTTCACGGCGATGCCCGCCTCCATTCTGGTCATCGCTTGCGGAGCCCTTGCGCGGGAAATCGGCGCGCTGAAAACGGCCAACGGCTGGCATCACCTCGACATACAGTGTCTGGACGCCGCGCTGCATAACCGGCCCGAGGAGATCCCAGGGCGCGTTGAGGCGCTGCTAGAGCGCTATTCCGAGCAATACGATCATCGATTTGTGGCGTATGCCGATTGTGGCACCGGTGGACGACTCGATGCCGTGCTCGAGCGATGGCGGGCCGAACGCATACCCGGCGCACACTGTTATGAATTTTATGCAACCGCTAACGTTTTTCACGCGTTAGCAGATGCAGAGCCGGGTACGTTTTACCTGACCGACTTTTTGGTGCGGCATTTTGATCGATTGGTGATCGAGGATTTGAAGCTGAACATCCACCCCACACTGCGCGACACCCTATTCGCCCACTACACGCGGGTGGTATACCTCGCGCAAACCGAGGACGCCTCCCTGGTTGCGGGGGCCCAGCGCGCGGCCGATCAGTTAGCTCTGCCACTAGAGGTGATTCAGACGGGGCTAGGTGGTCTGCAGTCCGCGATGACAGCGCAGGTCTTGCGGTGGCAGGACAGATCAGAAGCGCTGGGTGAGCCCGCTGCACCGAGGGTGGCCGATGCAACGCATTGATATTTTTTGGCGCGACATCCCCTCGCAGGTGCTGATCAAGCGCGGTCGTGACCGCGGCAAGTACATGCTCAGCGCCCGCTTTCAGGAAGCTATTGACCGCGCAGCCATGCGCGCCGGCAAAGGCGGCAGTGATGCCTACCTCGACGAATGGCGCCGGGTGACAACCAGCATTGAGGCCGAAGGCGCGCTCGAGGACATCGCACGGCGCCTAGGCGAGGAAATCGAGTCGCAGGTGTCCGATGAGCAACTTGCTGTGCTCGTTAAGCAAAAAGGCAGTGCCGAGGTCAGCGAATGAAAGCAGTAAGAAACTGGTCCGTTCGCAACGCCGGCTGGCTGAAGAAATGCTATGCCTTGCTAGAAGGCATCCTCGCGCTCTTCAACCCGCTGTTGAAAGCCATCGGCCATGAGCGGCTCGATAAGCCGTTCTCCATATTAGAGGGCGCAGTAAAAGGCTTTTTGTTCGATTCCCAGTCCTGTGGGCAGTGCACGCTGGGTGAGACAGGTATGGCCTGTCCCATGAATTGCCCGAAAACTCTGCGCAACGGACCCTGTGGCGGCGTGAGGCAAAACGGCGGGTGCGAGATCAAACCAGAGATGACCTGCGTCTGGGTGAATGCCTGGGAAGGTAGCCGAAAAATGGGCGCCCCCGAGGACACCATCAAAATTATCCAACCCCCAGTAGATAATCGGTTGCAAGGTCGCAGTGCCTGGCTACGCGCCCTGCGATTGCGTGATGGAGAGTCCTCGTGAAGTTCGACGACGAACCCT
>QOPK01000056.1 GCA_003331685.1 Halieaceae bacterium | reverse complement strand
TTTATTTTACCTACGCCACCGGCTACAAAGCGACCTCTTGGAACCTGTCCCGAGATAGTAGCCCCACGCAAGGCGAATATGACGCGCTGGTCGCGGCAGGTGTGACGCTCCCTAACAATTTGACGATCGGTACCCGCCTCGCAGGCCCAGAGGAATCCGAGGTTTTGGAACTGGGCATTAAGTACAACGCAGAGTGGGGATATATCAACGCGGCGTTCTTCAATCAAACCATTGAAGGATTTCAGTCGAACGTATTCACCGGAGCCGGCTTTAACCTCGCCAACGCCGGCGAGCAGTCGGTGGATGGCGTGGAGGTCGACGTGATGCTGCGACCCACCGAGCGCTTGTCGCTGGGCGTATCAGGGACCTACCTCGATCCCTTCTATGATTCCTTTATCGGCGCCAATGTTGGCGGCGAGGCCATTGATTTAAGCGGCACCATACCCGGCGGCATCTCAGAATTGACCTTGAGTTTAATCGGGTCTTATGACTTCACCGTCCTCGGTTGGGATGCCTGGATTCAGGCCGATTACCGGTACGACAAAGAAGTCGACATTCAGGATGGCGGAGATCTGTCTGAGTCCAACATCTTGCTTGAGACGACGAACAGTCGTACCCGCGAGGTCGGATTGTTAAATGCCAGCGTGGGTATCGCCAAAAACGGTTGGGAGTTCCGGGTATGGGGCAGGAATTTGACCAACGATGAGTACTTGATCACCTGGTTCCCCTCCGTGGCCCAAACAGGCAGCTTCACCGGTTACCCCAACCAGCCTCGCATGTGGGGCGCCAGTATCAGAAAGAGTTTCTAATAACCGGCTATGATTCCTGCGCTGCCTGAGGTTCACTCGAGCAGCGCGGTCTCTACTTCACTTCAGCCAGATAGGTGAGCTCCAGACGCGCTCCTGAAGCGTGGTGTGCAGGTCAGGGCGCGGCTCAACCCCGGCGCGGATCGCATCCCACGTCGACCATCGGCAGGTTGGGTTTTCCAATGCACGCACGTAGTAAAACGCGCGGCTTTCAGGCTCATAGTTGGGGTCCTGCCATACCGTCTTCAGCTCAGCGGCGCCAACGCCCTCAGTGATACTGCAATCAGAGATGTCGACCCGGGCACCGTTATCGCCGCAGCGGTGGGTATCAGGGTCAGGGGTCAGGCCGTCAGAGCAGGCGACGTCGTAGACCTGCTCAAAGGTTTCACCATCCTTCTCCCAGCCCTTGATAATCTGCAGTCGTTGAAGCGCCGTGCCGCGCGGATCTGCACTGGCCCAGGCCACAAACCGAGGTGCCTCACCTGATTTAGCAAGCTCGCCGCCCATCGCCACACCGCCCGCGTAGGCCTCTTCGATCATGGTCTCGGAGTCCAGAATGTCTGGGGCATAATCGTGGCCCGCAAAAAACCGCACGCGCATGCGCGGGCCCGAGGTGGCGAAGGTTTCCTTGCGGCGGAAGGCATCATAGATAGCATCCCGGGTGTTCTCCTCGGCCCAGACACCGGTCACACCCGAGGCGCTCCAGCTCTCGAAGCCACCGCCGTAGGTGTAGGTACGCCCGTCGACCTCGGTCAAGGTGTCGGGGGCCAGAAAGCGCGCGAACAAGCCATACATGGTATCCACTGGTACCGAGCCGCGGCGCTCGGGCAGCCCATCCAACAGGCCCGCCTTGGAGAAATAGGTCTCCTCGTCGTCACTGGTGCCCGCCACGTGGGTATCGCTCGCCGCGACAAAGCCGAACTGGTAGGGGTTCTTCACACCCTGTGCTTCCAAAGCGAGACCGTTTAGCAAGGCCTCGCGGACGTAACTGCCCTTCTCTTCGCTGTGCAGACTGGTTCCCACACGGAACTTATAGATCTCAAAGTCAGCCCACTCATCGTTGGGCGACAGTAGCGGATGGGTATCGGAAGTGCCCTTGACCTGGGTGATCTCTACGATTGGCTCGTTGCGAATGCGCTGGTCAGCGTACTCATCGTCCATAGGGTCGCCAGCCCAGTCCACCAGCTTGAACATCTGGCCGTTGGAGCCATTCGAGTTGTGGGGAATCGCCAAGCTTTCAATGCCCTGCCCACGCAGCGTATCCATCCAATCCCAGAGCCCCTCCGGGTTTTGGGAATTCAAACGGGAAAACGGCACAGCGGGCAGCTTGTCCGCCCCGCGGAACACCACGTTACGGTGCAGGTTGCCGACATCATCGGTGGACGAGGTGTACTCGTAGGCCACAAAGGTCGTGAAATGACCGGGATCGTTGTATTGCTCAGCCGCATTGATAATGTCCGCCCAGGCCCGCCGGGTGACCCCGATCGCCATTTCTTCGGAAATAGTGCCGGCAAAGATGCCTGCCAAAGTATCGGGGATGAATGAGGCAAAGTTCGCCAGCCGGGTGACCAGGCTCAGCTCACCCATGTTGTCCTCCGCATTCAGGTTATGCAGCGGCTTTGACACGTCGTATTGCGAAAACGGTGTGGTGGTGTCGCCCGCTTCGAGCGCAAGGCCGAGGAACATGGCGTGGTCGGTGACGGCATAAAAATCGAGCGGTGTCGCCATCTGGATCTGGTATCCCGCGGGGTGCTCGATCGTCTCACCCTGTGCAAAGCGGTAGGCATCATAAGGCGTGGCGGTGGTGCCGAAATTATAGGCGTCAAAGGAGTACTCAGTGTGCACATGAAGATCGCCAAAATACGCATTGCGCAGCGGGTTCGCCTCCGGCGGTGTGCGATCCAGCAGATCCATCACCGGCTCGAGCGAGTTGCCTCCACGACCACCAAAGTTGCGGCTTTCATCGAGCAGACCCACTTCTTCAGTGCAGGCAGTGGTCAGCGCCAGCAGGCTGGCAGCAAAAATCAAACGTTTACTCATGACGCGTCTCTATCTTTATTGTTGTCAGGGCCGGAGTTTACGCGTCATTGGGTGCAGGCGGCACCTCTGATACACGGGTCCACTCCACGGAGCGACGCATTAAACCGACCTTCACAGTAAAGATCATGCGGCTCTCATCTGTTAGCGTAATTTGCGCTTTGCGGTACTCACCCAAGCGCGCCGCAAAGACCTGCGCAGACCACTCTGCAGGGTCATCACCCGCGACCAGGTCGGTGACCACCAAAAACCCAACGCGATCCGGCCTGTTGTCGTTGCGAAGCATCACGCCCTCACCCGTTTCCGGTCGCATCTCGATCCACACCGGATCGCTCTCGTGCTGCCAGTAGCCGGCGATTTCAATGTCAGCGTTACCCGGCAGGGCAACGAGGGCACTCAACATCAGAAGTAATAGTTTAGGTAGCAAACGGGTCATTGGATGGGCCTCCATCAGGCATTCAGCTCGCGGGCGGTCAGTTTGCCCAGCTGCGACATATGGACCTCATCAGGGCCATCTGCAATGCGGCAGAACCGGCCGATGGTGAAGACCTCAGGAATCATGGTGTCCTGACAGACTCCCATCCCACCAAAAATCTGCATGGCGCGATCGGCGACTTCCTGTGCCATTTTGGGCGCCACGATCTTGATCATCGAAATATAGGGTCGGGCGCCGTCGAGGCCCTCCCGGTCCATCACCTCTGCCGCCTGCAATGTGAGCAATCGGCACTGCTCGATGTCACAGCGACTGCGGGCGATCTCATGCTGAATAGATGTCTTTTTGATGAGCGGCTCGCCAAAAGCCACCCGCTCCTGAGCGCGCGCACACATCAGTTCCAGACAGCGTTGTGCCATCCCGACAAAACCCATCGCGTATTGAAAACGGCCAGGACCAAGACGCCCCTGCGCAATCTCAAAACCGCAACCCTCGCCCTTGATCATGTTGCTGACCGGCACCCGCACGTCCTCAAACAAGAGTTCCGCCTCACCGCCGGGCGAGTGCAGGCTGTCGAAGGCGCGCAATGTTCTGACCAGCTTCACGCCGGGGGTATCGCGAGGCACGAGAATGGTCGAGTGCTGGCGATGCCGGTCGTTTTCCGGATTGGACTTGCCCATCACCAGCATGATTTTGCAGCGTGGTCCGACCGCACCGGTGGTCCACCACTTGCGGCCATTGAGCACGTACTCGTCGCCATCGCGCCGGATCTCGAGCTCCATATTGGTGGCATCCGATGACGCCACCTGCGGCTCGGTCATGGCGTAGGCGCTGCGAATCTCCCCCGCCAACAGCGGCTTCAGCCACTGCTCCTGCTGTTCCGGCGTGCCGTACTTAGCGAGCACTTCCATGTTGCCGCGATCCGGCGCGTTGCAGTTGAACACGCTCTGGGCCCACATAACCTTGGACATCGTCTCAAACAGTGGCGCGATCTCGACATTAGTGAGGCCCGGACTCCAGGGCGCGTACTCCTCGGGCAGGAAAAGGTTCCACAACCCTTCGGCCTTGGCTTTATCACGAATGTCGTCGTACCACGCCGGCACCTCCCAGAGATGCTCTGGGTCATGACACCACTCGTGCCACTCACGCTCGCGCGGATAAATATGCTCGTCCATAAAATTCTGCAGCTGTGCATTTAACGCACGAACCTGATCGTTTATCTCAAAACCCATACGATGTTCCCATTGCTACTTCTCATGTCGACTGAGGTGTGTTCTTTCACACCCACCATTTCGTTATCAGCGCCAGTTGAGCGGTGCGTTGCCCTGATCAGACATTACGGGGCGGCATAGTCCTGCAATTGACCCAGCGAGTCATAAAAACCGGTCATGGTGCTCTGAATCACTTCCGCCACCGGCTGTACCGCATCGATTCGGCCCACCACCTGACCAGACAGCGGAATCGCCGCCTCCATGTCGCCCCCAAAATACAGCTCTTGCACACCAGCTAATTGTTCGCGGAAGTCGAAGGCCCCCAGCGGCTGCAGCGCGGCGGTGCGCTCGGTGCGCAAGGCACGCAATGCCGGCCGGGATTGTTGGTTCAGGAACACCGTGTCGGTCTCCTTCGCCTCCACTACGGCCTGCTTCCAATTCTGATGGACCGGGGACTCGGCGCTGCTCAGCATGCGCGTGCCCATTTGCACTCCTTCGGCTCCCATCGCAAATGCCGCCGCCATCGACCGCCCGTCGCAGATACCGCCCGCGGCAATGATCGGGATATCAGTTCGCGAGCGAATGAGCGGCAGCAGCACCATTAGCGACACTGGACTGGGATTTTTGAAGCCGCCACCCTCACCGCCCTCAACGATCAGGCCGTCCACGCCACAGTCGATCGCCTTGAGCGCCATATCGAGCGTGGGCACCACATGAAACACCTTGATGCCCGCCTGCTGGAAGATCTCGGTGCAGACCGCGGGACTGCCTGAAGAGGTCGTGACAAAAGGCAGGTTCTGTTCGACCACGAAGTCGATGAAGTGGCTGCCCTTCACAAAGGCGAGCGCGACATTCATGCCAAAGGGCTTGTCGGTGAAATCACGCATTTTCAAAACTTCTTCACGGATCGCATCGAGCTCGCCCGAGCCGGTTTCAATAATGCCCATACCACCGGCGTTGCAGACTGCCGAGGCAAGTTGGGCTCTGGCGATCCAGCTCATCGGCGCCTGAATGATGGGGTAGTCGGTCCCCGTGATCTCGGTCACCCGGTTTTTGATCGGCGCGGCGCTCATTTCACCCCCTCCAACATTGGCTCAATCCCGGTGCCGGCGATTAATGCGTCGACGCGCGCCCGATCAACCGCCGATAGCTGCCCGTATTGATCCCGAGTCCATTGCAAACACTTGGCCTGATAGGGGAAGGTCCGCTGGTGCCACCTCGCGCCATCGATCTCGCATTCCCAGGTTTTCTCTTGCGCCATCACGGCCTGCGCATTCGCAAGTTGCGCCGGCGTATAGACCCGTCCGATTTCCTCTAATAGCCCTTTGAGGCTAGCCGGCTGGTCCTCGATGGCGACCCAATCCGAGTCCTCGGGCATCAGGCCGCTGCCATCCGGCATGCGATCGACCCAGCCGACCGTGCGCGGTGCAACTGCATGGGCAATCTCTCGCGACGTGGGGTCAAAGCCCACCAACTGACTCAACTGACCAAACAGGCCGAAGTCACCGGCACCCGGGCGACGACCAAGCGTGAAGGGCTGATTAGCGAGATGCGCCTCCATCGCGGCGAGGAACCGCCGATAGCTGGCATCGATGATGGGCGCCGTCTCCTCGTTCGACCCGACCACCCAAAGTCTTTCGATCTGTCGCTGGGAGATGAAGTCCTTGAACTGCTGAAACTGCGACTGCGGCATGGAGACATCCATGCTGAGCGGCAACTTGGTGCCGGCGTTGTCGGCATCGGTCGCGAAGTGCCAGCGGTAGTGGAACATATACTTGGTGCACCACTCGTCCGAGAAGTCCTCGATGAGGTAATCGATAAAGGCCAGTGCAGGATCGTCTGGCAACACCGACCGGCCGGCGTGGTCTGCCTCCAGTCGACGAATGATCGGCGTGGAGTCACAGTGGGCGGTGAGCTCGCCGCCCTCCTCAAAAAAGAAGGTAGGCATGAAGGTCGGCTTGGGCGCCTCGACTCCCAATGCGTCACATGTTGTCTCAGGCTGGCCCCAGGTGATGGCATAGGGGATGCGTCGGTAACGCAGCAGCGCCACCATCTTCTGGGTATAGGGCGAGCCGGTGCCCCCCACCAGCTGGACGGGATCGAGAGACATCGTTAGCACTCCTTGCGGCGTCTTGAAGCGATCTATATATTGGCATAATTAGTGCCAATAAGTAAGCGCTTGGGTGTTCGTAAGAGATCTTCACTATGCTGCGAAAATGCCTCTGCCCCAGCGCGAATCCGGGTTAAGGTCGCAGAAAGACACCGCTGTGGCGTGTCAAATTTGACGGGGGCTAGAGTAAACCTGACAGCCGCGCCTCACTAATATCTATTGCGGGCACAGCCTGCAGGCCTCGCTTACGGGCGACTTTGACAAACACTATGGCAATCACTATGGAGACTGCCGGTATGACATCAAGACACAAACTGTGGCTCGGCTCCATCGTGCTCTACGCGCTGTTCGTCAGCTGGTATACCGACTTCGGTGGTCCACTGACAGAAGCGGAAATACAGGCGTACATCGCCAAAACTGAAAACCTCGATCTGGGCGGAGACCCTTCAGCTCGCGGAGCGCTACTTGAGTTTCTGCGCAATGACACGGGTGGCCAGTTTTTGATGTTCAACGCGGTGGATCTGGCGAAAAATCCACCCCAGATAGAGGGCGCACCACCTGATGCCGACGGGCAAACGCTGATCGACCTGTATATGGAGCACATGATTCCCGCGCTGCTTTCCCGCGCGAGTCACCCTGTCGTGGTGGGCAAATCGGTGGCCGACAGCCTTGATCTGCTGGGTATCGAAGGCGCAGAGACGTGGTCGGATGGCGCGATAATGCGGTATCGAAGCCGGCGCACCCTGATCGATATCATCGGGGACACAGAGTTTTACGAGCGGCACGATTTCAAATTGGCAGGCCTTGAGAAAACCATCGCCTACCCCATAGAGCCGCGAATTTATCTCGGCGACCTGCGTCTATTGCTGGGGCTTTTGATGCTGGCGGTTACCGCGCTCCTCAATGGACGCTTAGCGGCTCGCTAGCGCAGGCGCGGCACGAGCAGCGGTGTGCTGCTTAGATAATCTTGGTACGCCGGGTCGTCGCCCCACAGCGCCTGACCCCGCCTCACCAGTGTTGGAATGCCACTGATGCGAGTTAGCAAGGCGTAGACAAAGAGCGGTGAAAGCATCACCACCCATTGAGTGCCTGATAAATACGGTATGGCCATCACCGCAATACCAACCCACAGCAAGATTTCACCAAAGTAGTTGGGGTGGCGGGAGCGAGCCCACAACCCCGTGTTAATAAATCGCCCCTCATTGGCCCGATCTGCCTTGAAGCGCGACTTTTGACGGTCTGCCATCACTTCGATGGCGAAGCCTGCCGCCCACATCACGGCGCCGATCACATAAACGGCGCCCAACGCTGTCGGCTCGATGCTCAATATGGCGGTGAGGGCTGCACAGCTGGTCATCACCACCCAGGCGCCCTGCAACGTCCAAGCCACAAAAAAGCGCGACGAGGAGATCTTGATGTGATCAAAGCGTTGATCGCCACCCGCCGTGTGGATGCGGCGGAACAAAAAGCTGCCGAGACGGCCCGCCCAGACAAAGATCATGATGGCGATCAGCCATTGCGCACCTGAGGGCGCGGGCGCGACGCTAATGGCGCCCAGGGTGACGGCGATATAGGTCAGGCTGCCAGTCAAGTCATAAAACCGCTCAGTCTGCAGCAACCGGGCGGGGATAAAAGCTATCCACTGGATCAAGTAAGCGGCCAATGCCAATGCGGTCAGCGCGGGCCAACCGCCGAGTTCCAGAGCATCCGGATTGGCGAGTGTTGCGACCCCCGTGGGCAACGCCACCGCCAGCAGAATAAATAGGATTTTTTTCATGGCGCTGATTCTCTTTGGCTTAGCGCCGGCAGACGCCGACTCCTGTCTTCGCTCTGACTCCCTTGCGCTAGATACTCTAGCGGCCGGCCAGTGGTTCAGGCCTGGACTGCGTACAGGCCGTCAAACATCGGTTCGCAGAGTGAGCATGACGCCGCGCTGGCCCGAGACCTGATTCTCCAGCAACGCCTGCCAAATCGTGTTGCATGCCTCAGTACCCGCGTGCGATTCCATGGCCAATGTCGGAGCCAGTCGCTGGACCAAGCTGATGCTGGCCGCATACGCTTTGCCCATCATCACACCGCCACCCCACTCCGCATCCCGCTTTTCAATTTGTGCGGGCGCAAAAAAGACCTCAGGGTTGCTGCCGGGCAGCGAGTCACCACCGAGCGATTGTCCAAACTGGTCCCAGTGCGTCGCGCCAACCAGCAGCGTAAGCACCGCATGGTCAGTCAAGTGAGAGTGCAGCCGGGACCGCACGCTCACATCTCCGGCAATATCGATATAAGCGGTTGGCGCATGCTCCAGGGTTTCGAGTTCACCATAGGGCACTGCGCCGTCATAGCACTCAAGCGCCTCGGCAAATGGCACATTCTGCTCTGCTGTTAATCCCACGATGGCGCCATCAAAGCCTGCTGCTCGCAGAAAGGCCGCTGTGCTGAACCCGGTCTTAGATGATGCCGAGCCTATCACCACCTGCTCCACTGCATACCAGTCGTTATCGAGCAATAAGTCGGCGATCACGTAACCGGTCATGAACAGCGGGAAAAAGATACATCGCTGGTCTTCCAGTGCGTGCAATTCGTCAGGTTCGGAACGTGTGCGCGCATACTGGTTGTAAAGGCCCGGCAGCGGCTGGCGGTGCGCCACCGCGTCGGTGAAACCCCGTGCTGTCACATCGCCCGGCGTCATCACTACGTGGCTACTCATCGGGAAGAACCCATACAGTCGCTCGCCCACCTCAATCGCGTCGACCTGGCTGGCAATGACCTCTCCGATACCCCACACCGTTACCTTGCCCCAAGGATCTTCCCCGGTGGGATAGAACTGCCAGTAACCGAACAAATCGCCCGAGGCGGCGTAAGTAACGTTATTCGCCGTCATCGCAAACTTGTCTATCGCCACCAATATCTCGCCTGCACCGGGTTCAGGCAGGTCGCACCGTACCACTCGTGTACGTCGATAGTCGGTTCGATCAACCCAGAGCTCAGTCAACATCGCTATGTCCTCATCTTACGCATGGGTACAGTGACTCGAAGAGTGCCGCTGTCAGTGCAATCACCTAGGCATCAGCAGCCCATTATCAGCGGGCAGGCGCGCACAAAGCGGTGCCAGACCCGTCGGCTGGGGTTTCCTGAGGTTCAGCGTAGCAAGTTTCGAGTAGTCAGCCACCTGACGATCGCGATGACTGTGTGAAGGACCGCGGCGCCAGCCTGGAGGCTGACCCCACGGTCATACCACCATCAGAATCAGCGCGGCGAATACCAAATCGGGCTGCTGTAAGCGCGTTCCTGAGAGCTGTAGCGTGCATCGTCAGGCATTTCGTCGTAAAGGTCGTAGTTCTTGCGGTCGTAGGCCAACCACCTTGGCGTCGGAATCTCCATGACTCTGGCGTAGTAAAAAGCCCCCTGCTCCGGGTCGAACGAGGGATCTTGCCAATATCCACGGAGCGTATCCGCGCCAATGGAATTGCTATAGGTAGCCTCCATTTCGTTCACGGTGGAACCCACAGAAGCGAGCTTGCCCTCAGCATCCAGTGACCGAGCGTCTGCGTTGCTCCAGACCACGTCATACACCGCCTCTTGCGAGGCGCCATCTTCATCCAACCAGCCCTTCACAATCTGAATTCTATCCAGGTTGGCACCGTTGGGGTCACGCATGGCCTCGACAAGAAAACCAGGGCTCGCACCCTCAGGCGCGGCGGCAAGGTCACCCCCCATGGGTACTCCAGCAGCGTAGCCCTTGGCAGCGAGATCAAGCTGTTCCAGGTCATCGGGTCCGAAGTCATAGCCACCGAATACCCGTACCTGAAGCCGAGTCCCCGTGGTGCCAAAGACCTCTTTGCGCGCCATAGCGTCCCAAATAGCCTCCCGAGAATTATCAGTGGCCCACACGCCTGCCAAGCCTGATGCCGCCAGCTGAAGTGCGGTCAGATCAAGGGAGGGGTCGCGAGAAGAGCGAATCAACACATCCTTCCAACGATTGGGACTAGGCTCCAAGAAAGGCGCCTTTCCCCACCAGTTATCCTCACGCGTAGCCGGTAGTCCCGAGTGGCTATCAGTGCTCCCCACCATTCCAAATTTGAAAGGATTCGCACCGAGGCTTTCCTCGAACTCGAGCCCCATCTTGAGCGCAGGTCGAGCATATTCATACTGAATCATGTCAGTCGTTCTCTCTGCCGTACCACCCAAATTGGTGGTATCGACGATTTCGAAATCGGCAAACTCGTCGTCTGGAGAGAGAAACGGATGTGCCTCACCCGTGCCTTTGGCTTGGGTAACTTCAACAATGGGCTCCCAACGGGATCGCGCTTCGGCGTAGCGCTTGTCGATTGGTTTACCGTCTGTTTGGTACTGCGGCGCAAACATCATGCCGCTGGAAAGGTTGCCATTGTGCGGGATCGCCAGCACCTGGCCACCGGTGTCGTTCTCATACGCCGCCATGTAGTCCCAGAGGTCTTCCACGTTCTCTGAATCGAAGTTAGAAAACGGCAACACTGGATCAACGGAGGCCTTGTCGCCGCGAAAAACCACGACGCGATGCAAATTGTTACCACCCGGCTGCGAAGTCCACTCGTAGCCAATAAACGCAGTGAACTCTCCGGGATCGTTGTATTGGTCTGCGAGGTCCATGGTCTCGGTCCAGGCGTTACGCAACATGGAATCACTTTTAATTTTAGCTTCCGCGCCTTTATTCATTTGCTGCACGAGCACGTTGAAGGCGTCGACCCCTTTGCCTGCCATCACCAAGTCATAAAGCTGCTTACCAAAGGGATCTGACAGCAACCCCGGGTCCGAGTTGGCGATGGCGTCTGCCAGCCCGAGATTTTCTGCATGATCTGCGATTACCACAAAGTCGAGCGGCTTTGAGATCGTCGCTTCCTGCCCGGTGCTGCTAGTCACGGTCTCCCCCAGCACAAAACGGTAGGCGTCGTTTGGGCCGACTTTAGTGCCGGCCATGCCCGCATCGGGGGAAAAGGAGGTATGGAGATGCGTGTCACCAAAAAAAGCACGTGTGGGATGGTTGTCAGCCACAGCCAGACTGATCGGTAAGGCAATAACGCTTGCGAGAATCGCACTTCTCATCATGATTGCGCTCCTTCTCTTGTAAGAGTCAATGAAGGCTTGTCCTTATTAACCTACCCCGAACTTCAGCTTCAAACCCAGCAAAATGCACGTTTTAACGCGTGATAGTCACTTTTTGCACATTTTCTCACTAATAACCCGCGCGAACTGCTCGGAAGAGAAAACTCAGCTTGAGGGGTTCGCGGCGCCTATAAACTTGCTCTGATTAAGCGACTATTTCAATTTCAGCCTTTGAACAAGCGCCAAAAGGGAAACTCGAAAGGAAAGATAGTCTCTAGAACAACTCAATCCTCCTGCCACGGGGCGCGGGCACTTTGTGCTCCTCGGGCAGGGTGCACAAACGCTCCATACGCGTTACCGAGCCGTCAATGTATT
>QOPK01000055.1 GCA_003331685.1 Halieaceae bacterium | reverse complement strand
CCTCGTCCCACACCGACTCATAACCATGACCGCAAAAAACGTCAGCATTATGCAGGGCGGTTTCCACTTGACTCAGTTTTGTCCGGAAAGTCTGCATTCAATATGTCTATTATTTTGGACAGCACATGATAGTCTACGGAGTAGACGTACCATTAACCGAGCTTTTTAGCCGCATTGGAAAAACCCAGGCAATGCGCCCCTTTGGCGAGGATTCAGTAGCAGATTCATCATTATATGGGTAAACCCTGCGACCCTGGCGAGCAACCTGCTGCAGTTCGACCTCAACGTTCAGCGGGGATCGGGATTGTCCACTGCTGAAATCTGAACCAGTGCGCGGTCAGTAACAACCATACACAACACATTGGGTAGAGGTAGATATGGCAATTCAACCGGTAACACCCCAGATCCCGACCACCCTGCCCGGCTCACTGACCGATGAAGCCATCGCAGTCAGAGGCGCCCTGCTGGACCGCGGCCTTGAAACGCCTATGACGACAAATGATTTGTCCAGAGACCAGCGGTACGAGGTCATACGTGACGCCTTTGGCGACATCATGCAGGCACTGGGACTGGACCTGAGAGACGATAGCCTTGAGGAAACACCGCACCGCATTGCCAAGATGTACGTGGATGAGGTCTTCAGCGGACTCGACTACTCCCAATTCCCGAAGATCACCCTGATCGAAAACAAAATGAACGTGGAGGAAATGGTCTGCGTCGAAGATATCGACTTAACCAGTACCTGCGAGCACCATTTCGTGACGATTGATGGCTCCGCCAAGGTGGCCTACATACCGAAAGACAAGGTAATCGGATTGAGCAAAATCAACCGCCTAGTTGGGTTTTTTGCCCAGCGTCCTCAGGTTCAGGAGCGACTTACACAGCAGGTTCTGGTGGCTATGCAAACGCTGCTCGGTACTGACGATGTGGCGGTAACTATTTCTGCGGTGCATTACTGCGTTAAAGCCCGTGGCGTGAAAGACGGCAATAGCAGCACTCGCACCACATCTTTGGGTGGCGTCTTCAAATCAGACCCCGCGTCGCGTGCCGAATTTCTAAGCTAGGGCATTACGCCCCGATGAAGTCCGCAAGGCGCTCAGCGACCTGCTGCGCGCCCCCTTCCATATGGGTGTGATGAGACCCGGGCACCGTTTCGACACGACAGTTAGGCATCTCCGAAATCGCCGAGAGAGACGCTTCCAGCCCCCCTCTAATACGCAAGCCTTGCTCGGCCACCAACGCTAGTGTCGGCTGTGTCATGGCCGCATAAAATGCGGAGCACATGCCCGGACTCAACTTCACTGCGGAGGCGTGATTCAGCCGGGGATCATGCGTCAATGCCCAACCCTCTGCGGTTTCCCGCAGCGCTCTGGGCGCAAGTATTCTCGCGCTACCTTGTGAAAATCCCAACTTCACTCTGGCGCTAACGAACTCCTCCAAATCTCCAAAAGTGCGCGGCCGATGCGCAGTCAGCCCGATATGATCGCGCTGCGACTGCAGAAACTGCTCTGCTGCGGACTCCTCGGGCGCAGGGCGCGGCAACATGCCGTCCAGCAACACCAGTCGGGTGCATTGCTCTTTCAGCGCCGTTGCCAACAGCACCGCGATCGCCGCGCCGCGGCTATGGCCCACCACCACCAGCTCATCCAGCCCCAACGAGGCAATCACTGAGAGCAGCTGCGGGACGTCATCCCAAATGTGGTACGTCGCATCCGGTGAGCGATGACCGCTCAGCCCCTGACCGGACAGGTCCAGCGCAATGAGTCGGTATTGACTGAGAAACGGCGCCATCACCGAGAATGACAGCGCATTATCTAGCCAGCCGTGAAGTGCGACGATGGGATACCCATTTGGATCGCCCCACTCAAGCCCCGCATAACTAAGACCATCTGCCGTAACTGAGAACGTGCGACCTGCGGTCATGTCTGCTCTTCGCTTATATGATCACGAGGATCCGGACAATGTCGGAGTAACGCGGCACCACCCCGTTCAAGGCAGGTAACCTCAAGCGTCGAGTAACCGCCAGGCGCCAGACGTGCCAGCGTCACATCATCGGTCCAGAGGGCGATTGCTTGGGACAAAAAAGGCTGATGGGAGACCATGACAACGTGCTCGTGCCCTGCGTAATCTTGCTCCACAAAAGCATCCGGATAAGCGCCCGGAGCCAGAGATGGGTCTACCTCCCTTCTGCTCGGACACAACAGTTCGCTCAACAAATCCGCTGTCTGGATTGTCCGGCGGAAGGGGCTATAGCGCAGAAGCGAGACAGACCCGGGCGCCGATGCACCCACCCAGGCCGCAAAACTGCGGCCCATCGCTATAACCTCCTCGCGGCCACGCGTCGTCAGTACGCGGAACTCATCTGTCGCAGCAGAACCCGCCTCACCGTGACGCCACAGGGTCAGCAGCACTTAGGCGCTACTCATTTCCACCAGAAGCTTATTGAGACGGGCGACGTACGTCGCTGGATCCTCGAGCACGGACCCCTCGGCGAGCGCTGCCTGATCGAGCAAAATTTGCGCCAAATCAGCAAAGCGGTCCTCATCTGACTCCTGATCCAACCGCTGCAACAACGGGTGCTCGACGTTAATCTCCATGGTGGGCTTGGTTTCGGGCATCTCCTGCCCCGCGGCCTCCATGATGCGTCGCATTTGCGCACCCATCTCGTGCTCAGCAACCGTCAAACAGGCCGGTGACGAAGTGAGCCGAGTCGTTGGCCGAATACCGGCGACTCGCTCGGACAGTACGTCCTGCATACGCTCAATCAGGGACTCACTGGCTTTCTCTGCCGCTTCAAGCGCCTTCTTGGCGTCTTCGTCGTCGGCGCTCTCGTCCCATTCGCCCTTCGCGACATCCCGCAGCGGCTTGCCGTCATACTCTGCCAAGTGGCTCATCAACCACTCGTCGACACGATCAGACAGCAACAACACCTCAACACCTTGCTTGCGCAGCGCTTCAATGTGGGGGCTATTCTTTGCCGTCGCATGGTTCTCTGCCACGACATAATAGATGGACTGCTGATCGTCCTTCATCGCCTCGACATATTGCTTCAGGGAAACCCGCTGCGAGGCTTCGTCGTCACGGGTCGTGGCAAAACGAAGCAGATCAGCAATTTTCTCCCGATTAGTGAAGTCCTCCGCGGGACCCTCTTTCAACACCGCGCCAAAGGTGTCCCAAAAACGGATGTAGTCATCGGGCTGCTTGCTCGCCATTTTTGAGAGCATGTCCAGCACACGCTTGGTCAATGCGCTGCGAATAGCCTCTACCTGCTGGTTCTGCTGCAGCAGCTCTCGCGAAACATTTAAGGGTAGGTCACTGGAATCCAGCACGCCCTTCACAAAACGCAGGTACATGGGCAGAAACTGCTCTGCCTCGTCCATGATGAACGTGCGTTGAACGTAAAGCTTTAACCCCCGGGCGCCCTCACGTTGCCAGAGATCAAAGGGCGCGCGCTGCGGTAAATACAGTAGCGAGGTGTACTCAAGTTTGCCCTCTACGGCGTTGTGACTCCAACTCAGCGCATCTTCAAAGTCGTGCGAGATGTGTTTGTAAAACGCCTGGTACTCCTCGTCAGTGACCTCAGAGCGACTGCGTGTCCACAGTGCCTTGGCCTCATTCACCGCCTGCCATTCGGGTTCCGCTGGCACCTCAGCAGTATCTTCATCATCCCCCGCTGGCGCCGGCGGCTGGGGCATCATCACCGGTACAGAAATGTGATCGGAATACTTCTTGATCACCGATCGCACACGCCAGCTATCGGCAAACTCCTCCGCGTCATCTTTGAGGTGCAGCGTAATGGTGGTGCCGGCGCAGTCCCTAGATGACTCACTAATGGTAAATTCATCCTCGCCTGCGGACTCCCATTGGGTAGCCGTCTCCTCTCCTGCCTTTCTCGTCACCACCACAACATGGTCCGCGACGATAAACGACGAATAAAAACCGACGCCAAACTGACCAATCAACTGGCTATCTGCTTTTTGGTCGCCAGACAGTTGCTCCATAAAGGCGGCGGTGCCCGATTTTGCGATGGTGCCGAGGTTATCCACGACCTCATCCCGCGACATGCCAATCCCGTTATCATCAATAGTGATGGTCTTTGCCTCGCTGTCCGCTTCAACTCGGATCCGGTAGTCACCCACTCCCGCACCCAAGTTCGTATCGCCGATGACCGCAAAACGATGCTTATCAATGGCGTCGGAAGCGTTGGAGATGAGCTCGCGGAGAAAGATCTCCCGGTTCGAGTACAGCGAATGAATCATGAGATGAAGCAGTCGCTTCGCCTCGGTTTGAAAACCCATCGTTTGGGTGGCTTCAGCAGTCATGAGGAGGTCCTTTTTTCGCAACTCCAGACGAAATGGGGCTTCACGCGCCTTTTTCAAGGCCGTCAACTATTGTCAGGCAAAAAAAAGCCCGCCTTAGGCGGGCTTTGCACTGCTGGGAAGGATCACCAACCAGTGAGCTCAGTGAGCGCCGCGCCGATATCCGCCAGAGAGCGCACGGTACGGACCCCCGCCGCCTCCAGCGCTGCAAATTTCTCATCAGCAGTGCCCTTGCCTCCGGAAATAATCGCGCCCGCATGGCCCATGCGCTTGCCCTTGGGGGCCGTCACGCCCGCGATATAGGAGACCACAGGCTTAGTCACATTGCGGCGAATAAAATCCGCAGCTTCTTCCTCAGCCGTGCCGCCGATTTCACCGATCATCACGATCGCCTCGGTTGCAGGGTCTTCCTGAAATAAGCCCAGAATATCGATGAAGTGAGAACCTGGAATCGGGTCTCCGCCGATGCCGACGCAGGTGGACTGACCGTAGCCCACGTCAGTGGTCTGTTTGACCGCTTCGTAGGTCAGCGTCCCGGAGCGCGACACAATCCCCACCCTACCGGGTAAGTGAATATCCGCAGGCATAATGCCGATCTTGCATTGACCGGGAGTGATGACTCCTGGGCAATTGGGCCCGATCAACCTGACACCCAACTCATCGCATTTGACCTTCGCATCGAGCATATCGAGTGTCGGCACGCCCTCGGTAATACACACGATCAGCTCAATGCCTGCATTAGCCGCCTCGAGAATAGAGTCTTTACAAAAGGCCGCGGGGACATAGATCACAGAGGCCTGGGCTTGTGTTTCCGCAACAGCTTCGGACACGGTATTGAACACCGGCAAATCCAGGTGCGTCTGCCCTCCCTTGCCGGGGGTCACGCCGCCAACCATCTTGGTACCGTACGCGATCGCCTGCTCTGAATGGAAAGTGCCCTGCGAGCCGGTGAATCCTTGGCAAATCACGCGGGTGTCTTGATCGATCAGGATACTCATGACGCACCTCCCGCCGCAGCGACCACTTTTTGGGCAGCGTCAGTCAAACTCTCCGCCGCCTCGATATTAAGACCGCTTCCGGCCAACACCTCCCTTCCGAGCACCGCGTTGTTCCCCTCTAGACGCACGACAACCGGCACGTCCACACCCACTTCTTCAACCGCACCAATGACGCCCTCTGCAATCAAATCGCATCGGACGATGCCGCCAAAGATATTGATCAGCACGGCCTTCACGTTTTCATCGGAAAGAATGATCTTGAAAGCCTCGGTGACGCGCTCTTTAGTAGCACCGCCGCCAACATCAAGGAAATTCGCGGGTGCACCGCCATGGAGTTTAACGATATCCATTGTGCCCATTGCCAATCCTGCGCCATTGACCATGCAGCCAATGGAGCCGTCGAGCGCCACGTAGTTGAGCTCCCATTGTGCGGCGTGGGCCTCCCGCTCGTCTTCCTGAGAGGGGTCGTGCATCGCTTCAAGCTCAGGCTGGCGATATAGCGCATTAGAGTCGACAACCACCTTGGCATCGAGGCAATGAAGATTCCCCTCGTCGGTAATCACCAGCGGGTTCACCTCGATGAGCGCCAGATCTTTGTCAGCGAACAACTTTGCCAGCCCCATAAAAATGGTGACGAACTGCTTCACCTGAACGCCGGTGAGGCCGAGCCGGAATGCCAGATCCCGACCCTGAAAAGGCTGGGCACCGATCAGCGGGTCAATTTCCGCCTTGAGGATTTTTTCGGGGGTTTCCTCGGCGACCTTTTCGATTTCGACGCCACCCTCGGTCGACGCCATGAAGACGATCCGTCGGCTGGCTCGATCAACCACTGCACCGAGGTACAGCTCGTCGGCAATATCGGTGCATGATTCGACCAAGATACGGGACACTGGCTGGCCAGCCGCATCCGTTTGATAAGTCACTAAGCGCTGACCCAGCCAGTGATCCGCAAACTCTCCCACCGCCGCGGGGCTGTCTACAAGCTTCACACCGCCTGCCTTGCCGCGCCCGCCCGCATGAACCTGAGCCTTCACGACCCATCGCTCGCCGCCAATGTCATTGGCCGCCTTCACAGCCGCTTCTGCCGAGTCAACGGCGTAGCCAGTCGACACCGGCAATCCGTAGTCAGCGAACAGTGCTTTGCCTTGGTACTCATGCAAATTCATAAACCCCCCCGGGTAACGCCCGATTAACCTCGCACAGCTCCAGCATCGGGCAACTGAAACCACATCATTGCTTTATTGCTTTGCTAACGCTTGGCGCGATTCACCATGTGAATGGCTCTGCCATCAACCGCCAAAGCCGCTTCATGCACCGCTTCAGACACCGTGGGATGCCCAAAGACCATAAGCTGAAGATCCTCTGTGCTGGCTGCCATCTCTATAGCGATGACGATCTGCTGAACTAAATCCGCCGCAGACGGCCCTACAACGTGAGCGCCCAAGATTTGGTCTGAGTCTGCATCAGACAGAATCTTGACCAAACCGTCTGTCTCGCCTGAGGCCATTGCCCGGCCAATTGCCGCAAAAGGGAATGATCCTACCTTGTAGTTAACACCCTCAGCTTTGAGATCTTGCTCGGTCTTGCCGACCCCAGCGACCTCCGGATGGGTGTAGATAATGGACGGAACCACGTCGTAATTGAGTTGCGCGGCCTTGCCATGGATGCGCTCAGCGACCATCACACCTTCTTCAGAGCCCTTGTGCGCCAACATAGGCCCTCGCACGATGTCACCAACCGCCCACACACCTGGCGCCTCAGTCGCGCAGTAGTCATTGACGAACACAAAGCCGCGCTCGTCGACCGTCACGCCAGAGTCAGCTGCGAATAATTTTTCTGTACGCGGCGTTCGGCCCACGGCAACAATGAGTCGGTCGAATTCTACCGTCTCATTGCGATCGTTTTGTGTGTAAGTCACCGACACAGCGTCACTGCTAACTGCGGCGTCAGTGACCCTAGCACCGAGTCGGATATCGAGACCCTGCTTGGCAAAGATCTTCGCGGATTCCGCGGCAATCTGTTCGTCCATGTTAGGCAGGAATTGATCCATCGCTTCCAGCATAATCACGTTGGCGCCCAGGCGCGCCCAGACGCTCCCCAACTCGAGTCCAATCACCCCCGCGCCGATCACACCCAGACGCTCCGGCACAGCCTCGAAACACAAGGCTCCGGTTGAATCGACCACTCGATCGCCGTCTACAGGCGCGGGCGGAATTGCTGCGGGTTCTGACCCTGAAGCCAGTACGATATTGTCAGCAGCGTGGGTGCTCTTCGCACCCGAAGCGTCTGTGACCTCGACTTGCCGCCCCGCCAGGAGTACCGCAGAACCGGTGATGACTGTGACGCCATTAGCCTTTAGCAGGCCGGAAACACCACCAGTCAGCTGGGACACGATTTTGTCTTTGCGCGCCATCATCCCGGCCACGTCGAGCGAGACGCCATTCACAGCGATGCCGTGATCAGCGAGATGCCCCGCGGCCTCTGCGTAGCGGTGCGAGCTATCCAGCAATGCTTTTGAAGGGATGCAACCCACGTTCAGGCAGGTACCACCCAATAACGGCTGAGCCTGCTCATTCATATTTTGCTCTATCACTGCCGTTGACAATCCAAGCTGTGCACAGCGGATCGCGCAGACGTACCCGGCAGGACCAGAGCCAATGACGATCACATCGAATGGGTTGGACAACTTATACCCCCTTATTAAATTTGCAGAAGGATCCGCGCAGGATCCTCTATCAGGCCCTTAATTGTGACCAAAAATTGAACGGCTGTTTTGCCATCGACCAAACGATGGTCGTAGGAGAGCGCCAGATACATCATTGGCTGTATGATGACCTCTCCGTCCATCGCAATGGGCCTCTCCTGAATCGCATGCATACCAAGAATGCCCGTTTGCGGTGGATTGAGGATAGGTGTGGACAGTAGTGAGCCAAAGACCCCCCCGTTAGATACCGTGAAGGTACCACCGGTCATCTCCTCGATGGTCAGCTTTTTATCCCGGGCTTTGCTACCAAAACTGGCGATCGCAGCCTCCACATCAGCGATACTCATAAAATCGGCATCGCGCAGCACCGGCACCACTAAGCCCTCATCAACCGACACCGCCACGCCTATGTCCTGATAACCGTGGTACACCACATCATTGCCATCGATTGACGCGTTGACCTCGGGGAAGCGTTTCAACGCCTCGCAGGCTGCCTTAACAAAGAACCCCATGAAACCGAGTCGCGTGCCGTTGTGCACGGACTCAAACTCGTCACGATACTGCCGGCGCAGCTTCATCAATGGCGCCATGTTGACCTCGTTGAAGGTCGTCAGCATGGCGGTTTGCTGCGTGGCCCCCAACAGTCGCTCCGCAATGCGCGCGCGCATCCGCGTCATCGGAACCCGCTTCTCAATGCGCTCGCTGGTGGGCCCATCTACGTTCAGATCATCAGCCGCTGGAGATACGGCGGGTGACGCCGGCGCAGACGGCTTAGGCGCAGGTTGCTCTGGCGTCTGCTTCAGGTGAAACAGCACATCCTCTTTCAGTAGCCGGCCGCCCTTTCCCGTCGCGGCGATACCCTCCGGCGAGAGACGATGTTCGTCCAACAATGCTCTCACCGCGGGGCCCATCGGGATCGATTCAGCATTTCCGCTCGCGGCTTCTGGAGCGTCTTCGGTCGGTTCAGATGTTTTAGCTGACGGTGTTGGTGTGCTCACGGCCCCTGCAGCTAACGTGGCCAACACGGCCTCACTAGCGATGGTTTCGCCCTCTGCAACCATGATCGCCTCGATCACACCGGGCTCCGGTGCGACGACCTCCATCACAACCTTGTCGGTTTCGATTTCTACCAGCAGCTCATCTCGCGCGACGCTGTCGCCCGGCCCTTTGTGCCATGCAGAAACGACCCCATCTGCAACGGACTCTGGAAAAGCGGGCGCCTTGATTTCAACTGTCATCCCAGCATCCTCGTATTAAAAGCCCCAGGGCATCGGCCCGAGCGCTTCGTCAATAAATTCTTCTTGCTCCCGCAGGTGCAATGCGGAATAACCCGCCGCCGCAGACGCAGAGGGCTCCCTGCCGACATAACGTAAATAGACATCGACCTTTTCTATGCGCACCGCTGTGGCCAAGCGACTCTGCATGGCATACCAGGAGCCCTGATTTTTAGGCTCCTCCTGAACCCACACCGCGTCCTCAAGATTGGGATAACGGGCGAGCACCGCCTGTAAATCGAACCGAGGGAATGGGTACATCTGTTCGATACGCACAATGGCTATATCCTCAATGCCTCGCTCACGCCGCGCGGCCCGCAGGTCATAAAACACCTTGCCCGCACACAGCACCACTCGCTTCACTGCCGTGGGTTCGAGCGCATCTGTCTCGTCAATGACCGTCTGGAAGCCACCCTCTGACAGCTCTTCCAACCGAGAGACTGCCTCCTTGTGTCGAAGCAGACTTTTGGGCGTCATTACAATGAGCGGCGTCCTGAGCGGCCTCACGGCCTGCCGCCGCAACATGTGAAACACCTGCGCCGGGGTGCTGGGGATGCAAACCTGAATGTTGTCCTCAGCACACAGCTGCAAAAATCGCTCCAGCCTCGCCGACGAGTGTTCCGGTCCCTGGCCCTCGTACCCATGGGGCAACAACATGGTCAGCCCGCACAGCCGACTCCATTTGTTCTCGCCACTAGAAATAAATTGATCGATGACCACCTGGGCGCCGTTGGCGAAATCACCGAACTGCGCCTCCCACACCACCAGCCCTCCGGGGGACGTGGTGGCATAGCCATATTCGAACGCCAGCACCGCCTCTTCGGACAGCAGAGAGTCATAGATCCTGAAGGGCGCTTGCTCTGTGCTCAGCTGCTGCAGAGGAACATAGGTCTGGCCGTCGCGCTGGCTGTGGAGCACCGCGTGCCGGTGACTAAAAGTACCTCGCCCCACATCCTGCCCTGTCAGACGGACGGGATAGCCCTCTTCTAGTAAAGACGCGTAGGCCATCGTCTCTGCAAAGCCCCAGTTTACTTCCAGCGCGCCCGCGCCCATTTTGAGCCGATCGTCCATGAGCCTCTTTACAACTCGGTGAACGGAGAAACCCTCGGGTACCGCATTGGTTTGTTCGGACAGGGCCTTGAGCTGCCGCAGCGGCACTGTGGTATCGGCGGCCGTGTCCCAGCGGTGCCCCAGGTAGGGTGACCAATCGACAAACAACGCCTTATTGGGCTCAGAAACCAACGAGCTCACCATCGGCTCGTTCCGCTCCAATGCCTCGCGATAATCCTCAACCCATGCCGCGTCCTGGTCTTGTGTAAGCAATCCGTCCGCGATCAAGCGGTGGGCATATAGCTCCCGCGTCGAGGGATGGGATTTGATGTTGTCGTACATGCTGGGCTGCGTCACAGACGGCTCATCCGCCTCATTATGGCCGCGGCGTCGGTAGCAGACGAGGTCGATAACCACGTCTTTGTTGAACTGGTTGCGGTAGTCCACAGCTAGCTGGGTCACGAACACCACCGCCTCAGGGTCATCGCCATTGACGTGGAATATGGGCGCCTGAACCATCTTGGCAATGTCGGTGCAGTATTCTGTTGAGCGCGCGTCGGCAGGCTCACTGGTCGTAAAGCCGATCTGATTGTTCAGTACGATGTGCAGGGTCCCGCCGGTGCGGTAAGCGCGCGTCTGGGACATCTGGAAGGTTTCCATGACGACACCTTGGCCCGCGAAGGACGCGTCGCCATGAAGCACAATGGGGACCACTGTCTGCCCATCGGGGTCATCGCGACGGTCCTGCCGAGCGCGAACCGAACCCTCGACGACCGGCGACACGATCTCCAGATGAGAGGGGTTGAAGGCCAGCGCCAGGTGCACCTCGCCTCCCGGCGTCATCATGTTCGATGAAAATCCCTGATGGTATTTCACGTCCCCGGAGCCGATGTAGCTCACTTTCCCCTCAAACTCGTCAAACAAGTCGACAGGGTTTTTGCCCAAAATATTCACCAGCACGTTGAGTCGGCCGCGGTGCGCCATACCAATACAGATTTCTTTGGCACCGTAACCGCCGATTCGCTGAATCGCCTCGCTCATCATCGGTATGAGGCTCTCCCCACCCTCGAGACCAAACCGCTTGGTTCCGGGATATTTAGAACCGAGCGAACGCTCGAGACCCTCTGCACCGTTCAGTTGCCGCAAGATGTTGAGCCGCTGCTCGGCCGAAAAATCGGGCGCACTGCGCACCGCTTCCATGCGGCTCATAATCCAGTGCCGCTCCTCGGTATCCACGATGTGCATGAACTCGGCGCCCACGGTGCCGCAATAAGTGGCGGCCAGATCGTCGCGGATGCTTGCCAAGGTGGCTTCGGAGCGACCAAAGTAAACAGTACCCACCTGGAAGGTGGTATCTAAATCGGCCTCGCTGAGCTCATGAAAGGTGAGATCCAGATCCGGGACCGACGGCCGCTGCGTCAACGCTAGCGGGTCAAGTTGTGCCGCTTGGTGCCCCCGCTGCCGGTAAGCAGATATGAGCTGCACCACCCTGACCTGCTTTCGCTCGTACTCGGTCGCGTGCGAATCCTGCGCAACTGTCGCATCAGTGCGCACCCGCATCTTGGAAATGCGCGCAAACCGGTCACGCAGCACCGAGTGAGGTACGTCATGCAGCGCCTGGGTGTCGGAGGCTACGCGGGGAAGTTGATCGAAGTAGTCCCGCCATTCCGGCGGGATGGCGTTGGGGTCCTGAAGGTAGTGCTCATAAAGCGCGTCCACATACTCGGCGTTACCACCCGCAATATGAGATGTTGCCCACTGCGCCAGCATGCCGGGTATCGGCGTCGCCTGTGTCACTGTTGCCCCCTGAACTATTGCGGAGCGGCAGCTCGTCTTGGCCGCCTGTTCCCCCGCAG
>QOPK01000054.1 GCA_003331685.1 Halieaceae bacterium | reverse complement strand
TGCTCGCGGTCTATTCGACCATGTATGTCAGAGACCACTCTCGGCCCAAGCTCTACGAAGCGTTTGGTATGGACGTCACCGAGTTTGATTACACAGTGTTTGATATCACTACTGAGATCTCTCGGCAGGTGTTCCCGCTGACACTGAACACCGACGATCCCCGTTTCCGGGCGGGTCTTGAACGGATGCGAGCTTTGCAAGTTGCTCGCGACGCGCTCGAGGGTCAGCGGGGTCCGGTGGCGATGCTCAAAAAGCTGGGCTATCTAGTGGGCTCCGGGCTGACCTTTGCGCGGTTGTACCTGCTGCCCACCCAAGCCAACACTATCCCCGATCAGGTGCGGATGCAGCCCGCCTGGTAGCGAACACCAAATAGCAGGCTGCCGGCTAGCGCGGCCTGGACCCACGAGGTCCTGCCACCGAGCACCGCAGTGGTCCAGCGGTAATGCCCATGAGCGTTCACTTGTGTGAGGGACATTCAGTCGACGAACTGTTCGAGTCTCCGGTGGCAGGACTGTTCTCAACTCCGCCGGTTTGATACGTTGGCGCCTCAGTTATTCCTCGAGGTCAAACCGTGTCTGTTATCGAAGTCCACCAGGAAGCCGGCGTCGCACTCGTGACGTTGAATCGTCCCGACGCGCATAACGCGCTAAATCGAGAATTGTCCGAAGCCATCATTGCAACCTTCGCCGACCTTGCAGCTGATGAGGGAGTGCGAGCCATTGTGTTGACAGGTTCGGGCCGCGCTTTTTGCGCAGGTGTGGACCTCAAGGCACTAACGGATGAGCCCGAACTGCTGTCGAGTGGACTGGGCCTCGGGCCCGAGTCGCCCATTGTGGTAGCGCTGGAGCAGTGTCCCCAACCCATCATCGGTGCCGTCAATGGCGCTGCTGTGACGGGGGGATTTGAGTTGGCGCTTGCCTGTGATTATCTGTATGCCAGTGAGCATGCGCGGTTCGCTGACACCCACGCCCGCGTGGGCATTTTGCCCGGTTGGGGTCTTTCACAGAAGTTATCGCGCATCATCGGTATTAATCGCGCGCGCGAGATGAGTTTGACCGGCAATTTCATTGACGCGCAGCGCGCCGAGGCGTGGGGGCTGGTCAATCGTGTCTGTGCCGCCGACAGCCTGCTGGATGAGGCGCTGGCCAGTGCGGCACAAATCGCTGATGCCGACCCCAAGGCCGTTTTCGCGCTCAAGGCGCTGATGAATGACGGAGTCAAGGAGACCCTTGGGAATGCGCTAGTGCTGGAGGGCGAGCGCGGCAATGCCTTTGCCAAGACTGTGGATTACAGCCAGATGAGCGCCCGGTTGGCAGCGCTACGCCAGCGCGCAGCCAAGCAGTGAGCGCCGGCCTATGCTGACATCATTTCCTTCGCTTGCTAGCGAGGTCATCAAGGCATGATGTGGTTAGTCAGTGGTGTCCTACTTTGGGGCGGCGCACATCTTTTTAAGCGCGTAGCGCCCGAAGCACGAGCGCGGCTCGGTAATGCCGGCAGACTACTGATGGCACTGCTTCTCTTGGCATCTGTTGTGATGATGACGCTGGGCTACCAGCAGGCCTCGACCACTGTGTGGTGGGGTCGCCAGACCGCCTGGGTGGGTGCGAACAACGTGCTGGTTTATCTCGGCTTTTACTTAATTGCTGGGTCGCAGGTGGGCGCTCGGGTCGCGGGCGTGATCCGGCATCCCCAGCTGACCGCCGTTAAGCTGTGGGCGCTGGCACATCTGCTTGTGAATGGTGATTCTGCGTCACTGCTACTTTTTGGCGGCCTGCTTGTCTGGGCTGCGCTTGAAGTGGTGATTATCAATAAACAGGACGGCAAGCCGCGATTGAGCAAGCCCCAGCCCTCACTGCTGCGGGAGTTCGCTGCAATTGCGATCACACTGCTCATCTACGGTGTGGCGGCCTACCTGCATGGACTGCTCGGCTACCCCGTTCATGGCTGACGCCAGCCATCTCGCATGAGTCGGCGTTTCGGGCTCACGGATGCCGCCATCCGCAAAGCGCTGGATGCGTTGGCACAGGACCACTCGGAGGTGGCACGAGCCATCGCTCGGGTTGGTTACCCCCCGTCGCGGCGAAGAGAACATTCTTTTGAATCTTTGGCGAGAATCGTGATGGGGCAGCAACTGTCCGTCAAAGCCGCCGCCACCATCGCCCAGCGCGTTGACGAGACATTAGGGGGGGCGCTAGTACCCGAGACGCTGCTTGCCACAGCCCCGGACCAACTCAGAGCCGCGGGACTGTCGCGCCAGAAAATCAGTTACCTGCAATCTTTGGCAGAGGCTGTGATCTCCGGTGACTTGCCGATCGAAACCTTGCCCGAGCTCGCTGACGAAGAAGTTGAAGCAGCGATAACTGCGGTGCGGGGTTTCGGGCGTTGGTCTGCGCATATGTATATGATGTTTGCTCTGGGGCGCCCCGACATATGGCCCAGCGGCGATCTCGCTGTGCGGGTCGGGTTTGGCAGAATCATGGGTTGGAAAGACCGCCCGGATGAGAAACGGGTGATTGACGAGGGCGGCGCCTTTTCGCCGTATCGTAGTGCGCTAGCCTTACTGTGCTGGCAATTTTACAGCGAGGCACCGCTGTGAGTTTCAGCGATTGGGATCAGCGTTTTATGACCTTGGCCCTGGAAGAGGCGCGGCGCGCGGCGGATCGTGGTGAAGTGCCGGTAGGTGCCGTACTGGCGCGCGGTGAAGTCGTGCTCGCCCATGGCGGTAACGCACAGATAGAACTTCACGATGCCACAGCCCATGCCGAAATCCGGGTATTGAGAGAAGCGGGCGTCAGGGGCAGTAATTATCGGCTGCCGGGCACAACCCTCTACGTGACGCTGGAACCCTGCACGATGTGTTGCGGCGCGTTGGTTCACGCCCGAGTCGAGCGCCTTGTATTTGCCACTCGGGAGCCCAGAGCCGGGGCCGTCCTTAGCACCGGTGGGGTACTCGACAACCCGGCATTGAACCATCGTGTGGAGTGGGTCGAGGGTTTGTATGAAGCGGAAAGTGCGGATCTGTTACGTCATTTTTTTCAGCAGCGCCGGGGCGATCGAGTAGAGGGCAGCTGAGGCGCCATCAGATGCACAGGCGGAACTAAACGCTGGCGCTCAATATAGCGCCACTATAGAACGGGGAGCTCGGCGCGCCGGAGGTAATCCGGGAGCAGCGCATCAACCTGAATCGGCGGCGAGATGCGGCGCTCCGATAGGTCCTTGAATGACAGCAGCCCCTCGTAGTGGCGGATGTTGTCGACATAGGTCGCCGCTTGTTCCCCGTCCGCAAAACCGAATTTGGTCATGGAAAAATACTTGGGATTTTGCAGCTTAGGTAGATGCGCGCGCACATCGGGCCACAAGTGAGGGTTGCCGCCCTCCTGCTGGGTCAAGACGCGAGCATCCTCCAAATGACCCATGCCAATGTTATAGGCGGCCAGCGCCATGAAGGTGCGGTCGGGCTCTTGGATATCTGAAGGGAGCCGTCTCAACAAGTCTTTAAAAAACCGCGCACCGCCCCTCAGACTCTGGAGAGGGTCCGTGCGATCCTCTATCCCCAGTTCGTTTGCGGTCATCCGCGTGAGCATCATCATCCCGCGCACACCGGTTTGCGAGCGGGCATCGGGGTCCCAATGCGATTCCTGATAAGCCATGGCAGCAAGTAGCCGCCAATTCATCTGGTACTCCTCCGCAACAGTCTCAAGCAGCGGCTGCCACTCGGGCAGATCGTCGCGCATTTTGCGCTGGAAGGTAAGTGAGCCAACCCGGGAAGCGTGCTCCCAGCGACCAAAATGCGCCCGCTTTAGCTGTGCGATTTTTCCCTTCTCGGTGGCGCGGGTAATGAATTGATTCACCAGTTCCAGCGATGCCTGACTGTGTTTGCCTTCAGGCAGGTACCAAACAATGGGTGTGCTATCGCCGATTTCCATGGCGGCGACCACGCGGGGGAATAGCTGCTGCTGGATACCGAATTCAATCGAATCGACGATCGCCAGGTCGGCTTTCTCGTCTGTCACCAGCTGCATCAATTCGAGTGAATCGGCAGCGTGAACTTCACGCCAAGACAGTTCGGGAAAGTCTTGTCGCAACGCAGAAAGCGTCTCCAAATGCACACTGCCAGCGACCACCACGATGTCGCGCCCCACTAACGCATCGAGGGAGCGGGGCCTGAGAGCGCCTGACTTGTAGACGACAAGGGGTTGCTGATAAAGGTAGGGGTGGGATGCAACAAATCGCGCGTCGCGGCCGGCACTTTGGCTAAGACCCGCCGCTGCCAGGTGTGCCTCGCCGCTTGCCAGCATGTCGAACAATTCCGGCAGGCTAAAGGCCACCTTGATACGCACTGGCATCTCGTACTCGCGAGCGAATGCTCTGATGAGCGCATATTCGAACCCCGATGCGCGATCGCCCTGAAAGTAGTAAGTAGTCGGGGAATTGCGGGTCACAACGACTACTTCCTCGCCCGCAGCCAGCGGCGGCAGGAAGGATGAGTCGGTGCACGCTGACAGCAGGCTCAATGAGCCGGCACAAGCGAGACAAAACAGCAGTCGCGTCATGCCGTGATTGTAGGCGCTGGGTCGCCCTGGGAACAGCGCGCCTCGCAGTGCCGCGGTGACGCCAATAAAGAGGTGAAAACGTCTTGGTTCCGGCCCACAGGCATACCTGCACACCAAGCTCCACGGTATACTCTGCGTGCTGTCTCGCTCAGGAACCCCAGATGCTTGTCCTGCCCGGATCTTCCGCGCTGTCTACAGCCCGTTTTCAACTCTTGGCGGCCGACATTTCTGCACTGGGTCTGGCCTTTTCGCTGCGAGAGGTGGTGCATGCCTATGCGGTAGACATCGCATCAGGTGAGACCATTGATGACGACCGATTGGCGGCGCTGCTTCGTCCGGGCACCGCGACGGCCGTTGACCCCTCCGCACAGGAGCGGCCGGGACAGCGCATTGTCGCGCCGCGATTTGGCACGATTTCTCCCTGGTCCAGTAAAGCCACTGATATTGCTCATAACTGCGGGTTCTCCAAGGTTGAGCGTATCGAGAGGGTGACGCTATTCGGCATTGACGGCCTCACGGAAGATGACGATACCGCCGCGCTGGATGCCCTGATTCATGATCGTATGGTCGAGACTGTCGTCGGTTCATTAGCAGATTTACAACCCCTGTTCGAGCGTTCCCCGCCCCGATCCTATAACGAGGTCGACCTGTTGGCCGGAGGCGCTGCGGCCTTGACGCGGGCCAACACTGAATTGGGTTTGGCGTTGACGGAAGACGAGATCAGCTACCTCGTCGACGCATTCTCGACGTTGGGACGTAACCCCCGGGACATCGAATTGATGATGTTCGCGCAGGCGAACTCCGAGCACTGCCGTCACAAAATTTTTAACGCCAGCTGGGAGATCGACGGTGCGCAGCAGGATCACTCTCTGTTTGCCATGATCCGGCACACCCATAAAGTCGGTGGCGACAACGTATTGTCAGCTTACTCCGATAACGCCGCCGTCGTGGCAGGCCATCGGGCAGGCCGGTTCTTTCCAGACGTCGCTGATCAAGTCTGGCGATTCCACGACGAGTCGATTCATCTATTGATGAAAGTGGAGACGCACAATCACCCCACAGCGATTTCGCCCTTTGCGGGTGCGGGTACCGGCTCTGGAGGCGAGATTCGTGACGAAGGCGCGGTGGGACGTGGCTCGCGACCCAAGGTCGGGCTGGTGGGTTTTTCGGTCTCCCATTTGGAGCTCCCAGACAAACCGCGACCGTGGGAGCTAGGTTATGGCCGCCCCGGCCGAATTGTTTCGCCACTGAATATCATGACCGAGGGGCCGATCGGCGCTGCGGCCTTTAACAATGAGTTCGGCAGGCCCAATCTCGCAGGCTACTTCCGAACGTTTGAAACGCAGACTGCCGACGGCGTCAGGGGATATCACAAGCCCATCATGATCGCCGGTGGGTTCGGCAACGTGCGCACCGAGCACGTCGACAAAGGCGACTATTCGGCTGGCGCCAAATTGGTGGTGTTGGGTGGCCCTGCGATGCTGATTGGTCTGGGCGGCGGTGCAGCGTCATCTATGGCGAGCGGGGACAGTGCGGAGGATCTCGACTTTGCCTCGGTGCAGCGACAAAACCCTGAAATACAGCGCCGCTGTCAGGAGGTCATTGACCGTTGCTGGAGTCTGGGCTCTGATAATCCCATTGCCTTTATCCACGACGTGGGTGCGGGGGGGCTCAGCAATGCGTTGCCCGAGCTGGTCAAGGACGGGGGCCGGGGAGGGCGCTTCGAGCTCCGCGATGTGCCCAATGATGAACCGGGCATGACGCCACTTGAGATCTGGTGTAACGAATCGCAGGAGCGTTATGTGCTGGCGGTAGAGCCCGATCAGCTGGCGCGATTTGAATCGATCTGTGAGCGGGAGCGCTGCCCCTATGCGGTCGTCGGTGAAGCGACGGAAGCCCATCATCTGTCGGTGACGGACCGCCAGTTCAATAATGACCCGGTCGATCTGCCCATGTCAGTGTTGTTTGGCAAGCCGCCTAAGATGCACCGGCGGGCCTCGCGCAGGCCGCCGCTCAGTGATGGCTTCGATGCCAGCGCAGTCTCCTTGCCGGAATCGCTTGAGCGGGTGCTGACCTTCCCGGCGGTGGCGTCGAAGAGCTTCCTCATTACGATTGGTGATCGCAGCGTCACGGGTATGGTGGCCCGGGATCAAATGGTGGGTCCCTGGCAGGTGCCCGTGGCGGATTGTGCCGTCACCACCGTGTCGCTTGACACGCATCTGGGCGAGGCCATGGCGATGGGTGAGCGCACGCCTCTGGCGCTATTGGACGGACCCGCGTCGGGCCGCATGGCGGTGGCCGAGGCGATCACCAATATTCTGGCTGCGCCGATTGCATCACTGAGTGACATTAAGCTGTCCGCAAACTGGATGTGTGCGGCGGGCTACGCAGGTGATGACGCGATCCTCTACGACACGGTCGCCGCCGTGGGCCGCGATTTTTGTCCTGCTCTGGGCATTACGATCCCCGTCGGCAAGGACTCTATGTCCATGCGCACCGTGTGGCGGGAAGAGGGTGAAGACCGCGCTGTGACTGCACCCGTCTCGCTGATTGTGTCGGCATTTGCCCCCTGTGATGACGTTCGCTCGGTCCTGACACCGGTCTTATCTCCGCGCGAGGATTCGGTCTTATTGCTGGTCGATCTGGGCCGCGGGCAGGACCGAATGGGTGGCTCGGTGCTCGCGCAGGTGTGGCAACAAATGGGCAGCACGGCTCCCGACGTCGCCCCTGAGGACGTTCATGCGTTCTTCGAGCTTATGAAGAAGATCAAGGACAGCGATTGGGTGCTTGCCTACCACGACCGCTCTGACGGTGGCTTGCTGGTCACTCTGTTGGAGATGGCATTTGCGGGGCGTTGCGGGCTGCAGGTGGATCTCGATATCTCGCCAGATCAGGCCAATGCGAGGCTTTTTAGTGAAGAGGCGGGCGCTGTCTTGCAGGTGGCGACCGAACATGTCTCCGATGTCTTGGCTTGTGCCGAGGCGGTCGGGCTTGGAGAAGCGGTGACCCGCATTGCGATGCCGCGGGCCGACGGGCGCATTGTGGTGAATACCCCGCAGTTCGAGTTGATCGACAGCCGGCGAGCAGCGCTGCAGTCGCTGTGGGCAGAGACCAGCCATGCCATTGCCCGTGTCCGCGACAACGCCGATTGCGCGGATCAGGAATTTGCAGCCATTCAGGCACAGGATCCTGGTCTCTCCGCCCAACTCAGCTACGACTGTAACGCTGACATTGCCGCGCCTTTTATCGCTACCGGACACCGCCCCCGTATTGCGGTGCTGCGTGAGCAGGGCGTCAACGGCCAGATGGAGATGGCGGCGGCCTTTGACCGCGCCGGATTTACGGCGGTCGATGTGCATATGAGCGATCTCATTGCCGGCCGGCAGGATCTGTCTGATTGTCATGGACTGGCGGCTTGCGGCGGCTTCTCCTATGGCGATGTGCTGGGTGCCGGAGAAGGCTGGGCAAAAAGCATTTTATTTAATGAGGCAGTCCGCTCCCGGTTTGAGCAGTTTTTCGCGCGGACCGACACTTTCGCCTTGGGAGTCTGTAACGGTTGTCAGATGCTGTCCGCGCTCCAGGAAATTATTCCCGGGACTGATCACTGGCCGCGCTTTGCGCGTAATCGCTCTGAGCAGTACGAGGCCCGCCTGTCGCTGGTTGAAGTGGAGGCATCGCCGTCAGTGCTGCTGTCCGGTATGGAAGGCTCGCACCTGCCTATCGTGGTGGCCCATGGAGAAGGGCGCGCGCAGTTTGCCTCGCCCGAGGAGCAGGCCTCATTGGAAGACGCGGGTTTGGTAGCTATGCGCTTTATCGATCACGATCTGAAGGTCGCCGGTACTTATCCCTACAACCCCAATGGATCCCCGGATGGCATCACGGGCCTCTGTAATGAGGACGGGCGAATCACCATCATGATGCCGCATCCAGAGCGCGTCTTCCGTGCTGCGCAACTATCCTGGTGTCCCTCCGAATGGGAAACCGACTCTGGATGGATGCGACTCTTCCGCAATGCGCGGGTTTGGCTTGGGTAACTGTTACATGGTTTTGGCGCCACTGAGTCGTTACACTCCGCGCCTGTTCAATCATGCGGACGCTGCCTCGCCAGCGCTCAAGTAATTCCGATGACAAACCGTTATCCCCTGTGGAAAAACTTGCTCATCCTCCTCGTGTTGCTGTTTGGCTTTTATTACGCCGCGCCCAATCTGTATGCCCCTGACCCGGCGCTGCAAATTGCCGGCGCCAGCAGTGCGCAACAGATCGACGAGCGGGTGCTTACGAGGGCGGAGACAGCGCTGACCGAGGCGGGAATCGGCTCTTTCGGTAAAGAGCTGCAAAATCAGGGTAAATCAGCCCTGTTGCGGCTGAATGATCGCGAGCAACAGTTGCGAGCGCAGGCTATTTTGGCGCGGGAACTGGGCGACGGCTTTATCGTCGCGCTGAACCTCGCGCCTACCACGCCTGACTGGCTGATGGATGGCGGCGCCTCGCCCATGAAGCTCGGGCTAGATCTGAGCGGTGGCGTGCACTTCAAGCTTGAAGTCGATGTCGCGGCAGCAGCCGAGCGCAAGCTTAACCAGTATGAAACTGGTATCCAGAAGCGACTCCGCGAGGAACGTATTCGTGGTCGAATCAGTCTGGATGGTCAGAAAGTTGCTATGCAGTTCCGTACCGAGGCCGATCGTGAAGCCGCTCGTCGAGAGGTGGTGGACATGTACCCCGAGCTCTTTCTGGATCGCGTGGACGAAGGCGAAACCTGGTCGCTCTATGCAGAAGTCACAGAGCAAACGATCAAAGAGGTAGTTGACTACGCCGTGGCACAAAACCTGACCACCATTCGCAACCGCGTGAACGAGTTGGGTGTATCCGAGCCGTTGGTGCAACGACAGGGTGCTAATCGCATTGTTGTGGAGCTACCTGGCATTCAGGACACCGCCGAGGCGAAGCGTATTTTGGGGAAGGTCGCGAATCTGGAATTCCGGTTGGTCGCCGAGGCGAATGCGCCGATTACAGAGCGCCAGCGATTCGAGTATCGCAGCGCTAATCGCGGAGGCATGACGGAGTGGCTGGAGCGTGACGTCATTATTACAGGCGAGAGCGTGTCTAATGCGCAGGCCGGATTTGACCAGAACGGTCAGCCCAACGTGATGATCAGCCTCGACGGTGAGGGCGGCATGCTGATGTCGCGGGCGACCCGCGCCAACGTCAAGCGCCGCATGGGCGTGTTGTTCATCGAGAGAAAATACCGCACCCGCTATGAGCAGGATGAGTCGGGTGAAGAGGTGGCTGTCCGCATTCCCTATGATGAAAAGAGACTGCTCACCGCGCCGGTGATTCAGTCCGCGCTGGGCGCGCAGTTCCAGATTACGGGCCTCGATAATCCGGCTGAATCCTCCGAACTGGCGCTCATGCTGCGCGCCGGTGCGCTGGCAGCACCCATCACTTTTGTGGAAGAGCGCACGGTTGGCCCCTCATTGGGTGCCGAGAATATTCGCCTTGGCATAAAGTCGGTGCAGGTCGGTTTAGCGTTGGTCGTTGTGTTTATGATTCTTTACTACCGCGTATTCGGCATAGCCGCAGTGATTGCGCTGTCGGGCAACCTGGTCTTGTTGGTTGGCATAATGTCCCTGCTGGGTGCCACGCTCACGCTGCCCGGTATTGCGGGTATCGTGCTGACCGTCGGTATGGCGGTGGACGCCAATGTGCTGATCTTCGCGCGGATTCGTGAGGAGATTCGCAGCGGTTCACCGCCGCAAACGGCGATCACACAGGGTTTTGATCGTGCGATCGTGACGATTCTTGATGCCAATATCACAACCCTGATTGTGGCCATTATTCTTTACGCCATCGGTACCGGACCGATCAAAGGCTTCGCCGTCACTCTCTCGGTCGGCATCATCACATCCATGTTCTCTTCGATCATGGGTACCCGCGCACTGGTCAATCTTATCTACGGCGGTCGCCGGGTGAAGTCACTGGCGATCGGCGGCATCGGCAACAAACGATCCAGCACCGAAGGAGCGCCCGCATGAAAGCTATACCGTTCATGAAATGGCGCTGGGTGGCCGTGGCGCTCTCCGTGGCCGCACTGTTGGCGGCAGCTGGTTCGCTCGCCGTAAAGCAATTGAACTGGGGCTTAGATTTCACGGGCGGCACCCTAGTCGAGGTCGCCTATAGCGATAGCGCTGATCTAGGTGCGATTCGCGCGGTTCTGGATCAGGAAGGTTACGAAGGTGCCGTGGTGGTCAGCTTTGGTACGGACAAGGATGTGTTGGTGCGCTTGCCCGACGGGTATTCGGATGCGCAGGGTGCGTTGATGGTCGACAAGCTTCGGGCAGCGACCGAGATGAGCATCGAGCTGCGCCGGATCGAATTTGTCGGACCCCAGGTGGGCGAGGAGCTGAGAGACGACGGCGGTATCGCCATGCTCACCGCACTTGGTTTGGTGATGCTTTATGTCGCCTTCCGCTTCCAGATCAAGTTTGCGCTCGGCGCGGTGATCGCCTTGGCACACGATGTGATCTTTACCCTGGGTTTCTTCTCGCTTACAGGCTTGGAATTTGACCTGACTGTGCTGGCGGCGCTTTTGGCAGTGGTGGGTTATTCGCTGAATGACACGATTGTGGTGTCCGACCGCATCCGGGAGAACCTTCGGAAAATACGACGCGCCAGCCCTGGAGAGGTGATCGATATTTCGCTGACCGAAACTTTAGGCCGCACGCTGGTCACTTCTTTAACCACGTTGCTGGTGCTGGCCGCGCTCGCCTTGTTTGGCGGGGAAATGATTTTTGGTTTTGCCGTAGCGCTGTTGGTGGGTGTCGCGGTGGGAACCTACTCTTCCATGTATGTGGCAGCCACTACCCTGTTGCAATTGGGTGTGAGTAAAGAGGATGTGATGGTGCCGGAACGTGAGGGTGCCGATCAGGAAGGCTTAATGCCCTGAGACTCTGGTCGGTAATAAATCTCTAGGCAGCGGACCACTTGACCAACGGCAGCAGCTGCCGCATCAGCTTGCTGTTGCCGCATACGACATTGCCACTGTCATACCAGCCCTCACCACCCGACAAGTCCGTGACCAGTCCGCCAGCCTCGCGAATCAATAACGCGCCTGCGGCGATATCCCACTCGTTCAGGCCCATCTCCCAAAACCCGTCCAGGCGACCAGCCGCGACATACGCTAGATCCAGCGAGGCGGCACCGGCCCGGCGAATCCCCATGGAGCGACCCGTAACTGCAGCGAGGGATTGGGTATACCAGTCGAGGTGCTCGTCGCAGTGCCCCAAAAAAGGCACTCCGGTGCCAATCAGCGAATCGGTGAGCTCCTGTCGACTGCCAACGCGAATCCGGTGGCCATTCACTTGCGCCCCGCGGCCGCGCGAGGCGATAAACTCTTCCCGCCGCACCGGGTCGTAGACCACGGCGTGCTCGATCTTACCGCGATGCAAACAGGCAATACTGATCGCGTAGTGGGGGATGCCCCGCAGAAAGTTGCTGGTGCCGTCTAGCGGATCAATTACCCAGGTGTATTCGGAGTCCTCATTCCCAGATAGACCGCTTTCTTCGCATAGAAAGCGATGATCGGGGTAAGTTTTACCCAGCTGATAGAGAATTTCCTTCTCCGATGCGATGTCGACCTCCGTCACAAAGTCTGCG
>QOPK01000053.1 GCA_003331685.1 Halieaceae bacterium | reverse complement strand
ACAGCAGTTGGAACCGTATCGTCAGCGTCTTGAGTTTGAGCTCAATACCATCAACCAGATGGGCTTCCCCGGTTATTTCCTCGTGGTCATGGACTTTATACGCTGGGCCAAGGAACAGGATATTCCGGTTGGCCCCGGCAGAGGCTCCGGTGCAGGGTCTTTGGTGGCCTTTGCGCTGGAGATCACCGACCTAGATCCGATCGAATACGACCTGCTGTTTGAGCGCTTTCTGAATCCAGAGCGGGTCTCGATGCCTGACTTCGACGTGGATTTCTGCATGGAGCGGCGGGATGAAGTCATTGAGTACGTGGCGCAAACCTATGGCCGCCAGGCCGTATCGCAGATCATTACCTTCGGCACCATGGCCGCCAAAGCGGTGGTGCGCGATGTGGCGCGGGTACAAGGTAAGCCTTATGGTCTCGCAGATCGTATGTCCAAACTGATCCCTTTTGAAGTGGGCATGACCCTGTCAAAGGCATTGGAGCAGGAGGATCAGCTAGTGCAGCTCCTAGAAGAGGACAGCTCGGCGCAGGAAATTTGGGATATGGCGGTGCAGCTAGAGGGGGTGACGCGCAATGCGGGCAAACACGCCGGCGGTGTGGTCATTGCGCCGAGTGAATTGACCGACTTCTCGCCCATTTACTGCGACGAAGACGGTGGCGGTGTCGTCACGCAGTATGACAAGAATGATGTTGAAGAAGCGGGTTTAGTGAAGTTCGATTTTCTGGGCCTGCGCACGCTGACGATTATTCAGTGGGCGATCCAGATGATCGATACCCGAGGAGAGACGGCGCTAGACATTGATCGCCTTCCCCTTAACGACCCCGAGGTCTTTCGGATGCTTCAGAGTGGCGACACCACGGCGATATTCCAGCTTGAAAGTCGCGGCATGAAGGAGCTGATAAAAAATCTGCGTCCCGACTGTTTCGAAGACATCATTGCATTGGTGGCCTTGTTCCGACCCGGACCTCTTCAGTCAGGTATGGTCGAGAACTTTATCGATCGCAAGCACGGCCGCGAGCAGCTGGCCTATCCTGATGCTCAGTATCAGCACGAATTGCTCAAACCCATCCTCGAGCCCACCTACGGCGTCATTTTGTATCAGGAGCAGGTGATGCAGATTGCGCAGGTGCTTGCGGGCTACACGCTAGGTGGCGCCGATCTGCTCCGGCGGGCGATGGGTAAGAAAAAACCTGAGGAGATGGCCAAGCAGCGCAGCGTCTTTGAGGAGGGTGCGGCGGCACAGGGTATCGATCCCACTTTAGCCATAAAGATCTTTGATCTGGTCGAAAAATTTGCCGGCTATGGCTTTAATAAATCTCACTCAGCCGCCTATGCTCTGGTGTCTTATCAAACGGCCTGGCTTAAAACCCATCACCCTGCTGAATTCATGGCCGCGGTGATGAGCTCCGAGATCGACAATACCGACAAGCTTTTAACATTCCGCGATGAGGCTAGACGGATGGGTCTCACGGTTCAGGCGCCGTCAATTCAGTTTGGGCAATACGCTTTCTCGGTCGATGAAGAGGGGCAGATCCGCTACGGACTGGGCGCGATAAAAGGGCTGGGAGAGGGTCCTATCAGTTCACTGCTGGCGGCGCGCAGTGACGGACCGTTTACCAGTTTATTCGATTTGTGCGCGCGAACGGACCCACGAAAAGTGAATCGTCGGGCACTGGAGGCCCTGATAAAGAGTGGTGCGCTCGACGAATTGGGAGTGGAGCGTTGGGTGCTGCTGGCGGCGCTGGATGATGCCATTAAAGGTGCCGAGCAGGTGGCCAGCAACACGGCTGCGGGGATTGATGACTTATTCGGCGAGGTGATGGCAGCCAGTGATGGCACAGAGGACCCCTACCATGAGCATAGAGGCGCTCGGGCATGGTCTTTGACGGAGTTGTTGAATGCTGAAAAAGAAAGTCTCGGCAGTTTCCTTAGCGGGCATCCCATGGAGGCCTACGAGGCTGAGGTGAGGAAGTTCGCTCCGCGTCGTATCCGCGAGCTGCAGGCCAACAATCAAGCGGTGGTGGCTGGACTGATTCTCGACATCCGCACCATCAAAACCCAGCGGGGGCCGATGGCGGTACTGACACTGGATGACGGCTCAGGGCAGATCGAAGCCACGGTCTACAACGACGTGTTTACGGAACACCGAGATCTATTGCAAAAGGATCGCATTGTCTTGCTCGATGGCAGATTGCAGGTGGATGACTTTAATGGCGGTCTCGCGATGCGCACCAAATCGGTTCGATCGCTGGAGCAGGCTCGCAAAGCGAGAGTGTCGCAACTGCGCCTCAGGGTACCCAGTCATCGAGTAGACGAGCGTTTTAATACCTTGCTAGCCAACACGCTTCGCTCTGCAGTTGGCGGGCAGTGCCCCGTGGTAATGGAATATGTGCAGCCGAAAGGATCCGTAGCCGTGCGTCTGGGTGGCGCCTGGCAGGTACACCCGAGCGATGCGTTACTGGACGAGCTGCGCATTGCGGTGGGAAACGACGCGGTGGATTGGGTGTATGAGGCTTAATGGCGTATTTCTTCTCCTGATGTTGGTGGCGGCTTGTGGAGAAGCACCGCCGCCCTGCAGTTCACCCGACGACTTAGGCTCAGCGCCGAGCGCAGGTTGTCTGGTCTGGGATGCGCGGGGCGCACTGCTGGTCAAAGATTGGTCTAATGAATGGGCGCTGCCCGGCGGCAGTGTTAACGCGTCAGAATCGGCGCGATGTGGTGCGGAGCGAGAAGTGTTTGAAGAAACGGGTTTGACGGCTCGCGCTGGCGATTTAGCTATCGTTTTCGATAATGGCTTCCATCTTTACTGGTGCGCGGTGCCCGCCTCAGCGGAGCCCCGCATTCACCGTCCGCTGGAGGTGGCAGACGTCGCTTGGTGGAAGCTGGAGGCGTTACCCGATGGAACTTGGCGATATCCCGGGCAAGGAGCGATGATCCGTAAGCTGATTTTGGCGCGCTCGGAGGCGCCGACTGAGTAATGGTGGTGAGCGATGTGCCCCACAATGAGAGGAGACGAACCCCAAAATGAGTCAACAATCTATAGAAGCGGCCGTTTTTCGCCGACTGTTATCACACCTCGACGGTCGCAGAGACGTCCAGAACATAGACCTTATGAATCTGGCCGGCTTTTGCCGTAATTGCCTGTCTGCGTGGTACGCAGAAGCGGCGGGAGAGCACGGAGTTACCTTGGATAAAGCGGCAGCCCGGGAGATAGTATACGGCATGCCATATGACGAGTGGAAGGCGCAGTATCAGGCCGAGGCGACGCCCGAACAGTCAGCGCAATTTGCTGCACAGCAAGCGGACTCAGCGGGGCAGTGACTCGAGCACGTCGGCGACTGAGACGACGTCAGCATATTTAGCATTGAGGTCATAAAGGTTGGCTTCATGGGCCTGCTCATCCCGATCACCACAGGCCTCCCGCGGCACCAGAACGCGAAAGTTATTCTGTAATCCATCCACTGCAGTCGCGCGCACACAGCCACTGGTTGTGAGGCCGGTGACCACCACAGAGTCTACTTTTTTTGCTTTCAACCAGTCATCCAGATCGGTGCCGTGGAAGCTACTAGCATGACGTTTTTCCAACTGAAGATCAGAGGGGGAAATGGGTAACCGCGGATCAAACTTGACCCATTCTGAGTCGGGGGTCAGTAAGTTAAGCGCCGGCACCCTTGCTCGGAAGACGGAAGCTTGCTCGGCGTTGTGATAGATCACGGTGGTCAGGACGACAGGCAGGGCCGCCTTATGGAAAGCATTCATCAGCTCAACATTGGCTGCTACGACGGTGTCGGCTTCCGAACCCAATGGACATTCTGGGTCGGTAAACCCCACCACCACGTCGACAATAATCAAAGCAGGGTTTTGGCCCATGCCACCGGCGATTCTGTCCAATGCTTTTCGGTCTGACATGACTGGCGTCCTAGGGGGTGTCCCCGTTACTATCTCATGATGCGTGATCTCATTCGATATCGACCAGCAAGGAGTGACGATCTTGCGAGCAGCATTAGCGGACAATGTCCGTGCTTTGCCTTGCATGATCGCCAGCTTGATAACCGAGCCGTTTACCGCTTTAAGCACCCTGTGCGCGGCATGAATGAGCGGCGCTGAGATCACCGCGTGGACTTTAAGGTCGACGCCACCTCCATCGCTGATACGGCTGTCAAATTGCCGTTAAGCTGAGTCGACCCTAGCCCTGAGTGGTGGCGCTCATCCAGTGGCGCTACACTTGGCGCCGCCGGGTGCAGTTGGCGGAGCGTTCAACCTCCCCATATAAGGAGATAACCATGGCTGAGAAGGTCATTATCAAAGAGGTTGCGGCTCGCGACGGGCTTCAGGCGCAGCCCAAGCACCTTACTGTTGGGCAGCGGATCGCGCTGTTGGGCGCCCTAGCCGAAACTGGCGTACCCGAGCTTGAGATCGGGTCTTTTGTGTCGCCAAAAGCCGTGCCGCAGATGGCGGGTACAGACGAAATCGCTGCCAATTTGCCTCCTGCTCAGCTTGCCTACAGTGCGCTGGTGCCCAATATGAAGGGCTATGAGCTCGCGGTCATGGCGGGGATTCGCAGCCATGCCATCGCGCTGGCGGCCACCGAAGAGATGAACCAGAACAATATCGGCAAAGGCCTTGACGATACCTTCATCATGGGGGAGGAGATTCTGGATCGTGCGGCAGCCGAGGGCGTAGATATCCACGCCTATCTCGCGGTGGCGTTTGAATGCCCCTATGAGGGAGCCGTTGAGGAATCGCTGGTGCTGGAGCAGGTGGACCGCTTGATGCAACACCAGCCAGCGCGTTTGATGATTGCCGATACCATTGGTGCCGCCAATCCTGCCGCCGTGCACTCTATGATGCAAAAGCTGGTTGATCGATACGGACCCGAGCGGTTGGGATGTCACTTTCACGATACCCGTGCCATGGGTCTGGCCAACGTTTACGCGGCACTTCAGGCGGGTGTCCGTCAGTTTGACGCCTCGGCAGGGGGGCTGGGAGGCTGTCCCTTTGCGCCTGGCGCCAAAGGTAATGTGGCCACCGAAGACGTGGCGATGCTGTGCGAGTCGATTGGTTACGATACCGGACTCGATATGCCCAAGCTTCTGGAGGCGGTTGCGCTCTTGAGCGAGATGATCGGTGCCCCCCAAGGCGGAAGAGCCCACACTTGGCTATCCAAGCAGTGCGCTTGAGTTAAATCATGCGCGTCAGTGAGGCCATCGTCGGCCGGCAGAGCATTCGCGCTTTTCTGAGTGATAAACCAGTCACTGACGATCAGATAAAAGCACTTTTGAACATTGCTGGGCGCGCACCGTCCGGGTCCAACATTCAGCCCTGGCATGTCTATGTGGTGCGGGGAGAGACCAAGGCCCGTATCACTGACGCCTGCGAGGCCCGGTATCTATCTGGTGACGAGGGTGAATACGAGTACCACTACTATCCGCGCGCGTGGCGCGAGCCCTACATCGGCAGACGCCGCCAAACCGGCTTCGGCCTATACGGCCTATTGGGTATCGACAGAAAGGATACCGAAGCGGTTCAGGGATATCGTGTCCAGAACTACCAGTTTTTTGGCGCGCCAGTAGGACTTTTCTTCACCATCGACCGGGATATGGAGCAGGGCAGCTGGCTCGATTACGGCATGTTTTTACAATCGTTCATGCTGACGGCCCGGGAAGCGGGATTGGAGAGTTGCGCGCAGGCTGCGTTTTGCTCCTACCACGACAGCGTCATGCCGGTTCTGGGGGCCCCCGATGAGCAGATGCTAGTCTGCGGCATGTCGCTCGGTTACGCGGACCCTAATGCGCTGGTGAACAGTTACCGCACCGAGCGGCTGGATGCCGCGGAGTTCATGACGGTACTAGATTGATCAGCTGGCCCGCGCCACCATCTGTTTGGCGATGATCATGCGCTGGATCTCATTGGTGCCCTCACCAATACACAGGAGCGGCGCGTCTCGGTAGAAGCGTTCGATCTCGTACTCGGGTGAGTAGCTGTAGCCGCCAAAGACCCGCATCGCATCGAGACTGTTCTGCACTGCCGCTTCAGAGGCGAAGAATTTGGCCTGCCCCGCCTCCAGATCGCAGCGCTCGCGGCGATCAAATTTGTCGGCGGCCTGGTGCACCAATAATTCAGCCGCGGCTGCCCGAGTCGACATTTCGGCCAGTTTCAGTTGGATGGCCTGATGTTCGGCAATGGCTTTGCCAAAGGTTTTTCGATCCATCGCGTAATGGAGGGCCATATTGGTTGCACCCTTTGCCATCCCTGCGCCGCGCGCCGCAATATTGATGCGCCCCAGCTCCAAGCCACCTGCAACCTGCTGGAAGCCCTTGCCCTCTTCTCCGCCCACCAAATTGTCCCCGGAGACCCTGAAGTCCTCAAAAATCAGCTCGGCACTGTCAATCGACCGATAACCCAACTTCTTGAGCTTTTTGCCGACGCTGAAGCCCTCGCCCTTCTCGCAGATAAAAAGGCTCATGCCGCGATGTGGAGGTGAGGCGCCGGGATCAGTTTTGGTTAGGACCGCCAGACAATTGCCGTTGATACCGTTGGAAATCCACGTCTTAGTGCCGTTCAGCACGTAGTGATCACCGTCTTTTTTGGCAACCAAACGAATGCCCTGCAGGTCTGACCCTGCATCGGGTTCCGTTAGACCAATACCGCCGCGCAGTTCTCCGGTAGCAAACTTGGGCAGAAAGTGCTCCTTCTGGGCCTGTGTGCCGGCGCGCTCGACGCAGCTCGCCATGATCAGGTGAGAGTTGAAGATGCCCGAGGGTGCCATCCAAACTTCACATATCCGCGAGACCATCCGTGCGTACGTGGAGGCGCTCAGACCCAGCCCGCCATATTCCTCAGATATCGTGGCGCCAAAGAGCCCCAGCGCTCTCATTTGCTCCACCAGGTCAACCGGGTATTCGTCTGCCTGATCGAACTCGCGCGCGATAGGGCGCAGCTCCTGTTCGACCCATTTGTCGATGGTGGCCAACATCTGTTGTTCGACCGACGCGTCGTGGCTCATGCTGTATCTCCTGAAAAATGGGCTTAAGCGGAGTTGCGCTTGGGAATGAGGATCTGCCGCTCAAAGACGCAGACTTCGGTGTCATCCTGGTTCATGCCGCGGGTGAGCACGCTGACGATGCCCGCATTGGATCGGGAGCGTGACTCACGTTTATCCAGCACTTCCGTGTTGGCGTAAAGGGTGTCGCCCGGAAATACCGGGGCGGGCAATTTGATTTCTTTCCAGCCTAAATTGGCGATGGCTGCTTCGCTTACATCCGATACGCTCATGCCAACAATGATGGCCACCGTCAGTGGGCTCGCGACCAGCGGTCGACCGAACTCGGTCTCCGCGGCGTACTCCTCATCGAAATGGAGTGGATGGGTATTCATAGTCAGCAAGGTAAACCAGGCGTTGTCGTGTTGCGAGATCGTCCTTCCAGGCAGGTGGTGATAGATGTCCCCCACCGTAAAGTCCTCGTAGTGACGGCCGCTTTGGTGAGCGTAGCGCGCTTTGGCAGAGGTTTTGGACATGATCAAATACCTTGTGGGAGCGATAGAACGGGTTGTGGTCACCCTATAAGCAACTAAAATGTCTGGACAAATCAAGTCTGGGGGGTTCAGATCTGTCATGCAAGGTGAGCAGGCAAAAAAACAGGCCGATGGCGGTGCTCAGGCCTCGTCCAGAGTGCCGCTTTATCGGCAAATATCGGACACGTTGCTGGCCGGTATTCGCGAGGGTAGATTCCCCGTCGGCACGTTTTTACCTGGCGAACTGGAACTGATCGATCGCTTTGACGCCAGCCGACACACGATTCGTGAGGCCTTGCGTGTTCTGGAAGACATGGGGCTTGTGAAACGACAGCGGGGGCGTGGCACGCTGGTGCTTTCCACTGAGGCGTCACCTGCTTTCGTGCAAATGGTGCGCTCACCATCGGAACTCTTCAGTTATCCCGATAGCAGCATTTTTCGATTACTTTCCGATGAACGCATCAATGCGGATAAGCCGTTGGCGAGGGAGTTAGGGTGTCAGGTGGGAGACGAATGGGTGCAAATTGCGGGCTTGAGGACGCTGGGGGAAGAGGGCGTGCCCATCTGCTTGGCCGACGTTTATGTCATTCCTGAATACGGCTCGATAGCTCAGCGTCTCGGTACGAGCTCACGCCCTGTTTACGAAATGATCGCCGAGACATTCAAGGAATCGATCGAGAACATCACAATTCGCCTGACTGCTGGGGTTCTGTCTGTTCGGAAAGCCGCGGTCCTCGGTGTCGAGCCAGGCGCGCCCTCGCTTAGCGTCAGTCGATTTTATGAAGGCAGAGGCGGGCGCATTTTCGAAGTGTCGATCTCTGAGCACCCAGCGAGCAACTTTAGCTACACCTTCGAATTTACCCGCGGTTGGCAGACCGCCGATCACTGGTCTTGGAGCAACTGAGATGACACCTGAAGATTTCACGCCCATCCGGAGTTTCCTGTTCACACCCGCAAATCATCCTCGGCGCGTGGAAAAGGTTTTTGAGGTGGGCGCCGATGCCGTCATCCTCGATTTGGAAGATGCTGTGGCGATAAGTGAAAAGCCCGCTGCGCGGCAGTGCGTGGTGGATGCTTTCACCGCCCGTCCTAACAGTGGTACCCGGCACTACGTTCGCGTCAATAGCATCGATACGCCTTATTGCGCCGAGGACATCAAAGCCACCGTCGGGCCATGGCTAGATGGTGTGGTGTTGCCAAAGGTGGAGTCGCGGGCGTGTCTCGACGAGCTGGAAAACGTGCTCGCCGCTGCCGAGACGGCGCAAGGGATGGCTGTGGGCAGCTTGGACCTGATGCCGATCATTGAAACGGCAGCAGGGGTAGAGCGAGCGAGGAAGATCGCCACTGCCGACAGCCGCATCAAGCGCATGGCGTTTGGCGGCGGGGACTACACGCTCGATCTGAATTACGAATGGAACGCTGATGAGTCGGTGTTGGCCTATGCGCGAGCAAAGCTGTCTCATGCCGCGCGTCTAGGCAATCTAGAGCCGCCGATCGACACGGTGGTGTTGCAGATCAAAGATGATGAGCGGTTTTTGCAGTCCGCACGCCACGGCAAACAGTTCGGCTTTGGCGGCAAACTCTGTATCCATCCTGCCCAGATTCCCTTAACTCATCAGGTATTCACACCTTCCGAAGAGGAGATTGCCCACGCCCGTGCCGTGGTGGAGGCGTTTGAGGCCGCCGAGGCAGAGGGCTCGGCTTCCATTCAGCTGGACGGTTATTTCATCGATTATCCGATTGTCTACAAAAGTCAGCGCATTCTGGCGTTGGCGGACTCACTATTGGGCTGACAGGCCAATAGCGGGATCCGCGGTCGGCATCCTCATACGGTTGGTGTATCATGTCCGGACATTTCCGGAGGTCCCGATGCAGGCATCACCGCTCACCCACCAAACTGCGCCGTTGAGTCGTGCAATCGCTGATCGCGTGGCCACGTTGCAGAGGGATCAGGTCCCGCAAGACGTGTGGGCCTATCTCAAGCTATGTCTGGCAGACGCCGTCGGTATTGCCTTTGCCTCGCGTGCCTACGATTTTGCGCACATCTCTCTGAGCTCGCTGAGCGTGCTAGGTAGCGACGGTGCGTCAACCATTATTGGGCAGTCTGCGACGGCGTCTGTGCGCGACGCAGCCCTGATGAACGGGCTGTTGGTTCACGGATTGGACTACGATGACACCCATTTGGCATCGGTCGTGCATTGCTCCGCCAGTGCGTTTCCCGCAGCACTGGCGCTGGCTGAGCATCGCGGCCTGAGTGGTGCAGAGCTACTCCTTGCCACGTTAATCGCGATCGAAGTCGACGCGATGCTGGGCACGCAGGCTGGGGGCGTGTTCCAGCAGGTAGGTTTCCATCCCACGGGTGTCGTGGGGGTATTTGGCGCCACGGTCGCCGCAGCACGCATGATGGGAGCAGACAGCGACGCCTTGGTGCGTGCACAGGGCGTGGCGCTCAGCCTGAGTAGCGGCAGCATGGCGTTTTTGGACGATGGCAGTTGGACCAAGCGACTACACCCTGGTTGGGCAGCCTCCGCTGCCTTGCAAGCGGCGGCGCTCGGTGTATCTGGGTTTCAGGGACCCGGCGAGGCCTACGGAGGGCGCTTCGGTTTTTATGCGCTCTACGCGCCGGGCACCTCGGTGGAGACAGAGGCGGTGTCGTCGCAACTGTTCCGCGATTGGGCGTTGCGTACCGTGGCCATCAAGCCCTATCCCATCTGCCACTTTAATCATGCGCCTGTTGATGCCGCGTTGGCACTACGATCGGAGCATGTAATCACGCCTGACATAATCAAGTCAGTCACCATATTGCTCGATGACCGGCAGTTTGGTGTTGTGGCGAGCCCTATTGAGGCAAAGCGAGCGCCCCAAAGCGAATATGACGCCAAATTTAGTGCGCCCTATGCGGTGGCCACCGCGCTGTGCAAAGGCAGCTTTAGTCTGGCTGACCTTGAGGACGCCGCGCGGATGGACCCCGAGGTCCTGTCGTTGGCGCAGCGCGTTGTCTGCGCGCATGACGCGCGGTCTCGCTACCCCGACACTTTTTCGGGTGGCGTTAAAATTACTCTGACAGACGGCACTGAGCTTGAGCATTTTGAGACCGTGAATCGGGGCGCGGAGGGACAGTTACTCCCTGCCGAGCAGGTGAAGGCCAAATTCCTCGATAACTGTGCGCTGACCATTGCAGCTGACAGGGCCGAGCAGTTGTGGAACTCAATGTTGAACCTTGATGAAATGAATGACGTAGCAGAGTTGACGGCGCTGTTGCGCACTGAATCCAACAGGGCGGCGCAACAGCCCTCCGGGAGCGAAGCATGTTAATGAAAGCTGGTGGTCGCATCATGAGCGCGGCCGATTACGAAGAAAGTTTGCGCGAGTACAGCCCCACGGTGTATGTCGACGGGGACCTTGTCGAGTCGGTCGCGGATGACCCGCGGCTGCAGCCGGGCGTGCGAGCGGTCGGCGTGACCTATGAGTTTGCCCAGAAACCTGAGTACGGCGGCTTGATGTTGGCCGAGCAGGCGACCTCGGGTAAGACCGTGAACCGCATGCTCCACATCAATCGGCATAGCGAGGACCTGCTCTCTAAGTTGGAGGCGGTGCGACTGGTCTGCCGCGAGAGTGGTTGCGCACAGCGCTACCTGACCCACGATGCGCTCAATGCCATCTATCAGGCCACTTGGCAGATGACCGAGGACACCGGGGGTGAGCAGCATGAACGCTTCCTGTCCTACCTACACCGCATTCAGGATGAAGATCTGACCCTCGGTGTCGCCATGACGGACGGTAAGGGTGATCGGAGTAAGCGGCCCGGGGATCAAGAGGTTGCTGATAGCTACGTGCACATTGTTGAGCGGCGTGCGGATGGCATCGTGATTTCAGGCGTGAAAGCCATTGTGACGGGTGGCCCCTACATGCACGAGTTGCTGGTAATGCCATGCCGAACCATGCGCAAGGAGGATGCCGACTTTGCGGTCTGCTGTGCGGTACCCATCGATGTCAAGGGGCTGACGATTATTTCGCGGCCGGCGGGCCGGCCCGGTGAGGCGGCAGCGCATTTCAGCGCCAAATATGGCCAAAGCACTGCCGTGTGTCATTTTGATCAGGTACTGGTGCCCTGGGATCAGGTGTTCTTTGCGGGTGAGCATGACTACACCGAGCATTTGGTGACGTCCTACGCCAACCACCACCGACACAGCTGCATCGGCGCGCGTGCCGGTTTTGGAGATCTGCTGATCGGTGCCGGTTCTCTCATGACCGAGGCCAACGGTCTCGATATGGATACCGTCCCCCACTTGCGAGACAGCATGGCCGAGCTGATCAAGCTGGTAGAAGGCTTCTTTGCCTGCGGCGTGGCGGCGTCGGTCTATGGCGTTGAGGACCCCTGCGGGTCGTGGATGCCGGAACCTGTCTTCTCCAACGTCGGTAAGTTGCTGTTGGCCACGCAGATCTATGACATGCATCGCATTGCGCACGAGGTGTCTGGCGGGTTGATCGTGGCCTTACCCGGGCCGGATGAAGATCATAACCCTGCGACCTCCGGGGACCTCGCCTCAGTGCTGGCAGGGCGCCCGGACATCCCGTACGACCAACGTATGCAAGTGGCCCGTTTCATGGAGGACATTACCGCCTCATCAACCGGCGGCTGGTACTCCGTTATCAGTTTGCACGGGGGTGGTTCGCCTCAGGCGATGAAGCGCGAGATCTATCGGCGGTACCCCATCGAGGAGCGGCGTTCATTGGTGGAGCGACTGCTGGATCGCGGTGTTGCCGAATCCGGCTCTTCGGGTGCACCAAACCGCCAGAAGCAGCCGGGCCAGTGCTGTGCGACGGGCTGTCAGCCTCCGACTCAGCCAGAGGGTGGCGCTGAAGACTGAATCTATCGCCGCCCCTGCGGGCGGCAGAGGAACCTCCGGGTTAGAACGGCACCGCCAGCTCTGCGGGCGGCAGGATCGTGGTGCGCTTCATCAAACGGGCATGCGCGGGATCAAAAGGATCTCTGCGGTGCATCGTGCAGGCGTTGTCCCACATGAGTGCATCGCCTGGTTGCCAGGCGTGTG